>CALALQ010000460.1 GCA_937925595.1 uncultured Demequina sp. | reverse complement strand
GTGGGTTCCGGATTCGGAGCACTGGCCACTGCGAAGAAGCTCGCGAAGGCGGGCACCCCTTTCGTACTGATCTCGGAGACCACCGAGCACCTGTTCCAGCCGCTGCTGTACCAGGTCGCGACCGGTGTGCTCTCCCCCGGTGAGGTCGCGCCGTCGGTGCGTGCCATCCTCGCCGAGTACCCCAACGCCGACATCCGTCTCGGCCGTGTCGTCGACGTCCTGCCCGACGACAACACCGTCGTCTACGAGGCCGCGGGCGAGCGCCACACCCTCGGCTACAAGTACCTCGTCGCCGCGACCGGTGCGCGCCAGGCCTACTTCGGCCGCGACGAGTTCGCCGACCTGACCTTCGCGCTCAAGACCGTCGACGACGCCGACCGGCTGCGCCGCCAGATCGTGCGCTGCTTCGAGGAAGCCCACATCACCACCGACGCGGAGCGCCGGAAGAACCTGCTCAGCTTCATCGTCGTCGGTGCCGGCCCCACGGGCGTCGAGCTCGCCGGACAGATCAAGGAACTGGCGCAGCGCTACTTCGCCAAGTCCATCAGCGACATCAACGCCGACGACGTCACGGTCACCCTCGTCGAGGGCGCCGACAAGGTGCTGCCCCCGTTCGGTGGCAAGCTCAGCGAGTACACCAAGGAGTCTCTCGAGAAGAGCGGTGTCGACGTCGTGGTGAACACGATGGTCACCGACATCGACGAGCACGGCGCGACCCTGACGACGCCGACCTCCGAGGAGACCCGCCGCCTCACCGCCGAGACCATCATCTGGTCCGCCGGTATCCAGGCCAACGACTTCGCCGGTGTCCTCGCCGAGCGCACCGGCTGCGAGGCCGTGCGCAGCGGCCGCCTGCTCGTCGACCCCGACTTCACCGTCGGCCGCTACGACAACATCTTCGCCATCGGGGACATGGTCACCCTCGACAACCTGCCCGCGCAGTCCCCCTTCGCGATGCAGGGCGGCCGCCACGTCGCGAAGATCATCACCGGCAAGGTCGCGCCCGGCACCCCCTTCCAGTACCGGGACAAGGGCAGCATGGCGATCATCAACCGGTTCCGCGCGATCAC
Source organism: uncultured Demequina sp. (assembly GCA_937925595.1). Next base: position 2,443 of record CALALQ010000460.1, on the reverse strand, counting down.
CCGCGTCGGCAAGATCGAGCTCACCGGTTTCATCGCCTGGGTCCTGTGGCTCGCCGTGCACCTCGTCTACCTGGTCGGCTTCCGCAACCGCTACATCGCCGTGATGTCCTGGTGCGGATCCTTCCTCGGCCACCGTCGCCCGCACTTCTACTACGCACAGGAGGCCGTACCGGTCGCCGCCGCGAAGGAGCCCGCGGCCGAGGCGGACGCCAAGAAGGAACCCGAAGGGGACGGCAAGGAGAAGGTCTCCGTCTCCGCCTGACGGCCCCGCAACGTCCACACGAAGGCCCCCGACCGCACCGGTCGGGGGCTTCGTCGTTCCCCGGTCCGACGGTTTCGGGGACGTCAACTCTGTGTATCGCCCCGCGGCTCGCCGAAAAGGACAGGTGCATAACGGGCACCGAAGGGGTATATATGTGCCAAGGGGTCGCTCACCCGTTTTGCACCTTCTGCACGGTGCCGGTGGCTGCCTCTCCCCGCCTTCCGAGAGGAGATCGAGATGTCGATCCGATCCACGTCCCAGATGGGTGCCGCACGCACCGATCGGTCCGCCGGCCGTCCGCGCCGCGTCGAACACGACGGTCCCTCGTACACCGAGGTCATCCACTCGCAGCTGTTCTCGAACTACCGGGCGCCGCGCGGCGACGCCAAGCACAGCGCCTGACCCGTCCGACCCATGTTTGCGGGGCTCTCGCCTGCGGCACACTGACCTCATGAGTGCATCCACAGCAGGCAAGAGCACCCGCATCGTTCTCGCATCGCGCCCCGACGGCGCGCCCACCCCGGACAACTTCCGCACCGAGGTGGTGGATCTGCCCGAAGTCGGCGACGGCCAGATCTCGCTCCGCGTGGTCTACCTGTCCCTCGACCCGTACATGCGCGGTCGGATGAGCACCGCGAAATCCTATGCCGCGCACGTCGAACTCGGTGACGTCATGGTCGGCGGCACCGTCGGGCAGGTGGTCGAATCCCGTTTCGACGGACTCGAACCCGGCGACTACGTTCTCGCCGGCGCGGGTTGGCAGTCGCATGCCGTCGTCGACGGATCGGCGGTGCGCCGACTCGACCCGGAGACCGCACCGATCTCCACGGCCCTCGGTGTGCTCGGAATGCCCGGATTCACAGCCTATTCCGGGCTGCTGAAGATCGGGCAGCCGAAGGAGGGCGAAACCGTCGTCGTCGCGGCCGCGACCGGACCGGTGGGCTCGGCGGTCGGGCAGATCGCGAAACTGAAGGGCGCTCGTGCCGTCGGTATCGCCGGTGGGTCGGAGAAGTGCCGTGCCCTGCTCGACGAGTTCGGTTTCGACGCCGCGATCGACCACCGCGACCCGGACTTCGCCGACAGGCTGGCGGAAGCGGTGCCCGACGGTATCGACGTGTACTTCGAGAACGTCGGGGGGCCGGTGCAGGAGGCCGTGTGGCCGCTGCTCAACACCTATGCGCGAATCCCGGTGTGCGGTCTGGTCGCGCAGTACAACGGTGCGGACCTCAACCGCAAGGACCGCCTTCCGGGACTGTTCAACTCGATCCTCACCAAGAGCCTCACGATCCGCGGCTTCATCCAGAGCGAGTTCGTGAAGGAGATGTACGGCGACTTCCTGCGTGAGGCCTCGGCATGGGTCCGCGACGGAAAGCTCAGGTATCGCGAGGACATCGTCGACGGACTCGAGAACGCCCCGGAGGCGTTCATCGGCATGCTCGAAGGAAAGAACTTCGGGAAGATGCTCGTGCGGGTCGCGCCGGAGTAACGGGCACCAGGTCCGCCCTCCGGCGCCGGCCGCGTCAGCGTCGGGGGGTTCCGGTGGACCACAGGGCCCACAGGATGAGCACGGGCTGGAAGAACAAGCGGATCAGGCGCTTACGGTCGGTGTCGAGACCGAAGGCGCTGCGCTTGCCGAGATACTGGGCGATGTTGCCCGGGAAGACGGCCGCGAAGAACAGTGCGGCCAGGCGGCCGACACGGACGCGGTCGCGGTTCGCCACGGCGAGTCCGGCGCCGAGCATGATCTCGACACCGCCGGACGCCATGACCACGCCGTCCTTGTCCATCGGCACCCAGTCGGGCACCTGGGCCTGGAAGTCCTTGCGGGCCCAGAAGAGATGGCTCAGTCCGGCGAAGACGAGTGAGGCGGCCAGCAGATAACGCGCGAGGGTCCGGGCTCGTGTCGTGGGCGGAGCAGGGGCTTCGGTGGGTGGAGTTATCTGTACATCGCTCATGATCACGAGCGTACGGACTGTACGGTGCTCGCGACGGGGATCGCGTCGCGAGCACCGTAGGTCACATCAGGGCGACCATTCGAAGGCCGTCAGGCGATGCGCTCGAATACCGCGGCGAGCCCCTGGCCGCCGCCGATGCACATCGTCTCGAGTCCGTAGCGACCCTCACGACGATCGAGTTCGCGCAGCAGGGGGGCGAGGATGCGTCCGCCGGTCGCGCCCACCG
>CALALQ010000459.1 GCA_937925595.1 uncultured Demequina sp. | reverse complement strand
CGGGGCGCGAGCGGGTCGTGACCGCCGCGACCGCGACGCCCATCTCGAACTCGATCACCGAAACCTATGTCATGCAGCGATACCTGCGGCCCGACGTGCTGGAGTCGGCGGGTGTTGGCGCGTTCGATGCGTGGGCGGCGACGTTCGGCGAGCTGGTCACGCAAATGGAAATCTCGCCGACCGGCAGTACCTTCCGAATGAAGACCCGCTTCGCCCGGTTCCAGAATGGGCAGGAGCTGCTTCGGATGTGGTCGGTGTTCGCCGACGTTAAGACCGCCGACGACCTCGACCTGCCCGTGCCCGCGCTCGTGCAGCGCGACGACGGCAGCCGCGCGCCCTCCACCGTGCCGGTGCAGCCGACCGTCGAGCTGGAGCAGTACGTCGCCTCCCTCGCCGAGCGCGCCGAGAAGGTCGCCACCCGCCAGGTGCGGCCCGACGAGGACAACATGCTCCTGATCGCCACCGACGGACGCAAGGCCGCGCTCGACATCCGCATGGTCGTCCCCCGCGACCCGTCCGGGCCGAGCAAGGTCGACGTCGCCGCCGACGCGATCCACCGCATCTGGGAGCGCACCCGAGACAACGAGTACCTCGACACGGTGACCGGGCAGCCCTCCACGGTGCGCGGGTCGCTCCAGCTCGTGTTCTCCGATATCGGCACCCCGAACCAGGACAGGTGGAACGCCTACGACGAGCTGCGGCAGCAGCTCGTGCAGCGCGGCATCCCCGCCGAGCAGGTCAGGTACATGCACGAGGCGAAGACCGACGTGGAGAAGGCCCGCCTGTTCGCCGCGGCCCGCGCCGGCCACGTCGCCGTGCTCATCGGCTCGACGGAGAAGATGGGCGTCGGCACGAACGTCCAGGCCCGCGCCATCGCGCTGCACCATCTGGACTGCCCGTGGCGGCCCTCCGACATCGCGCAGCGCGACGGGCGCATCATGCGGCAGGGCAACCAGAACGAGGAAGTGGCGATCGTCCGCTACGTCACCGAGCGTTCCTTCGACTCCTACATGTGGCAGACGGTCGAGCGGAAGGCCGCGTCGTTCGCGCAGCTCCTGCGCGGCAAGATCAACGCCCGAGAGATCGAGGAGATCGACACCTCCGCGCTCTCCGCAGCAGAGGCCAAGGCCATCGCCTCCGGCAATCCGCTCCTGCTGGAGCACTCCGTCATCCTCAACGAGGTGAACCGGCTCCGCCGCCTCCAGCGCGCGCACGAGCGCAACGAGGACATGCTCGTCCACACCGGCAATCGCGCCCGGTCGTCCGCCGAGCGCGCCGCCGCGGACATTCGCGGGCTGGAAGCCGCCGCCCCACGGATGATCGACACGAGCGGCGACAGGTTCCGCATCACGCTCGGCACGCGCGACTACGACTCCCGCTCCGACGCCGCGCACGCCCTGGCCGCGTGGATGGGCGACTCCGGGCTGAAGTGGCTGCCCCGGTACGGGCACAAGGACTTCGGGATCATCGGCCGCATCTCCGGCTTCGACATCCACGTCGAGGCCCGCTCCGGGCTCACCACCCTCGATGTGACCGTCTCCCTGCCCGAGGTGCCCCGCTCGGGATTCACGATGCCGAAGGAGTCGTTCCTAGAGGCCGGGCTCGGACTCGTGCAGCGCATCGAGAACCGCGTCAGCGGCATCCCCTCCCTCCTCGACCAGGCCCGCGAAGACCTGGCAGAAGCCGAGCAGACCGTCGCTGACACCCAGCAGCGCCTGGGCCAGCCATTCCGCCACGCCCAGGCCCTCGCCGACGCCGAGGAAGACCTCGCCCGCGTCGAGTCCCAGCTCGCCGCGATGCAGGACGAACCGGCACCCGAACCCACCGCGCCAGAGTCCGAGCGCGTCGAGCTGACCATCGAAGCAGTGCGCGCCTACGAACCGAACCTCGGGTCGCGGGAGGGTGCGGGTCGTGAGCCCGCGACCCCGTTCGTCCCCGCGACGCCCCCGGCCGCGTCGCGGGGCAACGCCCCGCGGCTGTAGCTCAGCGGCACTCCGGGCCGAGCCCGTCAACGATCGTGGCGGGGTCGGCGATGATCTGCTCGCAACGCAGGCAGCGCGCGCCGCGAAAGATCACCTCCGGCTCGCCGTGGATGCCGTGTTCGGGTTCGACCTCGTAGAGGTCCGCGTGCGCGGCGAACAGGCGCGGGTGGTTCTTGGCGATGGCGGCGTGGAATTGCGCGGGCGTGGTCGGCGGGTTGAGCTGACGTTCGACGAACAGGTCGATCACCGTCGAGTAGGCATCGCGGGTGAGCCGCGCGGCGAGGAACAGATCGGGGTTCGTCGCCGAGATGCCGACGCTAGCAAGGTCGTCCAGCCCGTAGTCGTCCACATCCTCGGTGACCAGGAAGCGCGCGCCCGCGGCCGCAGCATCGGCAAGGATCTGCCGATCCGCGCCCTTCGTGCCTCCGAAGCGTTCCGCACCCGTGCCGGTCGGCCCGAGCAAGACGTCGAATCGCTCCCGGACACTCGACGGCGGCAACGCCCTCGGGCGCATGTGCACCTGGGCCTCCCGCTCGGCAGCCCGGCTCCAGAAGGCGCGGAAGCCGCTCGGCACCCCGCCGACGACCAGCAGCGTCCGAGTGACGGGCTTAGCGATGATGTTCGCGTCCAGGAGAACGCGCGTCAGCTCACTGATCGCCGAAGAGGTCGTCACGGAGTTCATCGCGCGTCAGCTCCACGAGGTCGCCCATCGTCTTGCGCCAGTACCGCTCGAACTCCTCGTAGGGGATGCGATTGCGATTGCCGACCTTGACCGCGCGAATCTCCCCCGCCTTGATCTTCCGCGAGATGGTAGGACGAGACACGCCCATCGCGTCGGCGACCTGCTCGGGGGTCATCATGCGGCGCTTCGCCGTCAGCGTCACCGTCTCCCCATCGGCTGCCGCCTGCTGCACATACGCGGCGACCTGCTCCAGCCACGCCGGGCGTGCCCCGGCGCTGGAGCGCACATCCTCGGGGTTGATCGTCAAGCTCGTCATGGTCATGACCCCATCCTATCTCCACCTGCACACTCTGGACAATACAAGTGTTCATACGGCATCCCCTTCTTGAGCCTTACAGTTCATGCGTCGATGCCCGCGAACGCCTCGTCGAGCGCGTCAGCCGCGACCTCGACGATGAGGTCGGGACGCTTCGCGTAGTGCCCTTCCGTGATGTCGGTACTGCTGTGCCCGAGCAGGTCGCGTGCGACCTCGACGCCAGCCGTGTCCGATACCGCCGCAGCGACCGCCTTGCGGAGGCTGCGGAAGGTGAGATGCTCGGCGTCGACCCCGATAGCCAGTAGTTCCGGCTCGAACTCGCGGCGGAACATCCTGAGCAACTCGCCGACGGCGCTGGGGTCGCGCGGACGTCCGCGCTCGGTCGTGAACAGTACGTCGTCTGGATTGCGTTGGGGGTCGGGAACGTGGCACGCCACGAGTTCGCTCAGTACCTTCGCTGCGAACTTCGGCACGCGAACCCAACGCTTCTGCCGCTCCGCTTTGGGTGAGTCCTGGCGGAACAGGCCGCGGGACTTGGTGCGAACCATCGTCCCGCCGACCCAGACGAGCGCCTCCATCGTGAGGTTTCCATCCGGTTGTTCCACCGCCTCGAACCGCACGTCCTGGAACCGGATCGCAATCGGTTCTGCGGTCCTCTCGGAGGTGCCGAGCGTGATGAGGATGTAGTCGGCGAGCAGCTTGTAGTTGGGCCGTCGGCCCACCGGATACCGCTTCCGGTGCCGCTCGGGCCACACCTCGCGGATGAGGTGGAGGAGGTACTTGACCTGCACCGCGTCGAGTTCGAAGTACACCGTGTCCGGCGCGTCCGCTCGTCTGGTC
>CALALQ010000458.1 GCA_937925595.1 uncultured Demequina sp. | reverse complement strand
GCAGTTCTGCGACCGACGTCGACCCGCGCGCCGCTCCGAGAACGGGCGTGAACCTGAGTTCGGACGCGCTGTGAGTGAGGTCGGCCGAGGCGGCGATGTCGAGCGGAATCGACTGCATTCCCCCCGCCGGGACCGTCACCGTGGTTGCCCCCGACACCGTCCAGCCGCCGTTCACGACGGCTTCGAGCGCGACCGTTGCTGCGGCCGAACCGAAGTTGTACACATCGACGTCGACACGGTTCGTGCCGGAGGTCGCCATCGCGTAGCCGTGCGTCTGCGAACTGGCTGATGCGGTCGCCGAGAAGCGGGGCTGAACGATGACGCGGTGCGCGGCGTCGAATCCCGTGTCCACGACCGACGGGGCTTGGACCACCGGGCTCACGGGCTGCTCGCTCACGGGCGCGGAGGATCCCCGCAGATAGATGGGGTCGGGGCCGATCGTGACGGAGACGCCGCCCGCCTCCGCAGTGACGGCGACATCGTGTCCCATGATGTCGACAGCGGACAGAACCGACCCGGGCACGTGCACGGTGCGTGCGGTCGGGGCCCAGACCACCGTGGCCTCGCCGCCGGCCGTGTCGAAGGCGTAGGCAGACACCTCGTCGTCACCGAGGTCGACCCGCCCGGCGGCGGACGCGGCGGGAAGCTGTGCCGTCAGCACCGACTGCGCAGCCACGGCGGGCATGGGCTCGGTCGCGGTGCGGAAGGAGCTCCACCAGATGGTGCTCTCGCGGTACGGGGCACCGATGAAGAAGAAGTGGTGGGTGGATCCGCCGTGGAGCGACTGCACTGCCGAGGTGACGAGATAGCGAGCTTGAGCGCGAGCCTGGGTGTCGTCGGGCAGCGTCGAGGTGTCACCAGTGCTGAGGGCGATACCGGCCTCGCTCACCCAACGACCCTTCTGCTCGCCGCCGAACGGCTCTGCCGCGTCGAGCTGCGACGAGAAATCGGGGTGCGCGTCGACGGAGCTCAGATAGTTGTCGGTGGTGTGCGTGTGGTAAGCGTAGCCGTCGACGTACGAGAGCACATCGTTGCGGAACTGCTGTCGCGCATAGTGCGGGTCCACCCCGGCCAGGCCGCCGGTGACCAACTGCGCGTCGGCCCCGGAGTCGGCGAAACCGAGCGCCGCGGCCTTGAGCACGCCGGCGTAGTTCTCCGGCGCTTCGGAGCTCGTGGCGAAGAAGCGATTCTGTTCGTTCCAGATCTGCCACCCCTCGACGAGCCCGTCGTACTCCTCCCCCACGGCTTTGGCGAAGCGGTACGCGTCACGCAGATCCTGCGGGAGCTTGCGTCCGTCGGCATCCGACCAGGTAGGCGCGTGATGGAAGGTCGAGAGAGTCTTGAGTCCCTCCGCCGACGCCGCTTCGAGCCAGGCGCGCGCCCGTGTCTGGTAGGCGAAGTCGAACTGTCCCGGCGACGGGTTCGCCCGGTCGTTCCAGCTCTGCCGATCACGAATCCACTCGACTCCGGACAGACGAAGAGCCCGCGCGAACGCCGTCACGTCCTGCGGCGCGATGAGGCCCGAGCCGTAAACGTCGGTCGCGAACGGAGAACCCTCGTTCGACGGGCGCGACGCGGCATCCGGGACCACGACGAAGCCGGCCGAGATCGGACCGAGCGCGGGATTGTCGACGGTGGCGCGGTAGTACTCGGTCGGCAACGACGAACCGAAGGGCACGTCGACGCTGCGCGCGCCGGCGGGAATGGTTGCGCTTCCCGTCGCCACCTCGCTCCCCGCGTAGTCCGTGAGGCGCCACGTCGCAGACGTCGCCTGAGCCGACGTGACGTTCGTGGTCGCGGTGAGCCCCGCCGCGGTACCGTGCTCGAACACCCCGAGTACGGCGGGCGCCGCCAGCGATTCCCACACGCGATCGGTGGGCGTCAGCTGCAGGCGGTCGACGAAGAACGTGTAGCGCGTGTCGGGTTCGACCCGGCGCTGCGTCACTTTGAAAGTGATCGTGGTGGTGCCGGCATCCAGACCCGCCGCACCGAGCCGGTAGGTCTTCAACTGCGACGAGACCGTGCCCAGCTCGGTCGCCGAAGAGATCGGCTGGAACGGACCGCCATCGATGCTGTACTCGAAGGGCGAAGCCCAGCCCACGTTGCGATAGATCGCGGTCGCGTCGATCGTGTACGCGCCGTCGGCGGGGATCGTCACGTCGTAGCTCGCCAGGTACCCACCGGACGGAGCCTCGGTGAGCGTATGCAGCCACAGGGACCGACCGCCGCTCGCGCCGTTCTGCGTCGTGGATCCGGGCGTCATGTTGGTCGACGTGGGAGCCTCGCCCTCGACGGAGATGACTCCGTTGTCGGCGGCCGCGGGAACGGCCAGCAGGCCCGCGAGCACGAGCCCGACGGCGGTCGCCGCAGCGACGAGACGCATGCGAGGAGGTCGTGATGAAGACATGGGTTCTCCTTCGAACCGAGATCTGGGTCGGGTATCAGCCCTTGACGGCACCGGCCGCGCCCGCACCCTTCAGGAACTGACGCTGGAACACGATGAACAGGAGGAGCGGGACAAGGACGGTGACGAACATCCCGGCCAGGAGCAGGGCCTGATCCGCGGTCGGCGCGACCTTCGCCAGCGCCACCGACAAGGGCTGCAGGTCGGTGGACGGCAGCGCGAGCAGCGGCCAGAGGAAGTCCTTCCACGATGCCGTGAAGGCCAGCAGCGCGACGACGCCGAGGATCGGACGGCTCAGTGGGAGCACGATCGAGATCAGGATGCGGAACGGCCCCGCTCCATCGACGCGTGCCGCCTCGAAGATCTCGGCGGGGATCGTGCGGAAGAACGTCGCGATGATGAGGACGCTGAACGCGCTCACCGCATTGGGGAGCCAGACCGCCCAGTACGTGTCGAGCAGTTTCAAGTCGATCACCGTGAGGTACAGCGGCACCAGCGAGACGACGCCCGGGATGAACAGAATCGCCAAGATGTAACCCGAGAGCAGTTTTGCGTACCGCGGCCGGAGGATCGCGATGACGTAGGCGGCGGCGGTGGATACGACCACAGCGACGACGACCTCGCCCGTGGTGATCAGGATCGAGTTGAGCAAGAAGCGCCCGACTCCGATCTTGTCCCACGCCTCGCCGAGGTTCTGCCACTGGATGCCCGAGGGCCAGAAGCCGAGCGGGTCGGCGTTGATATCAGCGGTGGTCGAGACGGACGCCTTCGCGAGCCAGAGCAGCGGCCCGGCCGAGATCGCGAAGAGCAAGGCGAGTACGGAGGCGATGACGACGCGCCGGATGCCGCGCACCCGCGGCGAGCGCAGGTCGGCGACCGAGATCGACGAGCGGTCGCGGGGCTCTTCCCGCGCCCTCCTCGATCGGCGGTGAACGATAAGAGCCTGGGTCTGCGGCTCCTCCACGGAGTCGACGGCTCGAGGGGGAATGACGCTCATGAGGCACTCCAACGTCGGGTGACGGCGAGGTAGACGGCCGAGACGATTCCCAGCACGAGCGCGAGCATGACGCTCAGCGCAGTGGCCATGCCGAAGTTCCCGTACACGAAGGCGTAGCGGTAGATCAGCATGAGCACGGTGACCGTGGCGTTGTTGGGGCCGCCGGAGGTGAGCAGGAACGGCTCGGTGAACACCTGAAAGGTGCCGATGATCTGGAGGAGCAGCAGCACGAGCATCGTGCCGCGAAGTTGCGGGAGTGTCACGTGCCAGAAACGGCGCAAGATCGAGGCCCCATCGATCTCCGCCGCGTCGTATAGCGCGCGGTCGATCGTGGTGATCGCGGCGAGGTAGATGATCGTCGCGGACCCGAACGCCGACCACGTGACCACGACGACGAGCGAGAGCATCGCTGTCGCGGAGTTCTGCAGCCACCCGACCGGGCCGAGGCCGAAGACCCCGATGATCTGATTGAGCAGGCCGGTGTCACGGGGGTCGTAGAACACCTTGAACAACAGCACCGACACCACCGGCGGAATAATCACCGGGAGGAAGGCGAGAACGCTCGCAAGTTGCTGCGACCGCCGCATCTCGGCCATGACCGCGGCGAAGAGCACCGGCACCGGAAACCCGATTACCAGGGCCAGGCCCGCGAACAGGGCCGTATTGCCGATGGCCGTCGCAAGGAGCGGGTCGGCGAGCACCTTGGCGATGTTCTCGAACCCGACCCACCGGGTGGTGACGAGGTTCGTCTGCTGGAACGCGAGCGTCAGGCCGCGCAGGATGGGCCCCCAGGCGAACACCGTGAACAGCACGATCGCGGGAAGGGCGAGGAGCAAGGTGGAGAGGCCACCGGATGCCACCCAGGTACCGATGCGTCCGCGCCGGGGATGCGCGCCGCCGCCGCGGTGTCTTTGCGCGCCTTCCCCTGCCGTGGCGGGTGCGT
>CALALQ010000457.1 GCA_937925595.1 uncultured Demequina sp. | reverse complement strand
CGTGGCTTGTCATCGTGGCGTCGTACCAGGGAGTCCACGCCGTGTGGCACTACCGCATTGCCCACTGGCTGTGGACGCACGGGTTCAAGACATATGGGCGGCTGTGGTCGCAGTACGCCAGGCGTCGCACCGGGATCGAGATTCACCCCGGTGCGACCCTGGGCCGCCGCCTCTTCATCGACCACGGCATGGGCGTGGTCATCGGCGAGACGGCGATCGTCGGCAACGACGTGCTGCTGTTCCACGGCGTCACGCTCGGCGGCACCACGATGAGCCCCGGCAAGCGCCACCCCACGGTGGGCGACCGCGTCGTGATCGGCGCGGGAGCAAAGGTGCTGGGCTCGGTCCACATCGGCTCTGATGCACGCATCGGCGCCAACGCTGTGGTGGTGAAGGACGTGCCTGACGGCGCCACCGCGATCGGCATTCCCGCCGTGGTGCGAGAGCACCCCAAGCCCAAGGAGGCCTACACCGCGGCCTCCGCAGTGGACATGGGCGACTCCCACCACCACCCGGTGCCCGACTATCCGAACGTTCCCCACGAACCCGCGATGTATTACATCTAGAGGTTCTGGCGAAGTCGTGATTCACTAGTGATGTGCCCGTTTTGGGCGATATGACCTGGCGTGCCCCCTCAGCCGCGCCATGGAGAACGGCCCCCGTCCTGATGGGCGGGGGCCGGTTCTCTGTCCAGCGTCGGGCGGAATCAATCAAGCAGTGAGCGCAGCATCCACGCCGCGTTCTCGTGGGCCGCGAGGCGAGCGTTGAACAGGTCAGCCGTGGCCCCGTCTCCCGCCTCCTCGGCCACGTCCACAAGGGGACGCACCGTGCGAGCGATCGCCTCGTGGTCGGCGAGCAGGTTGGAGATCATCTCCGTGGCGTCAGCGGCCGGCTGGTGGTCCTTGATGGTCGCAACCTCCGTGAACTCCGCGAAGGAGCCCGGGGCGAGCGGACCCAGGGCGCGCAGACGCTCGGCAATGACATCCGCGGCGTTGCGCAGCTCGATGTACTGCTCCTCGAACGTCAGGTGCAGGGATCGAAAGTGCGGCCCGGTGACGTTCCAGTGGTAGCCCTGAGTCTTCACGTACAGCGTGAAGGTGTCCCCCAAAGTCTGGGCCAGACCTGCGGTGATCTCCTTCAGGTCTGTCTCCTTGATTCCCAGGTCGGGAGTGCCGGTGGTCTTCGCTGGCGTTTTCGCCATGGTGCTGCCTCCGTTCTGGCCGCCTTGTTGGCGACTGTTCATGATTAATGACCGTAGCAATTGGGCATATACCCCGCACAGGGACATGGAATGATTGATCCGAACGACAGGTTGAAGGGGGCATGGAATTGATCACGGGATTCGACGCAGAGGCGTGCCCGGTACCCACGAGCGGTCAGGCTCCGGCCGACGCTGTGCTTGCGGAGGTGCTCGCCCGCACCACGTCTGTTGCTGTCGTTGGCGCGTCTCCTGATGAGTCGCGCACGAGCCACCAGATCGCCGTGTGGCTCATGGAGCACACCCCGTACGAGGTGTACCTCGTGAATCCCGCGGCTCCCGAGGACGCGGAGATCCGCGGCCACGGCTTCTATGCGTCGCTCGCCGAGCTTCCCGTTGTGCCCGACCTGGTCGACGTCTTCCGCCGCTCCGAGTTCACTCCCGCCATCGCCACCGAGGCCTCCGTGCTGGGTGCGAGCACGCTGTGGCTGCAGCTGGGGGTCGTGAATGAGGAGGCCATGGGCATCGCCCGCGCGTCCCAGATGACGACTGTCGAGAACCGCTGCATCAAGGTTGAGTACGCGCGACTGCGCGATTCGATCGACTCCGCTCGCGCCGCGTAACGCGCGTCGCCCGTGCGGACTCGCTATGAGGTGGGTCCGGGTGCCACAGTGGTGACATGACTGCTCCCGCTTTCCGCAAGGTTGACATTCCCTACGAGCGCTCGAGCGAGATGCTCGAAGTCGACGGCTGGGCATTCCTCAACACTCCGCTCAAGGCCACCGAGGAAGAACTCAAGGGAGTGGTCCCGTGGGACCGCGCTCGCGGCATGGAGGTCGTGGATCCCGACCTCGGCGAACCGGGCACTCTCGCCGCGTGCCACTCCTCTCACCCGTATGAGATGCGCGTCCCCGGTGGGGGCACCGTCAAGACATCGGGGCTGACATGGGTGGGCGTGCACTCCGCGTACCGCAGGCGCGGACTGCTCACCCAGATGATCGACGACCACTTTGAGCGAGCGCTCGCTCGCGGCGAGGTCGTGAGCACCCTGTACGCGGCAGAGACCGCGATCTACCAGCGCTTCGGCTATGGACTCGCGTGTCCCATGTACACCATGACGTGCGGACGCGGACCGGCACTTCGCGAGGTGCGCGGCTCTGACGACCTCAAGCTCACGCTCGAGAATGCAGACATCACCAAGCATGCCGACGTGATGCTTCAGGTGTTGGGTCGCATCACCCGGCCCGGCGCTCACGCGACCGTGGGGGAGCCGCTCATGCGCGACCTTTTCATCGACCCCGAGCAATGGCGTGATCGTGCCGAGCAGCTGCGCTTCGCCACGGTCTTCGACAGCTCCGGCCCGGCCGCGTTCGCGATCTTCAACCGCAAGCTCGCATGGGACAACGGCATGCCCAATGGCGAGTTCTCGATGTGGACATGGGCGGCGGCCACCGGCGCCGCGGAGCGTCGACTCCTCAGCGTCGTCTTGGATCTGGATCTGGTGGCGACGGTCCGCATGCGCAACATCGCTCCGGACTCCCCCGTTGTCCAGCTCATGCAGGACGTCCGCAGCGCCAAGTTCGCGATGCGCGACAACCTGTGGGTGCGGATCCTCGACATCCCTGGGGCGCTCGCCGCCCGCGGTTACCGGGCCGACGCTGACATCACCATCGCGGTCACGGACAAGCAGCTCCCGGCGAACGAGGGTCTGTGGCGACTGCGGATCGCAGGCGGCACCGCTCACGCAACGAAAGAGACCTCACCCTCGGCACTCGCCGACGTCACCATCTCGATTCAGGAGTTGAGTGCCGCCTACCTTGGCGGCGTGACGATCCGCTCGCTCGCCGCCGCCGGGCTCGTGACCGGCAGCGCCGACGCGGTAGGCACCCTTTCCGACGCCTTCGCCGGCACGGAGCTGCCGATCAGCCCGCTGAACTTCTAGCGTCGGCCTATCGCTGCGCTTCGTACTCGGCGAGCTGGTCGATGCGGCGCTGGTGACGGTCGTTGCCGCTGAAAGGCTCCGCGACAAACGCGTCGACAAAGGAGATCGCCTCCTCGATGGGGTGCATGCGACCTCCAACGGCGATGACGTTGGCGTTGTTGTGCTGACGGCCGAGCTTCGCGGTCTCAAGGCTCCACGCGAGTGCGGCGCGCACGCCGGTG
>CALALQ010000456.1 GCA_937925595.1 uncultured Demequina sp. | reverse complement strand
CACAAGCCGCATCCGCGGCCTAACGAGAAGAGTCACCAAGACCTTCAGCAGTCCCGACTGATTCCCACTCTCGTGGGAGTGCGCCCGCGAATGCCTTCTCCGGCCGACGCTGAAGGGCCGCGCGGGGAAGGGTGAGGTCGCTGTTAGGTGCTGCGCGTGTACTTGGACCGACGCTGGCACTCACTCGGCCGGGTCTGAGCGGCAGTAAATCCTGCCCCTCAGACCCTGCTCCGTCGAAGCTCGGGTTACTCCGTTGGCGCAGACGGGCCTCTGCGTCGCTGTCGCGTACCCTCTCCGGCCCACCAGATCGCCAACAGGCCAACAAGCGCGATGACGTGCCCCGCGATCATCCCTCCGGTGAGCGGCGTGGCGACCGAGATAGAGATGGCGATAGCGATGTAGATCACTGGTACCACGAGCCCCAGCAAGACTGGGTTTCGACGCGATAGCCATGCGTGCAGACCAATGAGCGCGACCCCAGCGAGGAGGGCTGTAACGACTACGCCGGGTGGAAGATCCGAGATCGAATGAATGCTGTCCGATGCGATGCTTTTCAACGGGGAAAGGTCCTCTCTCAATGGTGACGGAAAGTGTCGGTCACGAGCCGCGTATGAGGGCTACGCAGAGATAGCGCATGACATCCTCTGCTGGTAGTCGGAGACCGATCGCGCCGGTCGAAGCGGACCGAACCTGCGACGGTAGCCGGTGCCGGCGCGGCGTGCTTTCATTCATCCACAGCCGAACGAGGCCGGGAGAAACGAGAAAGGGCACCGGCTTGGGCCAGCGCCCTTCGCATTTTCTGTGTTGGTTGTGGCTTCGAGTACCCGAACGGGTGTATTCCTGCGGTGGCCGCGACGCGGTGAGTCCGGGCCGCGGCCAGTGCGCTCAGGAGACCGTGATGCTCCAGGTGACGCCGAAGCGGTCGGTGAGCATGCCGAAGCCGGCGCTCCACACGGAGGCGGCGAGTGGCTCGACGATCAGGGCGTCGACCGCGAGGCCGTCCCAGTAGGTCTGTACTTCCTGGAGGCTGTCGGAACCGATCGCGACGAACAGCGCCTGGTCGGTGATTGTGGCGTGATTCTCACGGCGGGTGGCGCCCCCGCCGACGATGCCGCCTCCGGTGGCACCGGGGACGTCGTACCCCATGATCCGGAAGCCGTTCTCGCCCGCGACGAGACCGAACACGATCTTGTCGGCACCGGGCTGCTCGGCCGGCATGCCGAAGTCGGCGTACGTGTTGAGGACAAGGTGGCCGCCGAAGACGGACTGGTAGAACTCGAGCGCAGCCCGGGCGTCGCCACGGAAGTTGAGGTGGGTTGTCGTCTGGATGGTCATGACTGCTCCTGTTCGTCGATGCAGGCCCCTTCGGCGCCGCGACATCGACGATTCCTGATGAGTAGGTCTGCTTTTGTCCTAGACCGCGGTTAGCCTTGCGAACATGTCCACCACGGCCCGATTGCTGAATCTGCTGTCGTTGCTGCAGACGCGGCGGGACTGGCCGGGCTCACTGCTCGCCGAGCGGCTCGAGATCAGCGACCGCACCGTGCGCCGCGATATCGAGCGCCTCCGCGAGATGGGCTACCGAATCGAGGCGACCATGGGTCCCGACGGGGGGTACCGGCTCGCGGCGGGAGCTGAGTTGCCGCCGCTGCTCTTCGACGATGCTCAAGTGGTCGCGATCGCCATCGCGCTGCAGACCGCCACAGCCGTTGGGGCCGACCTCGATGAGGCAGCGGCTCGTGCATTGACGACCATCAGGCAGGTCATGCCCTCGCGACTGCGGCACCGCCTGGATGCGCTCGAGATCGTCGCCATCGCGCAGCGCCCGGGCGGCTCCGCGCCGACCGCGGTGCCGCTGGAGCTGCTTGTCGAGCTCGCCATGGCGATCCGCGACCGCGCGACGTTGCGCTTCGATTACCTGTCACGGGGCGAGCCCGACTCCGACATATCCGTTCCGCCGCGCCGCGTCGAGCCGCACCACCTCGTCAACGCCCAGGGCCGTTGGTACCTCCTGGCTTGGGACCTCGAGAGCGACGACTGGCGACTGTTCAGCGTCGAACGGATCAAACCGCGCGCCCCTACCGGGCCACGCTTTCAGCGACGTGAGATCCCCGGCGGCGACATCGACGAGTTCGTGTCTGCGAGATTCAAAGGCTCCGCCACCAACGAGTGGGCCTGCCGAGGCACGGTGATTCTCGATCTGCCCATCGATGCCGTGCTGCCGTTCGTCGGCGATGGCGTGGCAAAGGAGGCTGGCCCACACCGAACAATCCTGGAATCGGGGTCGTGGTCTTGGGGCTCCCTCGCCGCCTCCTTCGGCCGGTTCGAAGCACCCATGGATGTCATCGGCCCACCCGAGCTGCGGGAGGCCTTCGCGACGCTCGCTGACCGCTACGCAGCGGCCGCCATCAGGTGACCTCAGCGCGCTCGTTACGGCGCCCATTTCGCGCCGCCTCTGCCGATCAGAGCCACTGATCCGCCGCCGCGGAGAGTCGGTCGCTGAGCGAGCGCCGACAGGCCCGCTCAGCGTGAGGACGAGGGTGCGCGAAAAACGAACCGGTCTTGCGGGGACCAGATGTGTTCGTCGTCGCAGCGATAGCCGCGCAGCCAAGGCTGTCCCTCGACGACCCGAAGATAGAAACCCTTCGGATAATCGACGTCATCGCTCAACGCTTCCGATGCCACGGTGAGCGAACCGTCGGGTGCTTTACCCGACGACATCACTGCGTCTGCCGAAGACGCTTGGTCTGCAAGAGCCAAACGCAGATAGGGACCGGTGTCAGCAGGGCAGAGCAGTAGACCCTCCTGGCGTCCGAGTTCAAGGATCTCTGACAGCACCGCACCGTCTGGACGACCCAGTTCTGCGACTGTTCGCTCTGTGACGGCAATCGGGCGAATGTCCTCGCGGTCGAAGGCCTCGGAATCGAGCAGAGTTTCCGCGTGCACGTTGACAAGGACGCCCCGCGAGGTGAGCGCACTTCTCAACTCATCTCGAGACAATCCGCCGACGGAGACCTCGAGCAGGTCGATGCGTGAACTGTTCGTCATGGCTTTCCGATCGTTGATGGCGCCGCGGAGCTTCAGCCTAAGGGAACGCGAAACGAACATGAGCCGATCCTCGCGCCGCGGGGGAGATTGGCGCGACGCCCGCGCTATGCCGGGCAGGGTGCCCTTGGCGCAATTGTCTGCCCGGACACAGTCGCGGCGCCGAAGCAGCGGGATCCCCGGTGTGGTGCGTGTTTTCTCCTTCCTCTTGTCGCGGAAGAAGGCGGCCAGTTTGCGGATGTTGTGGTTGACCAGGCCCTCTGTGCTGTCCGTGCGCCAGCCACCGATACGCTGAAGCTGACTTCACCCAGGGAGCCACCCCATGACACACAGCACGACGGGACGTCGAGTCACCGCCATGTTCGCTGCCGCCGCGCTGCTTCTCGCCGGGGCGGTCGCCGCCTCGCCGGCGGTCGCAGCGGAGACACCGATCGCCTTCGCGGACTCCGATCTTCACAAGCGGGTCAACGAAGTGCTCGGGTCAGACCGCCGGTACTTCGACCCGGTCTACCCGTCGGAGGCGAAGGCCATCACGGAACTGTCCGTCTGGGGCGTCGATGACCTCGGCGGCATCGAGCACCTCGTGAACCTCAAACGGCTCGACGCCAGCGATTCGCCGTTCACCGACATCAGTCCCATCGCGAAGCTGAAGAAGCTCACGTGGCTGGACGCGCGGGACACGAGGGTCACCGACTTGCGACCTGTCGCCGGACACCCGACGCTCGAGAACCTGAGCGTCACTTCCGCCATCGAGCTGCCCACGATTGCGACCAGCGCCACCCAGGCAAGCCCTCTCCGCAAGCCCAACGGCGCCGCCCTCAAGCTCAGCAGCAGCACAGCGGTCACCGCAGCCGATGGGAAGAGCTGGCGGCTTCCGAGGGCAGGCAGCCACACCATCCACTTCACATCCATCGACTGGGACAACCAGGACGAGTACAGCTGGATCTACTTCACCGGCACCATCACCCAGCACTCCACTGGCCCGGCCCAGTTCGCGAAAGCGGCGACCCCGAAAGTCACCGGCGACGTGTTCGTCGGCGGGACCGTGACCGTTGACACCGGCACATGGGACAAGGGCGCGAAGCTCACCTACCAGTGGGCTGCTGGGGGGAAGAACATCGCCGGGGCGACATCAAAGAACTTCCGGCCCACCTCTGCTCAACTGAGAAAGACGCTCACCGTCGCTGTCACCGGAACCAAGGACGGCATCCAGAGGCTGACGAAGACAAGCAAGCCGACCGAGAAGCTCATGAAGGGCGCCAAGCCGAAGCTGAAAGGCACCCCGGCGTTCGGGAAGACGATGAAGGTCGCAACCGGCACCTGGACTAAGGGCGCGAAGCTGACATACCGGTGGTACGCCGACAACCTCCCCATCCCCGGGGCGAAGAAGAGCTCGTACAAGGTGACGTCCAGCGAGCAGGGCAAGAAGGTCCACGTCGTCGTCACCGCGAAACTCAGTGGCTATCAGACGGTCGTCACCTCCACGTCGAAGTCGAAGCAGATGACGCTGCTGAACACCGCCAGCAAAGCGTCCGTGAAGGCGGCGTACAAGAAGATCCTCGCCCCTGCGGAGAAAGTCCAGCCCGGCTGGACCGGGAAGGTGTCCGGATGCAAGGTCGGCACCGAGTCGGCGAAGTCCAAGAAGGCGACTTTGAATGCGATCAACTTCGTCCGCGCACTCAATCAGCTTGACGGCGTCTACCTCAACTCGACGCTGAACAAGAAGGCACTGCGCAGCTCCCTCATCCAGCAGGCGAACAACCGCCTCGACCACATGCCGTCGAAGAAGCTGAAGTGCTGGACGAAGGACGGCTACGATGCCGCGTCCACCGGCAACCTCAGCTGGGGTGCTGTCAGCGGCCGTGCCGCCACCGGGTACATGCTCGACGACGGAGCATGGAACACCGCCGTCGGCCACCGCAGGTGGCTGATGCAGCCGCAGACCCGCATCATGGGCACCGGATCCACGTCGCTTGCGAACACCATCGTCGTGGTCGACCGTGACGGGAAGTACAGCTCGAAGTACAACGCCAGGCCTCAATGGATGGAGTGGCCGTCGAAGGGGTGGTTCCCGTCCCAGCTGGAACCGTGGGGCCGCTGGTCGCTGTCCGAGTCGAACCGTGACGTCGACTTCTCAAAGGCGAAGGTCACCGTCACCACCGGCGGCAAGAAGCTGAAGGTCAAGACCTACCGGCCCGAGCCTGGTTCCGGCCCCAATACCCTCGTGTGGGAGGTCTCCGGCGTGAAGCCGCCGGCCGGGAAGAAGACGAAGTCGTACACGGTGAAAGTCACCGGCATCAAGGGCGCGAAGTCCAGCAGTTATACCTACAGGGTGAAGATGTTCGACCCGACGGCGAAGTAGCAGGGAGCGTTCATGAAGCAGTCGATAGGCGCCACAGCGGTCCTGCTGGCCGGGATGATCCTGATGGCTGGGTGCGCACCGGACAGTGAGTCACGGTCCGCTCAGCCGGCCCCGGTCGCCACCACCCCCGAGAAGACGCCATCGGTCGCGGCGACGGCCGCGGTCCTCGCCATCCCGGAGGAAGACCGCGGGAAGGAGCTGGCGCGCGTCGAGTACGCGTCGGGAGGCAGCGGGGCTGCGGTGAGCCGGTCTGCGACATTCGCGGAAAGCCAGTTGGGCATCGAGTACGCGGTCGAGGCCGCGTGCACCTCCGTCAGCCCCTCCGCACTGACCATGTACCGGGTGGTCACGGCAGACGCCGACGCGGAGGAGATCACCTCCGGCACGGTCTCCTGCACCGGCCAGACCACGTACAACACCGCATCGCTGCCCGCAGACACCGAGTTCCAGGTGATGTTCGACGGGCTCGACGGTGTCGAGCAGGCCTACGCTCGCATCATCCGTGCCGACTACTGAACCCACCTGACGTCGGCGCGAGCAGCCAGAACCTGGATTGTGTCCAACTTTTGTGGACTCTCGCCATGCGCCGAAACGACAGCGCGGTTCCTCGCCGTCGCAGGGGGGATCAGGGCACGTTCGCCCCGCCGTTGACGTTGATCACCTCGCCGACGACGAAG
>CALALQ010000455.1 GCA_937925595.1 uncultured Demequina sp. | reverse complement strand
CGCGCGACCAAGAGCACGAGCACGCAGGCCGTGATCCTCGGGCGGCTGATGCTCCGCGAGGACTACCGGGCGGCGATGACGCTCACCACGAAGGGCGCGAAGGCGCGCGGGGTGTTCCTGTCGGACGTGCTCGGCCCGATCGAGCGGGTGTACCCGGACCCGAAGACCCGGCCGATGAAGACGCTGCGCGGCAACTCGCGCACCGGCATCGAGTTCCCCAACGGCTCCGAGTACTTCGTCGAGACGCCCATCGGCGACAGCTTCCGCGCATCCGCCTACGACCTCGTGCTCGTGGACGAAGCAGGCGAAGCCACGCTCGCGCAGGGCGACGACCTGAACGGCGCGATCCTCGCCACGATGGACACCCGCGACGGGCAGGTGATCTACGCGGGCACACCCGGCGACTACCGCGACGGGAACATGCTGTGGGAGGCACTGCACGACCCGGCCGGCGCGGTCGCGTTCTACTCCATCGGCGACGACGTACCGATCGAGATGCTCGACACGTGGGAGGCCGTCGAGCCGCTCGTGTGGGCGACGCATCCGGGCGTGGCGGCAGGGCTGACGCCGATCGACAAGATCCGAGCCCGCTACCTGAAGCTCGGCCCCGCGCGGTTCGCCCGCGAGTACCTCGGAGTGTTCGGCGACGTGGGCGGCGCCAAGACCATCCTGCGCACCGACAAGTGGGCCGACGCGGGCACTGACGCCCCGCTGCCGAGCCCGCCATCGCGGTTCGGGCTCGCCTACGCGGTCCACGCGGAACTGCCGCGAGCGAGCATCGTGGCCGCGTGGCGCGACACCGCGGGCAAAGCGCACGGGCTGCTGCTGGACACCCTCACCGAGTACACCGCCGTCCCCGGCCGCCTCCAGGAGCTGTTCGGCAAGTACGGCATGGCCACCGCCTACGACCCGCACTTCGGGTTCGCGCGGACCATCGCCGAGCACCTCGAGCGCGCACGCCCCAAGCCGAAGCTGCTGCCCGCCACCGCCAACGACGTGAAGACCGCCGCCGCTCTCCTGGTGCGGGACGTTCACGAAGGCAACGCGGTCCACTACAACCAAGGCCAGATGAACGAGGCCGCGCGTACCGCAGTCGCTCGCAAGATCGGCGTCGGTGGATTCAGCTTCGGTCGCGTGCTCGCCGAGGACGACCCGACACCGCTGGAGGCGTGGGCGCTCGCACTGAAGGCGTATGACGACCAATTCCTCCGCACAGCCGTCAAGGTCGACGCCCGCGCGCTCAACGCCGATCTTTAGCAGTCTGCCCAGCACCACCCCGCTGAATGTGACATTTAGCGAAATAGCGTGGAAGGAATGGGACTCTGGAGCTTTCTGACATCGCGGACACCGCAGCCCGTTGCCCCTGCGATCGGATCAGCTCTCGTCTCCCCCTGGTCGGACAGCTCCAACATCGCCATGCTCGCGTGGCAGGAGCACTTCAGTCCTGACGAGTCCGTGGTCACCCGCGAGACGGCCCTCCAAGTCCCGGCCGTCTCGCGGGCACGCGCACTGATCGTCGGCGCTGTCGCCGACCTCCCCCTCGTCGCCTACCGCGGGCAGGAGCGCCTGGCCACGCAGCCGACCTGGACGTACCGCACCAGCGGCCCGCTCAGCCCGTGGCACCGCCTCGCCGCGACCCTCGACGACTTCCTGTTTTACGGCGTCAGCCTGTGGGCGCGGCAGAACGGCGCCGACGGCTACCCGATCGACTTCGTCCGCGTGCCCAAGCACCGATGGGACGTGGACGCGAGCGGCCGCGTCCTCGTTGACAACAAGCCCGCCCCGGCCAACGAAGTGGTCATCATCCCCGGCCCCGGCGAGGGCCTGCTTCAGACGGCCGCAGGCACGATCCGCGGAGCCCGCGCGATCGAGCGCGCATGGCAGGCGCGCGTGCGCACCCCCATCCCGCCGACGCTGTTCGAGCAGACCGAGCAGGAAGTCGCCAGCGAGAGCGAGGTCGCCGACCTTCTCGCGAAGTGGCGCGCCGCCCGCCAGAACCCCGACAGCGCCGCGGTCGGCTTCGTCCCCTACGGCATCACCGCGAAGTTCCCGAACGCGATCGACGACTCGGCCATGTTCATCCAGGGCCGCAACGCCGTGCGCCTGGACATCGCCAACCAGACCAACATCCCCGCTTCCCTGCTCGACGGATCGACGGCCACCGCCTCCCTCACCTACACGACCGCCGAGGGGCAGCGCTCGTCGTTCCACGAGCAGACGCTGCGCTACTGGACCGCCCCGCTCGAGCACCGCCTGTCGATGGACGACGTGATGCCCCGCGGCCAGCGCGTCCGCTTCGACATCACCTACCAGACCCAGCAGGCACCGGACGGAGAACCCTCGGATGACTGACCTCGAGACCTTCGGCGACTTCACCTACGACCCCGACGCACGCACCCTCCGCGGCCTGCTCGTCCCGTTCGGCGAGAAGTCGCGCACCGCGAGCACCGGACAGACCGACATCGAGTTCAGCGCCGACACGCTCGACCTTCCGCGCGACCCGTCCGTGGTCACGCTCAACCGCGAGCACGACCGGCACGACCCGGTCGGCCGCGCCACCGTGCTCGAGAAGACCGAGCGCGGCGTCGTCGCAGAGTTCCAGCTCGCCGATACCGACGAGGCCGACGACTGGCTCGCCCGCCAGCGCGAGAACCTCCGCAAGCTCAGCGCCGAAGTGCGGTTCGCCGCCGACCGCACGCGCGCCCGCCTCACCGGCGCAGCCCTCGTCACCGAGGGCGCATTCGCTTCCGCGGCACTCTTCGCTCTCGCCGAGAGCGTCGCGGATGAAGACACCGAAACCCCCGCCGAGGAAACGCCCGACGCGGACAACGATGCGGCCGAGACCGCAGACAAGGAGGAAGTCGTGACCGATATCGCGACTCTGCCCGAGGGCGTCGCTAGCCCCGCGGGCAACGAAGGAACCGTCGACACCAGCGCGAGCGGCCTGTTCGCCGCGATCGCCACCGCCGAGCGCACGGGCGACCGCAGTGCCCTGTTCGCGATCGCGAACATCCAGCACTCCGGCCCGTCGACCGTCACCATTGGCGCCGACGTGCAGCAGCCCGGCTACGTCGGCGAACTCTGGAAGCGGCAGCCCTACGAGCAGAAGTTCGTTCCGCTGCTGAACCAGGGCACGCTCACCAGCTTCAAGGTGGACGGCTGGCGCTGGACGACCGAGCCTGTTGTCGGCGACTACTCGGGCAACGTGTCCGAGGTGCCGAGCGCGGCCGTCGACACCGAGCCCGTGACCACCACCGCGCAGCGCATCGCCGGCGGACACAAGATCGACCGCCGCTTCCAGGACTTCGGCGACCAGGGCGTCATCGAGTCCTACTTCCGCCTCCAGACCGAGGACGTGGCGCGCAAGATCGACGCCAAGGCGCTCGCCGCGATCACCGGCGCGGCGACCGCGAAGACGGTCTCGAGCATCCTCTACGCCGGTTCGGAGCCCTACCCTGTCGGTCTCGCCGGAATCGTCGATGCCGCCCTCGGCGTGATCGCCACCGACAACCTGCCGACCTTCGGCATCGTCTCCGCCGAGCTGTGGCGTGACATCGTGCTGACCGGCAAGAACGACGTGCTCGCCTACCTCCAGGCAGGCTTCGGCCTCACCTCCGGCGAGATGGAGGGCTTCAAGCTGCTCCCCGGCGCCGTCGGCACCGGCAAGGTCATCGTCGGCGCGAAGCCCGCGATCACCTTCTACACGCAGCCCGGCGTGATCCGTGTGGACGCCGTCGACCCGCACAACGGCTCGATCGACCCCGCCGTCTACGCCTACTGGGCCTCGCTCACGCACAACGCGGCCGCGATCGTGTCGGTGGACACCGCGACCTACGACGACGGCGAAGCCTGATCCACGGGGCGTAGGCGATGGCAACCTGGCACACACCCGAGACCGCGCGAGCGGCATGGCTCGGCGCGCCCGCAGACGACGCGGTGCTGGCAGAGCTGCTCGAGGTGGCACGCCTGGAGATCCTCGCCTACGCCCCTCCGCTGGACCCTGAGAACACCGAAACTGTCACTCCCGAGGAAGGCGAGCCCTATGAGGTGCAGACCGTCCCCGAGGGCTACAGGTGGGCTCAGCGTCAGCACGCGCGCAACGTCTGGAATGCGGCGACCGTGAACCCGTCGGCCGGGATCGGCGCAGACGGCGAGGGCTTTGCTCTCACCGTGTTCCCGCTGGACTGGTCGATCAAGCAGCGGCTGCGCCCGCGCACCGTGTTCGGAGGGTCGGTCGGATGAGCTGGCGTGCAGACATCCTCGCGTCGCTCAGCGACTACATCCCCGAGGGCTGGGACGCGGTCGACTACACGGAGAACCCCGGCGACATTCAGCGCCCCATCGTCATGTGCGACATCCGCACCATCCGCCCCGGTGCGACGTTCGGCGCCCTCGCGGTCGACGCTGCGTTCTTCCTCCTGCACCCCGCCATGCAGGACGCGAAGGCGACCGCCGACGCCCTCGACGACGCTCTGCTCGAGCTGCTGCCGGGCCTGTTCCGCAACCGAGCGGGCCAGGGCGCCGAAGCCACGCCAGGCACCTTCCCCAATACGGAGCTGCCGTGCTGGCAGATCACCCTCTCGTTCCCGATCAACTTCACCGAGGAGTAACCCACCATGGCCACCATCACCGTCGAGCCCATCGTCCTCAACGACGTGACGCTCACCGTCGGCGCGGACGACTACCAGGCACACGTGTCACAGGTCGAATTCGTGCCGTCTGCCTCTACCGTCACCTGGAAGGGCCTCACGCCCACCAGCGTGCACAGCTTCGGCACTACCGCCACCTGGACCTGCACGCTCGCCTACGCGCAGGACTGGAGCACGGCGAACAGCCTCTCCGTGTACCTGTTCGAGAACGAGGGCGAGTCCGTCGAGATGACCTTCGTTCCCAAGGCAGGCGGCCCTTCGTTCACCGCGACGGTCATCATCACGCCGGGTGCGATCGGCGGTTCCGTGGACTCCGTCGCCGTCGCCACGGTCACCCTCGGCGTCTCCGGCAAGCCCGCGCTCGTTCCGGTCGAGGAGTAAGCCGTGCAGCTCGACGCCCGCCGGTCGCCGAGCCTAGCCGCGGCTATCGAAGTCATGGCAACCATGCCGCGGGAGGTGGCGAAGACGACGCGCGCGTACAGCAAGTCCATCATCGCGCCCGAGTGGCGTAAAGGACTGGCTGAGCGTGCGCCCGCGCCTGTCTTCCATGACCGCCTCGTGAAGCCGTCCACGGTCTACGTCACTGATCGCGGCGCCCGGCTCGTGGCGGGCTCAGACCGAGCCGACAACTTCACCCGCGAAACCGAGTTCGGCGCGCGGCGCAACGAGTTCAACGAGTACAGCCGCAGGAACCGGCGAGGCGGCAAGCACCGCGTGCGGCGCCGCACCGCGGCGCAGTTCTGGAACTTCAAGCCGAAGGGCTACGTCGTCTACCCGACCGCGTCCGACATGATCCCCCGCATCGCCGCGCTGTGGGTGCAGACCGTGTACCGCACCGCTCACGACATGCTCGAAGCGAGGCTGCGCCGATGAGCGGGAAGATCATCGTCGATATCGGGCTCAACACGTCCGACATCGCAAAGGGCGCCAAGGATGGCGAACGCGCACTCGAGAACCTCGAACGCGCAGTGAGCGACGCAGGCCGCAGCAGCCGCGACCTTGATGGCATCGAAGACAGCCTCAAGGACATCGACAGCCAGGCCGACCGCACCGAGCGCGCCGTCGACGACGTAGGTCGTGCAGCGGAAGACTCTGGGCGCGATGGAGCCCGCCAGCTCGACGCCCTGGAAGACGCCCTGCGGGACGCGCAGCGCCAATCGCAGAAGACCGAAAACGCCCTCGATGACGTGGGCGACGGCGGGGCGCAGGGCTTCGGGAAGATCAAGGACGGCGCAGGCGAACTCCAGCAGGAGATCGGCCAGAACCTCGGCGAAGCCGTCTCGTCGTTCAGCGGCGACCTCACCGACCTCAGCCAGGTCGGCCAGGACACCCTCGGTGGTCTCGCAGCCACGCTCGCCGGAACCGGCCCCGCGGGCATCGTGGGCGCAATCGCTCTGGCCGCGGGTGCCGTCGGGTGGGGAGCGATCACCCAGAGCCTCACAGAACAGCAAGAGGCCGCAGACGAGTTGCGTGACCGTCTCGGTGCCGCATACCGAGGAGCCGCCGAGGACGGCCGCGACTACCTCGACGTGGCCCACCTCATCGCCGAAGCCAACGACCTGTTGTTCAACCCCGACCGGGCTGACGAGTACAAGAAGCTCCGCGAGGACGCGAAGACCCTGCACCTTGACGAGTCGATCCTGATCAAGGCGAACGCTGGTGACCTCCAGTCGCAGGCGATCGTGCAGCAGGAGATCAACAAGTACCTCGAGTCCGAGGACGCGCACCTCGACTCCATCTATGGCAAGAACAAGAGCCTTTCCGATGAGGCGTCTTCGCTGCGCGACCGGTGGAACGCGCTCACCGATGCGACCAAGGAGCAACGGAACGCCGCGGCGAACTCCAAGCGCATCACCTCAGAGTTCCTGCTCGATGCCGCCGCGAAAGCCGAGTCGGCCACACGCGAGATTGATGAGTTCGGCAACGAGCTGATCA
Organism: uncultured Demequina sp.; assembly: GCA_937925595.1. The sequence continues at coordinate 480 of CALALQ010000455.1, read as the reverse complement.
AGCTCCCGGACGGCACCGAGTTCGTAGTCGACGCGAAGACGAAGCAGGCGCACCAGGACATGGACCGCTTCTATGGCGACGCGGACGGCAAGATTCAGCGCCTGTCCCGCAAGGACATCCGCCTCAAGCTCAATGTCGACAGCCGCAACGTGGACCGTTACCGGCCGCCGACACTGCGCGGCACCGTCATCTACGAAGCCAGCACCGGTGGCGCATACAACTCGCGGAGTCAGCGCGTATGAGCACCGTGATCACCGCAACGACCAGTTCCGAGACGACGACCCCGCTCATCGTCCACGGCTATCAGACCGAGCGCCAGTCGCAGAACATCATCCACGACCTCATCTCTGGCGGCATCGCCGTGACCCTCATCGCGCCACGGCCCCGTTCGGGGCGCCTTGAGCTCGTCTACGAGCAGGAGGCCGACGCCTACGCCGCGCTCGAGATGCACGCCGCCGAGGACACCTTCACCCTCGCGGA
>CALALQ010000454.1 GCA_937925595.1 uncultured Demequina sp. | reverse complement strand
GTTCATCGAGTTCCATCCTTGCTTGAAGAACGGAACGAAAGTCAGGCCGATTCAGCCTGCGTCGTCACGCTCCGCGATCCCATGCCACGGAGACGCAGAGCCCTCCGCCCGGCTGCGGCTGGATGTCAAGGGTCGCACGGTGGGCCCTGGCGATGGCGTGGACGATGGACAGTCCGAGTCCGTACCCGTGCCCGTCCGCGTGCGAGGTGCGAACGCGGTCGAGACGCCGGAACGGTTCGAGCAGGGCGTCGACGGACTCCTCGGGGACGGTGTCTCCTGTGTTGGTGATCTTGAGCTCGACCATCCCGTTGCTGGTACTGGTGCTGATGTGCACGGAGCCGCCGGGGCGGTTGTAGCGGATCGCGTTGTCGAGCAGGTTTGCTATGAGGCGCTCGATCAGCCGGGGGTCGCCGACCACGGATGCGGGCGAGAGCTTGGCATCGAGCGTGAGGTTCTGTTGTTTCGCGGGCGATTGGCTGTGAGCCAGGCAGTCACGAACGAGGGAGGCGAGATCGATGGGTTCGGAGCTGCGGACTCCGGCCTGTCCTCTCGCGAGAGTGAGTAGGGCGTCGATGATCTGCTCCTGCTGCGCGCCGGCCGCGAGCACGCGTTCGTGGGCGGTGCGAAGGGATTCGATTGTGGCGGCTGGGTCGTCTAGGGCGACCTGGGCCACTGTGCGTTGCCGGGCGAGCGGTGTGCGGAGTTCGTGCGACGCGTTGGCGACGAACATGCGTTGTGCCCGGAACGAGCCGTCCAATCGCGTGAGCAATCCGTCGATGGTGTCGCCGAGTTCGGTGAGCTCGTCTCGGGGGCCATCCAGGGAGAGGCGTTCGTCGAGGTTCTCAGCGGTGATACGTCGTGTCGTCGCCGTGATGGCGCGGAGAGGGCGCAGCGCTCTGGTGGCGACGATCCAGCCGAGCACGACCGAGACCAACGTCATGATGCCCAGCGCGATCGCGGATTGGCCGAGCAGCGTGAGCATCCGCTGGGTGTGCTGCTGCGCCGCGTGGTCGCGAAGCTCGGCGGGGTCGAGACCCGGAGGCGTCAGCCCTGGGCCGTCGCCCGTCGTCTCCGGCTGACCGAGCGGCGGAGCACCGTCGAGGTCGACGTCGACGACCACCCCGGTGCCGTCGGGCTGGACAAGAGTGAGCGACTCCGATCGGGTCGTCTGGTCGACAAGACCATAGGTGATCGCGAGCATTGTCGCGCCGCAAGCCAGAAAGAGAACCGCGTAGAGCGCGGTGAGTCGCGCCCTGATCGGCAGTCGAAAGTGCCTCGACCGGGGACGTGGACGGCCGCGAGGTCCAGTCCTCATGAGACGATCACCCGGTAGCCGGACCTTGCGACGGTCTCGATCACGGGTGGATCGCCGAGTTTGGCCCGCAGTCTGCTCACCGTGATCTTGACGGCGTTGGTGAAGGGATCGGCGTTCTCGTCCCAGACACGTTCGAGGAGCTCCTCGGCAGAGACCGTGCGTCCCCCTGCCGTCACCAGCAGCTCGAGCACCCCGAACTCCTTTGGTGTCAGATCTTGCGGTTTATCGTGTCGGAATGCTCGTCGCCTGGCGGTGTCGACGACCAAGTCGCCGACACGCAGCACCGGGGGGTGCGCAGGCTGGGAGCGCCGCGCCAGTGCGCCGATACGCGCGACGAGGACGGCGAAATCGAACGGCTTGGCGAGGTAGTCGTCGGCGCCCAGACCCAGGCCGTCCACCAGGTCTCCCGCGGAGTCCGCCGCCGTGAGCATGAGGATCCGACTGCGACCGCCTCTTTCCACCAGCCGCGCACAGACATCGTCGCCATGCATGGAGGGGAGATCCCTGTCCAAGACGATCACGTCATAGTCATTCAGCTCGGCCCGTTCGAGACCCGAAGAGCCGTCATAGGCGACATCGACGGCCATGTTCCGCCGCCGCAGCCCGACGGACACGGCATCCGCCAGCTCTGTGTCGTCGTCGATCACCAATATCCGCATGCCTCCAGGATGCGCCCAATCCGGTTTCGGAGCGGTTTCACCGTCCCTATGTAGAAGCCCAGAAGACGCAACGCGGTCGTGCGCAGCGATACCTCCCCGAAACCACGCCGGTCCTAGAAACGGAGCATCACCGAACCGAAAGGACTCACCGACATGACCAGATCAACACCGCCGGCACGGACGAGGGCGCAAGGCGCAGTCTTGGCCGCAGTGACCGTTGCTCTCCTTCTCGCCGGGTGCGCGCCCGGCGGCGGCTCGCCGTCGGGCGAGGACTCCGCAGGGGGAAGCACTCCAGCTGGAGCCGCGGACGCAGTGGCGTACGCGCAGTGCATGCGCGACAACGGCGTCCCCGGCTTTCCCGACCCTGACTCGGATGGCGGCTTCGACGTCGTCGCGGACGAACTCGGGGTCCCGATCGACTCCGACCAGTACCGGAACGCGGAGCAGACCTGCGCACCACTGCTGCCTACCCAGGGGTCCCACGTGCAGGACGAGGACTACCAGGCTGTGCTGCGGTACGCGCAGTGCATGCGCGACGAGGGCGTGCCCGGCTACCCGGACCCGCCGGCACCCGCACAGGGACCAGACACCAAGCGCGGGGACAGTGGCGACGGCGCCGCCATCGACCGCAACTCACCGCAATTCCAGGCCGCACACGAAGCCTGCAAGAGCCTGCTGCCCGGTGGTGGCGAGGAGCCGGGCATGACGGAAGGAAACGCACCGTGACCACGACGGATGCGCCCCCTCCCGCGGACGATCTGGTGGTTCCGGAGCGGTCACGCGGCACCCACCGCAGGCGCCGGATCATCGTGGCAGCAGCCGTCATCGTCGTCCTCGCCATCGGCGGCGGTGTCCTCACCGCAACCCTCTGGCATCCCTCAAACCCCGCCCCGGCGGCTTCCGCCCCCACACCCGCGACAGCAGCAGTCGAACGTCGGACCATCGCCGCACAGCAGCAGGTCAGCGGAACTCTCGGCTATGCGGGCGATCTCGATGTGATCGGTCAGCTGTCCGGAACGATCACCGCGCTCCCGACGCCCGGCACCGTCATCGAGCCCGGCAGCACCTTGTATCGCGTCGACGGCAAACCGGTCGTCCTCCTCGCGGGAGATACCCCGGCCTGGCGTGCCTTCGAGTGGGGAACAACCGGAGTCGACGCCCAGCAGCTGAACGCGGCCCTGGTCACGCTCGGCTATGCCGACGGGCTCGACATCGACCCCGAATGCGATCAGATCACCTGGCGCAGCCAGCAAGCCATCAAGAGATTCCAAGCCGCCTTCGGATTGCGAGAGTCTGGCACGCTCGACTTCGGACAAGTGGTGTTCCTGCCCAGCGCCGTGCGCGTGACCGCGACCTCGTCGACCCTCGGCGCGCCCGCCGTGGCAGGGCAAACCGTCATCGAGGGAACCTCCACCACGCCGCAGGTCGAGGCCGAAGTACCCGTCTCGCTCCTCGCTCACGTCAAAGTCGGCGATGCCGTGACCGTCACCCTTCCCGACCTCACCACCGCATCCGGCACTGTCACCGACGTCGGCGCGGTCGCCACCCAGAAAGAGAGCGGCTCCGCAACCGTCCCGGTGCGCGCGGCCCTCACCGATCCGGGCACCGCCGCAGGCCTGGACCAGGCACCGGTGCTCGTCGCGATCACGACCGAGACCGTCGAGGACGTGCTGACCGTCCCGGTCACCGCCCTTCTCGCTCTCGCCGGCAGCGAATACGCGGTCGAAGTGCTCGAAACCGGCGGCGACAGTCGCCTTGTCACCGTCGAGCTCGGCCTTTTCGACAGCGCCGGCGGACTCGTCCAAGTCTCCGGCGACGGCCTTCGAGCTGGCCAGCGAGTCGTGGTGCCTGCAGCATGACCCCCGTCATCGAGCTGATCGGCGTGACACGCACCTACCCCGGCGAACCGCCGGTTGCCGCCCTTCGCGGCGTCGACCTCACCATCGAGCCGGGAGAGCTCGTCGGCATCGTCGGCCCCTCCGGATCCGGCAAGACGACATTGCTGCAGATCATGGGCACCCTCGACCGACCCACGGCCGGGATGGTCAGCGTCGCGGGCCGCGACACCTCCGATCTCGACGACCGGCAGCTCTCCACCCTCCGTTCAGCGCGCATCGGATTCGTCTTCCAGCAGTTCTTCCTGGACGAGCACCAGAGCGTGCTCGACAACGTCGCCGACGGGCTCCTGTACGCGGGAACCCCGGCCAGCACCCGCCGCAGGCTAGGACGCGAAGCGCTGACCCAGGTCGGCCTCGAGCACAGGACCGACGCTCTCCCCTCGCAGTTGTCTGGAGGACAGCGGCAACGCGTCGCGATCGCCCGAGCCCTCATCGGCGAACCCGACATCGTCCTCGCGGACGAACCCACCGGAAACCTCGACAGCACCACGGGGAACGCGATCCTCGCCCTCCTCGACGCCCTCAACCGGCGCGGCACCACCATCGTGGTCATCACCCACGACCTCGCCATCGCCGCCCGCCTGCCCCGGCGCGTCGAGATCCTCGATGGCCGCATCGTCAGCGACACCATCCAGGACCACCGCAAGGAGAACGCATGACCACCGACGACGACCTCTCGCCACGACGGCTGCGCCCGCGGGACGTGCTCCGCGTCAGCAGCATCGGCATCAGAACCCGGAAAGTCCGCGCCGCGCTGTCCGCCCTAGGGATCGCGATCGGTACCGCATCAATCGTCGGCGTCCTCGGACTCTCCTCCTCGTCGCAGGCAGGACTGCTCGCCGAGATCGACTCGCTCGGCACCAATCTCCTCACCGTCAGCGCCGGGCGTGACCTCTTCGGCGACGCGGCCGCCCTCCCGGTCGATGCGCCAGACCGAATCGGCCGGATCGCCGACGTGACCGACGTCGAGTCCACCGCAGCGATCGACATCCCCATCTACCGCAACCCGTTCATCCCGGCCGTCAACACCAACAGCCTCGCCCTGCGCGCCGCCACCCCGGGACTGCCAGACGCGATCGGTGCTGCCGTCGCCCACGGCGACTTCCTCAACCCCGCCACCGGGCGGCTTCCCGTCGTGGTCCTCGGCTCCACAGCGGCGCGGCGTCTCGGCATCACCAGCGTCCAACCAGGAGCGCGCATCTGGATCGAGCAGCAATGGTTCTCCATCGCCGGCATCCTGGCCCCGGCAACCCTGGCGCCGGAGATCGACTCCTCCGTGCTCGTCGGGTTCGCTGCCGCGCAGAACTACCTCGGCTTCGATGGACACCCCACCACAATCTACGTGCGCACAGACACCGAACAGGTCGCGGCGGTTCACGCTCTCCTCGCCCGCACCGCGAACCCCGAGAACCCCAACGAAGTAGCCGTCAGCCGCCCCTCGGACGCCCTGCTCGCCCGCGCCCAAGCAGAGAGCGCGCTGAACTCGCTATTCCTCGGACTCGGTGCCATCTCGCTGCTGGTCGGAACTGTTGGCGTCGCCAACACGATGATCGTCTCGGTCCTCGAACGGCGTGGCGAGATCGGCCTGCGTCGCGCACTCGGCGCCACCAGAGGACACATCCGCACTCAGTTCTTCAACGAAGCGATCCTGCTCTCACTCATCGGCGGAGCCATCGGAGTGCTGGTCGGAGCACTCGCGACCGTCGTCTACGCGACCAGCAAAGGCTGGCTCGTCGTCATCCCGCCGCTCGCCTGGACCGGCGGGCTCGGCTCCGCACTGGTCATCGGAGCCATCGCAGGCCTCCTCCCTGCCATACGTGCTGCGCGTATGTCACCCACCGAGGCGCTGTGGGCCTCGTAACAAGCGACGCCAGGCGATTAGGCGCAGAATCCAACTCGCTGTCGGCTTCTCGAGCGGCTGAGCACCGGACCAAGCCGTTCCGGCGATGCGCCCGTGGCGGACAGCCTGGCATTTAGCAGGCTTGCGTGAGTGCTCGGAGAGCCGCTACAGCCTGTCGCGGTGTCACACCATTGCCGAGCGCAGTGAGCTGTTGAGCGTGCGTGAGCCCGTACTCAGAGTCGGTGACCCATCCCTCGCTCAGGCCCATCAGCCATTCCACGAACGCCGGAGCGGGAGCGGGTCCGCGCTCGTTCAGGATCGCAGGGGCTGGAGCGGGCCTGCCGGTGATGCGCTCCCATCGGGCGATGGCTCCGGCGTAGCGTCCCCAGCGTCGAAGAGCTCCTCGATCAGCGCGAACGCCGCCTCCGGGGAGGGCTGGCGTCCGCGCCGGGTCACGAGGTCGATCACCTGATGGCTGAGCGCGATCGTGCCGCGACGCGCCTTGACCTGCACCAGCGTCTCGCCACCCCTGGCGGAGTCCGAGGCTAGTGGTGTTCGGAACAGCGCGCCGGGCGAGTATGAAAATGCGGAACCGGGGATGTGGTGCGCCGATTGCGGAAGCGGGAAGGCCGATCCATCGCGCGTCGTACCGGAGGTCGGCCAGGTCTCCGAGTACGGCGCCAAGTGCCCGTAAAGGTCGGGTTGGCTCGTCTCCCAAACCCAACGGGTCGGGTTCCAGACCGCGAAGGGTTGCACCGCCGGAGGTTGCGAGCTCGGGGTTGCGTCGTTCATCGTCGTCTCCTTCCGGGGCCGGCCGGATCGCGGGTGCGGAGAGCAGCCCGCGCACGTTCTCGATCACCACGTACTCGGGCCGTAGGGTCTCGACCGCCGTCGCCATGTGCGACCAAAGCCCGGAGCGGGTGCCGGGTTTCAGGCCGGCCATCTTCCCGACCGTGGAGACGTCCTGGCAGGGGAGTCCGCCGCAGAGCACATCGACGGGCTCCACGATGTTCCAGTTCATGGCCGTGATGTCTCCGAGGTTCGGGGCGTCGGGCCAGTGGTGGGCGAAGACACGGCCGACCGGCTCGTTGATTTCCGAGAACCAGACGGTGCGGGCGTCGAAGACTTCCTCGACGGCGAGGTCGAGTCCGCCGTAGCCGGAGAACAGCGACCCGACTCGCAGGCGACGGGCGGTGCTTTCGTCGTTGGGCTCGTGCATGAGGACTCCGGCAGATCGGTGATCCGGTCGGCGCCGCTTACGGCTCTTGACCGGGCTGGTCACCTGCCAGGTGCTCGCGCCGCCTCCGGAGCCCGGCCTCGTGCCAGCCGACCCGGTCCCTCCCGAGACCTCGTCTCCGGCCTCGCCTCAGAGCCACCACGCGTCTTGCAAGTCGAGGTAGAGCCGCCCGTCGCGGGAACAGGTTGTGCCGCTGACGCGCGGGCGTAGAAGCGATAACCCATACTCTCTCGCCGATACTCTGCGAGTTATGGACTGCGCACCCGCGACGATCAGTTGTGAGCTTGACCGGATCGCGGATCAGCTCACGGGGTTCGACATAAACGGCTTCCTGGCAACACTGATTGCAACTCTCATCGGAGCGTTCGTCGCGGGAGTCGTCAGCATCGCCCTGTATCGGCACGAGGTGTCGAACCGACGCAAAGGAGAGATTGATCTCGCTGTTGTCGCGCTCATTCGCGAGATCCAGCAGTACTCTGATCGGCTCCGAAGATGGCGCGTCGAGCTGCAGGCGTACAGCGTGAACGCGACACAGCGAATCGGGGTCCCTAGCGCCATCGAGATGCCCCCGCCCGGACCGGATAGAGCAGGCATAGACACTGCTGTCGAAGCGCTCATCGTGCTGACGGCAGGCAACGAACGGAAAGTTGCCGAGCGAGCGCGACAAGTGCTCTACGAACTCACGTTCATCAAGGACGAGGACGCACAGGCTACTGAGTACGCCGCAGTCAGACGAGTGCTAGTTGCATGGAGGGCTCGGAAAAGGACAGATGACGAGGTGCTTGCTGCGCTCAATACCGTTGATGCGCGACGGCGTGGCATCGAGGCGGGTAAGTCAGCCGACGAACTGCCGTCGGCGCCAGAGCCTTACGAGCGAAGCGAGGCTTGAGCATCAATAGGGGCACCGTCGCCAGTTACTGCGGTTGCACACCTTGTGCACGTGACGGTATCGATGCGCTTGATGAGTGCGGGTGATGGTTACCGGTACTTGCTGCGTACCGTCGCGGCCGGCGACGGCGACAGGTCGCTCTCGACGCCTCTCACGCGCTACTACGCCGAGGAGGGCAGTCCGCCGGGCCGGTGGCTCGGCACGGGCGTCGCTGCGCTCGGTGGGCTGATTGTGGAAGGCGATCAGGTTTCTGAATCCGAGCCCCAGCTCCTGGTCGGGATGGGCCGGAACCCGGTCACGGGTGACCCACTCGGTCTGGCCTATCCCGCCTACAAGACCGTGGCCGAGCGTGTCGAGGAGCGCACCGCCGCGCTCGATCCCGCGCTCGGGCCGGTCTCACGTGTCGAGGCGCTCGCGCAGATCGAGGCCGGGGAAGCCGCACACGGGACGCGCCGCGCCGTCGCGGGATACGATTTCACGTTCTCGGTTCCGAAGTCCGCTTCGGTGTTATGGGCGGTTGCGGATGCGGGGACGCAGGCGCTGATCGCGGATGCGCATCATGCGGCGGTTGCGGAGGTGGTTGCGTTCATGGAGCGGGAGGTTGCAGCCACCCGTACCGGCGCAACCGCCCGCAACGGCGCCGTCGCGCAGGTCGGTGTCCGGGGCCTGATCGCGACCGCGTTCGACCACTACGACTCCCGCGCGGGCGACCCGCACTTACACACCCATGTCGTCATCTCGAACAAGGTGCAGACCGTCCTCGACGGCAAATGGCGTTCTCTCGACGGGCGGCCGATGCACGCCGCGACGGTCGCGCTCTCCGAGCTGCACGAGGCAGTGTTCGCCGACCACCTCACCCGCGCCTTCGGCGTGGAGTGGGAGGCCCGCGACATCGGCCGTGACCGCAACCCGGCCTGGGCGATCGCTGCGGTGCCGGAGGAGCTGGTGGCCGAGTTCTCATCCCGCTCCCGGCACATCGACGCGGAGAAGAACCGCCTCATCGCCGAGTACGTCGAGAAGCACGGCCGGCAACCCTCGACGGCGACGATCATCAAACTCCGCGCGCAAGCCACTCTGATCACGAGGCCAGAGAAGCAGGTCCGGTCTCTCGCGGACCTGACCTCGGAGTGGCGCGGGCGCGCCGGCCGCCTGCTCGGCACGGATGCGACCTCGTGGGCGCGGGGCGTGACGGCGAACGAGACGCCATTGCTGCTCCGCGCCGATGACATCCCGCTGGACGTGATCGCGTCCCTCGGACAGTTGGTCGTGGATGCCGTGGGTGAGAAGCGGTCCACCTGGCGACGGTGGAACCTCACGGCCGAGGCAGCCCGGCAGACGATGGGCTATCGCTTCGCAACCACCACAGACCGGGAGGCGGTCGTCGGCCTGGTCGTGGACGCCGCCGAAGCTGCTTCCCTGCGGCTGACTCCGCCCGAGCTCGCGACGAGCCCCGCCGTGTTTCAGCGAGCCGATGGCACGAGCGTGTTCCGGCCGAAGCACTCCGCCGCGTTCTCCTCCGAGGCGCTGCTGGAGGCCGAAGACCGACTCCTCGACCGCGCCCGCACCACCACCGGGCCGACCGTGCCGCTCGCACTGATCGAACGGATCGCGGCGCGCCCGGATCGAAAGGGGCACACCCTCGGCGACGACCAAGCCGCTGCGCTGGCGAAGATCGCGGTCTCCGGCCGCATCGTCGATGTCCTGGTCGGGCCGGCCGGCGCTGGGAAGACGACGGCCATGTCCGCGTTGCGGCGGATGTGGGAGCACGAGCACGGCGCTGGCAGCGTGGTCGGGCTCGCGCCGTCCGCGGTCGCGGCGCAGGTTTTCGCCGATGACCTCGGCATCCAGACGGAGAACACTGCGAAGTGGTGGCAGAACCACCTCGTCCGCGGCGATACGTTCCGCAAGGGCCAGCTCGTCATCGTGGACGAAGCCTCCCTCGCGGGCACCCTGTCCCTGGACCGCATCACCCACCTCGCGGCCGAGGCCGGGGCGAAGGTGCTGCTGGTCGGCGACTACGCACAGCTCCAGTCCGTCGATGCAGGCGGCGCGTTCTCACTGCTCGTCCACGACCGTGAGGATGCCCCGGAGCTGGTCGACGTGCACAGGTTCGCCAACGAATGGGAGAAGACCGCGTCGCTCGGCCTGCGCCACGGCCGCGTCGAGGTCATCGACACCTACCTGGACCACGGCCGCATCCAGGGCGGTGAGACGGAGGCGATGATCGATGCCGCCTACGCCGCATGGCGCGCCGACTGGCAAGCCGGCCGGGCGACGGTGCTGGTCACCGACTCGAACGAATCCGTCCAGGCGCTCAATCAGCGCGCCCGCACGGACCTGATCCTCGACGGCGCGGTGGACGCCCGCCGCGAAGTCGAGCTGCGGGACGGCACCCGCGCCGCGGTAGG
>CALALQ010000453.1 GCA_937925595.1 uncultured Demequina sp. | reverse complement strand
AGGTGCCGGGAGCCAACGAGCCGGCGTTCACGTTGGCCGTGACCGTCCGAGCACCGAGGCCGATGGAGGGGGAGACCGACAGCCACGCTGGGCCAGTCCCACCCACAGACGCACTCCAGAGCAGCGACCCGCCGCCGCCGTTGGAGATGGTGAACGTCTGCGGGCTCGGCGAAACGCCCTGCGTGGTCATGAAGTTCAGCGTCCGGGGCGACGCCTCGAGATAGGGCGGGGCAATCTGCGAGATGTTGATCTGCGCGGTCTGCGGGTTCGTGCCGACCGACGTGGAGAAGAACAGGGTCTTGGTCGTACCGCTTCGGCGGACCTCGAACGGCACCGACTGGCCTCCGACCGTCACCCCGGAGATGCTGGGCGCCGAGCTGACATCGACCTTGAAGGTCACCTTGTCGGTCGCCTTGATGGCGCTCTCAAACCCGCGGCGGGGCGTCGGGGCGATCGCGAGGCGCGAGAGGTTGAATCGGATGTAGTTCGAAGTCTGCGTGACGTTGTTGATAACCGTGCGGTCCCGCAGAGCGATGTACTTGATGATCGTGCCGATGGGGGCCGTCCACACGTCCTTGGTCTTCGAGTACGCGATCGCGCCGTCATCGTTGGTGAACTCGTGCAGAACCAGATTGGCCCACTTGCCCGTGGACTCGGCGTCATCGACGATCGTCTTCAAATCACCGGGGGGGAAGGGCTCATGCTCGTGAGAATTGAAGCTCTTCACGTTCATGAAGTCCGACGGCGTCGTGTCCTCGAGTTGATTGATGTTGTAACCACGGGCGCTGAGGAAATACTCCGATGCAATCATCAGCGAGGCTGGCGTGGTGAACCCGCACGGCCAGACGAGCGTGACGATGTCGTCCTCGGTCAACGGAGTTCCGGCGTCCAAGCCGGCGATGTTGTCTTCGATCTCCGATCGCATGGTCGGCTCGTCGACCGCGTTGCAGTAGTGGCTGACAAGGTGGGCGCCCAACTCCATGCCCGCCTGATGCATCGCGAGGTAGTCGGGAGGCGGAACGGTGCCGTTCATGACGAACGTGCCCGCCAGACCATTGGCCGCGAGCTCGGCGAATCCGGACGAGGCCCCGTCGTCAGTCGAAACGCTGAACGCTCCGCGACGGCCGTCCTTCCAGGTCGAGACGGAGACAGGAGAGGCCGGGTTGACAACCAGCCGCACGTCCACCTGCTGCACGCCCTGGTAGGCCTCAGGCGCGCTCACCGTGATCGTGCCTTGATAGACGCCAGCGGCGAGGCCCGCGGTGTTGACCGTCGTCTCGATGCTGGCGGGCGTCGTGCCGGTGGTCGCGTTGAGTTGCAGCCAGGAGGCGTTGGCGCTTGCCGTCCAGGCGACCGGCTCGCCGTACTGGGAGACGAGACTGACCTTCTGGATCGTGGTCAGCGTTTGCCCAACGGTGGCATTGAACACCAACTGCCCGGGAGCGTTGCCGCTGCTCGGGCGGACGCGAAGCACGTCCACCCACGGCCACGGCTCGTCCGCGGTCTCGATGTCCACGGCGGCGAAATCCGCCTCGGGATACCCCCCGGGAGATGCTCCGACGACCAGGCCGAGTCGCGGGGTCGTGAAGCGCTTCTCGGTGCTGCCGAGAGAGGTCCACGTCTCGCCGTCGGTCGAGTACGACGCCTCGACAGGTGCGAACGGACCGGTCCTGCGCAGCCGCAGAGTCAAGTTGGTCGTCGCGCTTTCGGCGACGTCGCGCAGGTTGTGGCCGACGCCTGCGTCCTCGCGCGCGAATACGACTCGCTGGCCGTTGTCGTGCGTCCGCATGATCTGGACGTAGTTGTCGTCGTCCTGGTAGACGACGAGGCCGGCCTGCTGGTAGTTCTGCGTCGGCGCAAAGGACAGGCGGACCGTGGCGCTCGTCCAGTTCGACGGCAGGGTGCGGAACAGGCTGTTGCGGGTGTCGTTGAGGCTCTCCCAGAGGTCGCCCTGATCGGCGGCGATCCGGAGGACTCCCGGATGCGCGGCTTGGTCGTACGAGACGCCCTGGCCGGACACGGACTCCGTGTTTCGTGGGGATCCTGAAGCTGTGCTCCCGATGAAGCTCCACCCATCGGCCAGCAGGCTTGCCCGATCTGGATAGGTAAACGCAATATGCTGAGCACCCGTGGTCTCGGCGAAGGCCGATGCAGCGGCCCCGAGAACAAACGCGTTTGTAGTCGCGGCGCGGGCGGGGGCCGCAAATGCTCCAAGGGCGAGGATCAATGCCGTCGCGATCAGCGAAAGCACCGCCGTCCGAGTCCGTGGTGACGCGGGAACGAAGCTCGTCATTTGCGCTCCTGGGGCTGAGTGGCTATAAGCCATCGTTTGGCGGTCGCCGCCGTTGTGGGTGGGCTGGAAGCTCGGACTGGGATCGGGCACTACGTGCGGCCGCAGGCCCGCCCGGTCAGCGTTTGCTCCCCCCGGTGAAGATCCGAGAAGGTGCATCGCGGGAACGTCTGCAGCTAGCCGAGTGCACGTCATCACTCGAACAACGGGGCGAGGCTACACAAACTTTTGCGCGCGGATCCGGTGCGTCTTTTGCGCGCGGATCCGGTGCGTCGGCGCTTGCGATAATCGAGTCCGGTTCGGAAGCATTGACGTCGTTGAACCGTTGGTCGCTAGATGAGCCAGTCCATCGACCTCGACGCGGGGGCACACGGCGTCGCCGCTCAGAGACGGCAGCGGCTGCGGCCCAAGCCTTTGGCTGCCGGCGATCGCCCGACGGTGTCCGTCGTCATCCCGTGCTTCAACTACGCGCGCTTCTTGCCGGACGCCATCGGCAGCGCTCTCACGCAGGAGCGTGTGACGGTCGATGTTGTCGTCGTCGACGACTGCTCAACGGACGACAGCCTCGCAGTTGCGCGTGCGATCGCGGCGCAAGAGCCAGCGGTGACCGTCGTGGCCCACGAACGCAACCAAGGGCCCGTCGTGACGTTCAACGACGGTCTCCAGCACGTGACCGGCGAGTTTGTGGTCCGCCTCGATGCCGATGACATGTTGACTCCGGGGTCCTTGGCCCGGGCGACGGCGCTCGCCCGACAGCACCCGAACGTTGGACTGGTCTATGGTCACCCGTGCCAGTTCACAGGCGAGCCGCCTGAACCCAGGCGCCGCACACGTTCGTGGACCGTCTGGCCGGGCCGTCACTGGCTCGCGGATGCTTGTCGCACCGGCTTGAATGTCATCGCCTCTCCCGAGGTTCTGATGCGCACGGCGCTGGTCGAGCAAGTTGGCGGACAACAGCCGCTGGCGCACACGCATGACATGGAGATGTGGCTACGCATGGCTGCCTTCGCCGACGTTGGGCGCGTCAACGGCCCGGACCAGGCCTGGCACCGTGAGCACGCGGGCAGCCTTTCTGCGCGCAGCGTGGACAAGCTGATGGACCTTCGAGAACGTCAGGCTGCATTCGATCTGCTGTTCGCGGGAGCCGCTGGAGCGATTCCGGAGGCTGAGCAATTGCACCAGCTCGCTCGCCGCGCCATCGCTCGTTCGGCGCTCGACATGGCGTGTTACCTCTACGACCGCGCGAAGGTCGACGAAGAGCAAGTCGCTGCGCTGGTCGAGATCGCACGCGAGGCTGCACCGGCCGACACTCTGGCCAAGGACTGGCGGCGGCTGCAGCGGCGCATGATCCTCGGCCCCGACCGCGTGCAGCGGCGGCCTTGGTCCGTCGCTTCGGTAATCCGCGGCCGCGTCCAGCACGCCGTCAATGTGCGCCTATGGAGTCGCACCGGCATCTACGGCCGGTCACTCGGGGCGCGCAGCCTCCGCAACGGCTGACGCTGATGTCGACCATGAGCACGGCTGGCCCGGGGGAGGCACGTGAGCGCGTGACGAGTGAGGAGGCCGACGCCGCGTCTGCCTCCTCCAAGGTCGAGGCGTTGAAGTCCACGTCGATCATCGGCGGGGCAACGGCGATCACGATGGTGGTCCGGATGGTACGGACCAAGGTCCTCGCCGTCTGGCTGGGGCCAGCCGGCGTCGGGCTCGAGGCCATGTTTGATGCCGTAGTCGTTCTGGTGCGAACGCTGTTCGATCTTGGTGTCAGCAGCTCTGGCGTCCGGCAGATCGCGGCAGCCTCGGCGTCCGGGGATCCGCGACGAATCGCGATAACGGTCTTCACGCTGCGCCGCGTATGCGTCGCGCTCGGCATCGTGGGTGCGCTCGCGCTGTTCCTCGGGCGGGATATCGCCAGCCAAGCAGCGTTCGGCGACACGCGTCACGCCGGTGCGATCGGCTGGATCTCAGTCATCCTGTTCATCAGCGGGGTCTCCGCCGGACAGGGTGCGTTGCTGGCCGGCATGCGAAGGATCGGCGACCTAGCCCGAATGAACATCATCGGCACGGTCGTCGGTGCACTGGTGAGCATCCCGATCGTCTTCATCTGGGGACAGGATGGAATCCCCGCGTTCATGATCGTCGGTGCCGGCGTCGGGTTGCTCGTGAGCTGGCACTACGCTCGCCGGATCAGAATCGCATCCGTGCGGATGCCGGTCTCGGCCGTGCTGAGCGAGACTCGCGGCTTGGTCACGCTCGGTCTCGCTTTCATGGTCTCGGCGCTGATCGTCGCTGGCTCGGCGTTCCTGGTGCGTGCAATTGTTGCGCGTGACTATGGATTGGAGGGGGCGGGACAATTTCAGGCGGCCAACGCGCTTTCCCTGGTCTACATCGGCTTCATCCTGCAGGCGATGGGCACAGACTTCTATCCGCGCCTGACCGCCCTGGCCAATGACAACGAGAAGAGCAACCACGCGATCAACGAGCAGTCGGAGATCTCACTGTTGCTGGCGCTGCCAGGCATCCTGGCAACACTGGCGCTCGCCCCGTGGGTCATGCGTGTGTTCTACTCCGAGGACTTCGTCTCGGCGTCTGATGTCCTCGCCTGGCAAATGGGCGGGATGCTGCTACGAATCGTGTCCTGGCCGATGGGTTTTCTCATGATGGCCAAGGGACGCGGTGGCACTTTCGTCTGGACCGAGCTCGTAGCTTTCTCGGTCTACCTGGTCCTGGCGTGGGTTGGGCTCCAGTGGTTCGGGTTGGCCGGGGTCGGCGCCGCATTCTTCGGCATGTATGTGCTGTATGTCGGGTTGATGTATGTCGTTGCCCGTCGCTTGAGCGGCTTCCGTTGGACGTTGGCGTATAAGCGCTACATGACCGTAGCCGTCGCCGTCGGGATGATCGTGCTGTGGATGCGGCTGCAGTGGCCGGAGCCGTGGGCGACGGTATTGCCGTGCCTGCTCGCTGTCGCCGCTGGCGCGCACTCCCTGTTCGGTCTGGTGCAGATCGTGGGGTTCGACCGGGTGGGGAGGACCCTGCGCAAACTGCGACTTGCCGGCCTCGTAGAGCCGCTCCGTCGGTTCGCGGTTCGGGGTGATAGCCGATGAGCTCGATGACGATCCAGGTAGCCGCATGCGTCGATCGGGGCTTCACGGTGCCGCTCGCCGCCGCGCTGGCCAGCCTCGATGAGGCGAGTGGCGAAGACTCCGTCGTGGTCCATGTCCTACATCCCGGCCTGAGCGAGACGATTCGTGATCGCGTGACTGCCGGCCTGTCGGCCATCGACGTCGAGTGGCATACCGTCGACGACCGCGCCGTCGCCGGTGCCTTTTACTCGACACGACTCACGTCAGCCTCGCTCTACAGACTGCTGCTTGGTCGGCTCTTGCCTGCCGACGTCACGCGAGTCCTCTATCTCGACGCTGATGTCGTCGTGCGCTCCTCCCTCGCTCCCGTGTACGCGTCTGACCTAAAGGGGCACGTCGTAGGCGCCGTCCGCGACGCTGGCTCTCCTTGGGCTGCTAGCAGCTATGGCCCGGATTGGCGTCAGCTCGGGCTTGCCCCAGAGTCGGCCTACTTCAACTCCGGAGTGCTTCTAATCGATCTCGAGCGTTGGCGGGAGGAAACGGTTGGCGAGCGGTGCTTGCAGCTCTTGCGGAGCGGCAACCCTCGCTGGGGCGATCAGGACGCCCTGAACGTGGTTCTGCAGGGGCGGTGGATCGAGTTGGAACGGCGCTGGAACCTGCAGACGGCGGACATCGGTGACTACAGCGTGGCCTGGGCTCATTGGGCTTCCGATATCGAGGCGGCCAACAACGATCCGGCTGTCATCCACTACACCGAGCACGACAAGCCGTGGATCGGTGGCAGCCAGCATCCACTGGCCGCTGAGTGGTTTCAGGCGCTTGATCAGACGGCGTGGGCAGGTTGGCGTCCTAGGCCTCCGCTCGAGTTTCGCTTGGGCAGTCGGCTATGGGGTGCGCTGCGGTACCGATATCTGCAACGCCGAAACCGACTGCCCGAGTGAGCAACACCCTTCGCGACGAAAGCTGAGTCGATGCATTATCTCTTCGTCTACCCGAGCCAGGGCATCTGGGGCGGAATCGAAACTCAGATCGTGCGCATGTCGCACTGGCTGGTTCAGCGTGGGCACACGGTCACCGTTATCACGATCTCGGACTCGAACTGGGGGCCTCTACTGCCGGATGGGGCGCGCTCAGTCGCCTTGGGAGATCAGTACTGGAAGCTGTACTACTACTTTCGGGCCAAGCGAATATGGAACGACTTGAGGCTCCCGCGACCTGACGTCGTTAAGACGTTCAACTGGGAGCTCGACACGGCATGGATCGGTTATCAGCTGGCCGTGATCACCCGTGCCCGCGCCGTAGCCGGATTCTACGGTCCTGTCCCGGATCTGCGGAGACTCCGGCCTGGGTTCGAGTTGCGCAACTTCCTGCACAACTTCCCGACGCACGCGCGCATCTTCATGTCTCCTGAGCAGATCGAGGAGCTCGAAGAAGCACACGGACACAGTGGAACGTTGTGGCTGCTACCCGTCGACTCCGACCAGTTCCTGCCGGCCGTCCGCAACCCCGTCTGGGGGCGCCTCGTGTCGATTGGTCGCATGTCGGATATGAAGCAGTACAACCTTTACATGATTGACGTTGTCGCTGAGCTGAGGCGACGCGGGCATGACGTGACGTGGACCGTGCACGGGACTGGCGACTACGAGCCGGAGATGCGCGAGTCCATTCGCGCGCAAGGTCTGGAGCAGGCGATCACGCTGGCCGGGCCAATGCCATACGAGCAGTGCCGACGGGCACTCGCGGAGGCCTATGCGTTCGTGGGCATGGGGACCACTGTCCTCGAAGCCTCCTTGTTCGGCGTGCCGAACGTCTTGGCTTTGGTGTTCGACCGTGAAGGCGTGACGTACGGGCCGATCTACCGTGTGCCGCTTGGCTCAGTCGGTGACACGCGCAAGGAGCCGCCCACCGGGAAGGTGGTGGATGAGCTCGAACGGATTCTCATGCTGACGCCGGAGGAATACGCGGCCGAGTCCGACCGGGTGCGCGAGTACGCGCAGCCGTACGACACCGATGCGTCCATGCGTCACTTCGTCGAGCTGATCGAAGCTGCGCCGCGCCCGCGACGCCGGGTCGGCCCCTGCGTGGGCAACTACCTCCGCCGGCCAGGGCGCCATGTCGCCTGGCTGTGGAGAAAGCACGTGCGGCGCTCGGCACCAACAGCAGCATGAGCGATCTCCGCGCTGCCAGGACCGCGCCACGCTCATTGCGGAGAAGCCTCGTGCACGGTTTTCGTACGGGTGGCCTGCGCGGCGCCTCAGCGCTCTCGGATCTTGCTCCTCCGTCGTACCGCTACGGTGTCCTACGAAGAGCGTCCCGGACGGTGCTCGGGACCGTCGACTTGCCGGTGGTGGCTGATACGGCGGGCCTTGCGACGAGGTCCGATACCCAGTCGGTCGTGCTGAGCCCGATCACGCCCGAACTCACTTGCGCGTTACTGACCGGCTCGCTCGACGTAGGCGGAGTCGAGGCGGTGGTCGAGACCCTTGCCACCCAACTGCCTGCGGTTGGCGTGCAGACCTCCGTCATCTGCACGGCGGAGGGACGCACCGCCGATCGCATCCGCGCGGCCGGAGTCCCTGTTCTGGAGGCGTCAGGGCCCGACGAGGTCAGAGCGGCGCTGCGCGCGGTGGCCCCTGATGTCATCGAGGTGCACAACGCCCCGGCGGCGCTGGAAGGCGCTCTGAACGGAAGCACGGTCCCGTACGTCTGGGTGGTTCACAACCTCGAGATCCACCGCACATCTGCGGATTGGGCGGCGGTGCGTGACGCCGCCGAGCAGGCTGTGGCGACGATCGCAGTCAGCGACGCTGTCCGACGTCACCATCTCAGTCATGTGCGTGCTGCCGCCGCGGAACGCACGATCGTAGTCCCCAACGGCGTCAACGCGTCTTTCGCGCAGGTGCCCCGCTCGCAGGCTCGTAAGGCCTTGGAGCGGGTGGTCGCGCTCGAACCGGATGACGTCGTGGTGGTAAGTCTGGCCCGCTACGACGCGCAAAAAAATCTCCCTGCGCTGGTGCGAGCCTTCGCTCGAGCGGCGGTGCGCGAGCCACGCTTGCGCCTCGTGGTTGCCGGCGGTGTGCCGGACGTCCTGGAGTACCGATGGACCGACGCCGAACGCACGTCAGGACCGGCTTCTGACCGCGTGCATCTTCTCGGGCCGTCTGACAGCGCGACCCTGCTCGCGTCCGCGGACGCGTTCGTGCTCAACTCCTTCTTTGAGGGCTGGTCTGTGGCGGCGACCGAAGCGGTGATTGCTGGCGTGCCGGCGGTGCTGTCGGACGTGGGCGGCGCCGTCGATCTCGCGCGGGTGGTCCCCGGTTGGGTCACGGTCGTCCCCGCGCCTACGGGAACGGCGACGGTCGACGATCGCTCGGTGCGCGCTGCGAGGCGGCGGACGCGTCAAGCCAACGACCAGGAGCTGGTTGAGGCGTTGGTGGCACTGGCGGATAGGCCTGAGACTCCGGCGCCCGCGCGCGCGCTGACGGATCAACTTTCGTCCTCCGAGATGGTTCGACGGCACGCCGAAGTGCTGCGGGCCGCCTTGCAGGGATCGCTGGATCCTCCCGGCCCCTCCGAGACCGCTCGCTGAGGGCGGTGCTATCGCTAGCCGTGCAGTGACACTGGGTCGGTACCGAACACGGCCGACTGAACGATCCGCACGATCTCCGCGGCTGCGCTGTCCCAGGAAGCGCCGCTGACGCTGCGCGAAGCCGCGACCGCGGCCCGATGGCGCTCGGCGGCTGGGCGCTCGATCAGCGAGGCAAGGGCGTCGGCGAGGTCGAACGGCGTGGCCGGTGCATACATCACGAACTCGTTGTCGAGCACGATGCGGTTGTGCTCAGCGTCGTTGACCACAGGAATGCAGCCCGCCGCGAGCATCTCGTGCGGGACGAGCGAGACATTCGTGGCGGACAAGACCAAGCCCGCGATGCACTGGTGGTAGAGCTCGCTGAGCTGTTGTGGGGTTCGCGTGCCATGGTCGGTTGCCGCGAACGGCAATCCGGCCAGCGGTTCGCCGAAGAGATGGATGTCGATCTCGGGGTGACGCGCGGCGAAGAGATCTAGGGCCATGACGGCGAGCTCAGTGGCACGTCGCGGCGTCTCGGGGCGAGAGAACATGCACACACCCGTCCGGCGCTCAGGAGGAAAGTCCGGGTCGAGCGAGTACAGCGGGTCACGGCCGAAGTCGAAGTGCTCGGCGGTCATGTTGTACTCACGGCGCAGGTGCTCGGCCAACCAGCGTCCGGCGGTAACGCCGTGAAAGCCGAAGCGATACGTCGCTTCGGCGAGCAAAGCGTCGCTGCCCGCGGGATAGAACCACGGTTCGAAGTCCTGTACGAGGTAGAACCGCTTGCCACGCGCCGGCGAGCCGAGCACCCGGTAAGCGGTGTCCCAAGAAGTGGCGAAGATCGCGTGCGCGTCCTCGATCCCGTCGGCCGCGTCACGAACCTCTGCGTTCAGCCAGGGCCACCACGAACGGATCGTTCGGCGGTGCTGGTCCAGCGTCCAGCCGTGATCATCGATCAGGTAGAGGATGCACCGGTGCCCGGCCGCCTCGAGGGCCGACGCGAGACGGAACATCGTCGTGTGCCCGCCAGAGCCGGCCCCCGGTGGGACGGTGACCCAGGCGACGGTCAGCGGCTCGCCCTGCGCAGCAGTGAGCGGCTCAGGCAGTGTCCACCCTGAGCGTGCGACCTCGGCTGCGCGCACAAGGTCATCGCGTGAGACGCGTGAGCCCGCCGGGTTCTGAGGGGCGATGCGATCGGCGAGCCGTCTCCGCACACGGTCGCTGACACCGGAGCGCCCTTCGGTCTGCAGCAATCGCCGGGTCTGCTGCAGCCGCTCAAAGAAGCTTGGCGTGCTCATCTCGATCGGCGATCCTACTCGCGCTCAAGCCGGGAGCAGGTCCTGCGACTCAGCAGTCGCCTCGTCGTAGCGGGCTGCAGCGATGATCCCCGCTGCGAGTTCGGATTCAGGATCTTGGATGCGCTCCACCGCCTCGGCACGCGAGCGGGCGTCGATCTTGCGAAACGCCGAAGACAGGTGAGTCTTGACCGTGCTCTCGGCGAGGTATAAGCGGGCCGCGATCTCGCGATTGGTGAGCCCGCGCATCACCAGGGCGAGAATTTGCTTTTCGCGATGCGAGAGTGGTCGCGGGGCCACAAGCCCGCGTAAGGCGCCGGGGACAGCCAGCTGGCCGGCGAGAGCGGCGCGCACCGTGGGAACCAGCGCCCGGTGAAGGTCGGCGGCGAATACGAGGCTTGCTGCTCCGGCCAGGAGCGAACGCCGCAGAGAGGCATTGTTCGCGGAGGCGGGCAGAACCGCGACTACGGGGGTATCCCCATGGGTCGCCACCGTCTCCCGAATCGCCTGGTTACGAGCGGTGTCTGTGCCCTCGGCTGCCAGCACGACGAGATCAGGTGCGGCATCGCGCGTGACGAGATGAAGTCCCGCTTGACAGAGAATCGCCACTATCTCCTCGCGCAGTTCGAGGCCGGCACCGACGACGGAGACCTGGGCGTTCGGGAATGCGTCGGCTCGCACGCTCATACAGCATCAACGGCCTCGCGGCGCCGCTGCTTCCATGCGTCTTCGGAAGACGGTCCCTCACGCGTGCGTTGATGTTGTCAAGGGCCTATGTCGCACGCATTCTCCGGACAGCGCCGCCTAGTGGCTGCGGCCATCTTCATCAGCCTGCTGGTCGCGCTCGCTGCCGCGCGCGAGAATGCGTCCGGGCGTCTCGATCTCGGGGTGGCGGCGACGCAGGTCGTGGTCGACTTCCCGAGCCCTTCAATCGTCAAGCGGCGCGCGCTCGATCAGGACATCGCAACCCTCAATAAGCACGCCGAGCTGTACGGTCGCCTCCTGACGACGCGACCCGTCCTTACGGCGGTCGCCCAACGCATGCGTCTCCGCGAGTCCGACCTCTCCGGCGTCGCCCGGCTGAATACGGACGTGCCGCAGTCGTTGATGCAACCCGAGAGTGAGCAGCGAGCGAGCCAGATCGTCGCCTCGCGGGCGCCGTATCGACTTGAGATGCAGTCCGACGCGGCTGACCCAGTGCTCTACATCTACGCTGCAGCGCCGTCGCCAGCTGACGCTGAGCGGCTCGCCAACGCAGCGGTGGCCGGTCTGCAGGATGCGCTCGTCGCCCTCGCGCGTAGGCAGGGATTCGACGTGGCCAACCTGCCGCAACTCCGTCAGCTCGGTGAGCCGCGCGGCGCGGCGACGAACGCGCGGGCGCGCATCGTGGTGGCCGGTGTGACCTTCACCGTTGTATTCGGAGTGGTGACGAGCCTGCTACTGGGGCTACTCTGGCGGTTGAGACGCGAACCGCGGCGCCGCCCCGAGATCGTGTCGAGGGCGCAGGACGACTGGCCCCATACCAACCGCTTGTTGCCGTGGAGCATCGCCGCGTTCATCGTGATGCTCTGGCTCACGCCCTTTGACTTGATCGAACTAAGCATCCCGACGCCGATCGACATGAAGCTGGATCGGCTGGTTCTGCCCCTTCTGGTCGTCGTCTGGCTGCTCGCGCTAGCGGCGGGGGCGCTCGCGCGCCCACGCCCGCGAATCACACCGGTGCACGTGGCGGTCGGCGCATTCGTGGCGATCGCGTTCCTCAGCGTCACGCTGAACGCGCAGTATCTCAATCAGATCGCCGAGCTCACGTTGACGCTCAAGCGGTTGCCGCTGCTGTTGGCCTACGTCACGTTCTTCCTGATCGTGTCGACGTCGATCCGGCCGACGGAGGTACAAGCGTTCTTGACCCTGACGGTCGCGCTCGCGCTCATCGTTGCGCTCGGGATCGTCTGGGAGTATCGCTTCTCCACCAATCTGTTCCGGCTGGCAGTCGACAAGCTGTTCCCCAGCCCACTGATGCTCACGGGGGGCGTTCAAAGCCTCGGGCTGGACAGCCTCGGACGACGCGGCATCGTTGGTCCAACACTCGTTGGACTTGAGGCTGTCGCCATCCTGAGCTTGGCGCTGCCGATCGTGATTCTCCGACTTAGCGCGTCGCGCGGCCGCCGGCGGCTGCTGTACGCCGTTGCTTCCGGGGTGTTGATCGCCGGCATGCTGGCGACCGAGCGCAAGAGCGGGCTCGTCGCACCCGCCGCGGTCGTGTTGACGCTGCTCATCTTCCGCCGCCGCGAGATGCTCTCGCTTGCACCTCTCGGAGCCATCATCGCGTTGGCCGTGACGGTGATATCGCCTGGTGTCGTCCGCGGCGTGATCGGGCAGTTCACCCGGTCCGACCGCGGTAGCGTGGCGACCACGAGCGACCGTGTCGCCGACTACGACGCTGTTAGACCGGATGTCTGGACACATCTGCTCTTTGGCCGAGGCTACGGCAGCTACGGGCACGAGACCTACCGGATGCTGGATTCGGAGATACTCGCCCGTGCGATCGAGACCGGGGTACTCGGGGTGCTCGCGTTCGTGGGAATCGCGGCAACCGTCGTGCTGGCAACTCGTCGCACGGTTGCGCGGCGCGGGTCAGCATTCGGGGACCAA
The DNA here is from genome assembly GCA_937925595.1 of uncultured Demequina sp. The sequence goes on along the minus strand of CALALQ010000453.1, from coordinate 6,080 downwards.
GCCCTCGTGGGTGCGGTTGCGGGCGTCACGTTCGTCGTCGTGGCGACGTTGTTCGATGTGCTCGCCTTTCCGCACGCGACCTACATCTTCTTCTACCTCATCGCCCTTGCGTCCGTCGTGATTGGGCGAGACGTGAAGATAGACGGGCGCAAGGGTCGCGATCGAGTGATTCGGATGGAGGAGAGCTCGCCTCCGCCTCACGACGAAAGTCGGCGACCTGCTGCCGCGTTGGTCTGACGGCATGGGACTGGGTATGCGTCTGCGTTCCTTGTGGCTCCTCCGTGGGAGGGTCTTCGTCAGCCTGCTGCTCGCGGGGCTCGCGGCGACGTGGAGCGTCGCTCAGGTCTCGCTGTCTCCCCTTGCTTTGACCCCGCGGAAACACGAGATGGCAACTGCCACGGCGCATGTCGTCGTCGATACGCCGACCTCCACCGTCCTCGATCTGCGCCAGAACACGTACAGCATCGAAGGGCTTCGAAATCGCGCCGTGCTGCTCGGCAACGTGGCCGCAGGGTCCGAAGTTCGCGAACGGATCGCGAACCGCGTGGGCGTGCCCGCCGCAGTTCTCCGTGTACAACCGCCCTTGACACGCGAGATGACGACGCGCCCAGCCGGCTCCGAGAACGCACGCGAGACGTCCGACATACTCAAGTCGACTGATCAATACCGGCTCAACCTGCAAGTGAATCCGTCGGTCCCGGTGCTCGACGTTTACGCGCAAGCTCCCTCTCCTTCGATGGCCGCGGCACTTGCCAACGCAACCGTCGCCGAGCTCCAGGGCTACCTTGGGCGGCTCGCTGCCGCCCAGCGCACACCTGCGGACTTTCAGGTCCGCTTGCTTCCCCTCGGGCAGGCCGAAGGCACCGTGATCAACGCGGGCGTGGACCGCCAAGTCGCAGCGCTGGTCTTTGCGCTCGCGTTCAGCATGGCCATGGCGATGGCAGCGCTATGGTCGCGCGTGCGTTTCGGGTGGCGGCAGGCGAAGCTCACCGAGCAGGCAACGGGCAGCTGATGGAGGCTGTGTTCGCTGCCGGAGCGCTCTGGCGCCACAGGTGGCTCGTCCTTCTCGGTCTGGCGCCCGCGATTGCGATAGGCCTGTATTTCGCGTCGCGGCCGGCGGTGCGGGACGACGGGGCCGTAGCAACAGTCCGCCTCGTCCTCGATACGCCCAAGTCGCAGCTCCTGAACGCTGCATCGCCTGAGGCCGAATCGTTGGCGTGGCGAGCAAGGATGCTTGCGAGCCTGCTGACGGCGGATGAGTATCGGAAACGGCTCGCGACGGGCATAGGGGTGCGCGTCGCCGACGTGGAGGTGCTCAACTCAAGCTACGAGAATGCGGGCGCGGGAGCGCCGATTCCAGTTGCGGCCAGCAAGGCGATGAACACGGTGTTCACGCCCTATGTACTGACAGCGTCGGTACCAAACCGCACGATCCCGGTAGTCCTCGTATCCGTCTATGCGCCCGACACAGCGGCGGCATCCAAGCTCGCGACGGTCGCCGCCGAGGTGCTGAAGTCCCAGAGCACGCGCGCGGGAACTTACAGGTCGGAGATCGTCAACGGACGCGCGGACTCGGTTCTCGAGGCATACGATGTCGAGCAAGTCGCGCCCGTGCAGGTGGAGCATCTGACCACGCGCTCTCATCCCGCCCTACCGGTCGGGATCGGCGCCTCGGTCTTCGTTGCGTGGTGCGCAGCGATCATTCTCATTCTCGCGCCGCTGCGGCGCTGGCTCGGAGGTCGCACGCACCATGCCATCGCTTGAGCTGCAGGCGCGGTTCGTCCGGTCGGAGCGATCGGGCGCCCACGTGTTCTTCTCTAGTATCTGGCGGTGCTGATGCTTAGTGTCGTGATTCCCGCACATAATGAAGAAGCAGTGATCGGACGATGTTTGCAGGGACTCGCGTCAGGAGCCGAGCAGGGCGAGCTCGAGGTGATCGTGGTTGCCAACGGCTGTACCGACCGCACTGTGGAGGTCGCGCGGGCGTTTCGGGGGGTGACCGTCATCGAGATTCCGGTCGCGTCAAAGCACGCCGCCGTCGTTGCGGGGGATGCCGCGGCGAGCCACTTCCCGCGTGCGTTCGTCGACGCCGACGTGGAGGTGGGGTGGCACGCGCTGCTCTCGACGGCTGCGGATATGCAGGCCGCCGGGGCGCTGATCGCGGCCCCAGCGCTTGAGGTCGACTTAGACGGGTGCCCGTGGGTGGTGCGGGCGTACTATCGAGTATGGCTCTCGCTCGACTGGAGCGTGACCGCGCCCGTGGGATCGGGCGTCTACATCCTGTCGGCGGCTGGGCGCGAGCGGCTTGGCGAGTTCCCAGACATCACCAACGACGACCAGTACGTGCACGACAGCTTCCTTCCCTCAGAGCGTCTGTGCGCTCGTGATCAGCGGTTCGTGATCCGTCCGGCGCGCACCATGGCGGGGCTCGTTCATCGGCGCACAAGGACACTTCATGGCCAGATCGAGCTCCGCGAGAAAATGGGGGTTCTGCCAGGCGCTGCGAGCGGGCCGCCACTCGCGTCGCTCCTGCGGCGCCGCCCAGCTCTGGCGCTCGACCTGCCGGTCTTCATGACCATCACAGGGCTTGCCAAGCGCGGAGTTCGGCGCAAGCGCAATCGCGGGGACGTCGGGTGGGAGCGGGACGACTCGAGCCGAGTATCGGCGGCGGCACGGTGAAGTCCGACCGTCTACGGCGCGCGCGAGACACGTTCGGTGATGTACGCACCTACCTGCACGCTTTCCGTCTGCTGCATTTCTATGGCTACTCGCACGTGCGCGAGCGTCGGAAGCTGACTCTCGGGAAGGGCACGGGGCTTGCACCCAACGTTTCGATTCGCAATGGGCAGCGGATTTCGATCGGATCTGGCTGCCACATCGGCGAGCGCAGTTTCCTGTGGGCGGGCGACTCAGCCGGCCGGATACGGATTGGCAACACTGTGTCGCTCGCCCCCGAGGTGTTCATCACGGCGTCCGACTACGCCTTTGAGCGGGGCGTGCCGTTCCGTGAGCAGACCAAGACCGAGCAGGACGTCGTCATCGGTGACGACGTTTGGCTCGGCGTTCGGGTCGTCGTAACGGCGGGCGTGACGATAGGGGACGGATGCATTGTGGGTGCGGCGTCTGTCGTTACCCGCGACCTCCCGCCCAACTCGATCGCGGTGGGTGTTCCCGCAAGGGTGATTGGTGAGCGTCCGGCAACGGGAGGTCAGCGTGCCCGCTGACGTCGCCGTGCTGATCGTCTCGTACAACACCTCGGCTGAGTTGGCCGAGTGCCTCGAGAGCGTGTACGCGCAGGGAGACGGTCTCCACCAGGAGGTCGTCGTCGTCGACAACGCGTCTGAGGATGACTCTGTCGCGATGGTTCGTGAACGGTTTCCGTCGGTTCGGATGGTGGCTTCGCCCACGAACCTCGGCTTCGCCGCCGGCGTCAACCTCGCAGCGACGTATAGCGATGCTGAGTTCCTACTGCTCTTGAACCCGGATACGGTCGTGCTGGATCATGCTCTGGCGAAGCTCGTCGCGTTCGCCCGTGCGAATCCGGGCCATGGGCTTTACGGTGGACGCACCCTGCGGAGGGATGGATCGTTGGAGCCGAGCTCGTGCTGGGCTCTGCCGACTGTGTGGAGCACCTTTGCATGGGCTTCTGGGCTGAGCTCTCTTGCGCGCGGCAATCGCGTCCTCGACCCCGAAGCGATGGGCTACTACAAACGCGACAGCGTGCGGGAGGTAGGCGTCGTCACCGGCTGCCTGCTGCTCGTTGAGCGTGAGGCTTGGGCCCGGCTTGAGGGCTTCGACGAGCGGTACTTCATGTACGGCGAAGACGCCGACCTCGCGATACGTGCTCGGGCGGCCGGCTATCGACCTGTGATATGCCCGGCAGCCGAAGTCGTCCACGACGTGGGGAAGGCCTCCCAGACGCGGGCCGCCAAGCTCGCGTTGCTGTTCCGCGGTAAGGCAACGTTGATCCGGCGGCACTGGACCGGGTGGCGGCGTCCGGTTGGGCTGGCGCTGCTCGCCGCAGGCGTTGGATTGCGTGCACTCGGTCAGCGCGTTACTCGCCACGAGACCAAGGGCGAGGCTGCGTGGCGGATCCTGTGGCGCCAGCGCAAGGAATGGCTGCCCGGTTTCCCGGCACCGGCACGTTCCAAGGTCCTGGCACGGAGTTCTCAACGCGCTTCGTAGGACGCAAGCTTCCAGCGGTGTCGTGTGAGCGAATTCCGGACGTCGACGGCGTGGATCGCTCGAAAGTGCCTCGCGAGAAGCCGGTGAAGAGCGAAATCGCCCGGATGCTTATACACGCTCGTGATCAGTCGGCCTCCAGGCACGAGGCTCTGGCGGATGCACTCGAGCAATCCGTCCAAGTCATCGACGTAGTAGAGCATCTCGTTGCACACCACAGCGTCGTACTTGCCCGTCGGCGTTGTGCCGACCTCGAAAGTCGAGCGACCGAAGCCACGCTGGGTGGCAGCCTGGATGGCCACGGCCGACGGATCGATGCCGTGGTACGCGGTGAAGTCGAGATGCTCGATGTGTGCGCGGAGTAGGCCGACGCCACAGCCGACGTCGAGGATGGTCCTCGGCGCGTGTTCGCGCAGAAAGCCGACGAGCACCGCATATCGCGCACGCTCGTGCGGTGCGTCGTAGTGATCGAGCGCGCCGGACGCGTAGTCGCTGTCCCACGTGGCGGCTGCGACGTGGTACCGGGGCCGGTACGGGCGAAGCCCGGATGAGACCGCGAGTGCCTCGAGGCGCGAAGCTGCTGAACGCGTGAAGCGCACGGCTCCAACGTACCGTTGCATCGCTTCGATGAGACCTCCGGCGTGACTGGATTCGCGCCCACCGAGACCTGCCCGGCGTCGAGGACAATGCGATGACCTCGGTCGCCTGATCACGCTCGATATGGCTACGTGGACCTCGCCGGCGGGAAAGTGCAAGAAGCCGGCGTTGAATCGCGTTGGTTATAAGGACGCCGCTTCGGCACTCAAACCGCCCCATGAACACCGTCTTCATCCTGCGCCGGCTCTGGCGTTTCCGATTCTTCGTCGCGTTGCTCGCGCTGATGGCGATCGCCGCCGGCATTTTCGTCTTGTACGAGATCCCGAGCATGGAGAGTCGCAAGTACACGGTCGGCGTCGCCAGCGCGCGCATCCTCGTGGACACGCCCGCATCACAGGTCGTCGACCTGTCCCCGGAAGGCTCTGATTCTTTGGGGGCACGCACGGCCCTTCTCGCGAATCTCATGGTCGACGGCGAGATCAAGAACGCGATCGCGCGGCAGGCCGGAATGCAGCCGGACGATTTCATCGGCGTCAACCCAGACGCCGGGCTTCCGGCCGCATTCGATGGCGCCCCTCCGCGGGACAAGACGGTGCTCTCCACTGAAGTCACGATGGTCTCCAACAGCGCGTGGCTGCCGATCATCCAGGTCGACACGCAAGCTCCCAAGCGCGCGGACGCCGAACGACTGGCGAATGCTGCCGTGGTCGGGTTGATGCGCTATCTGGATACGAAGGCGGCCGCCGAGGCGATCCCAGGGGCCAAACGTCTCCGGGTCTCAGGCGTCGGTGTGGCCGAGGCACGGGACGAGCTCCGTGGCCCCTCGCTCGCACTGGCAATCGCGGCGGGACTCGGTCTGTTTGGGCTCGGTTGTGCGCTGCTTATCGGCATCGCCGAGCTGGTGAACGCACTTCGGTCCGGACCGCCTGCGGGTACTCATGCCGATGGCGTTGCTCGGGAGAGCGGGTCCGAGGGCCCGAGTCCTCAGCCGTCCGCGTCTGCCGCACGTACCCCTGGGCCCGTGGCGAACGTCGCCGAACGCCGGCAAGAGGAAAGCCACGGGGGGGAGACACTCACGGGGGCGGACGACGCCGAGGCCATCGTGTCCGCGGGTGCTACACCGCCTCGCTCCCGCTCGGGATCGCCAACATGGTGGTCCGGCGGCCCGAGCTGAGCTCGGGCCGCTTCTTCTGCCCCTCAGGTCACCTGTCCGCCGCCTCCACGAGAGATCAGCAGTTGAGGGTCCTCGTGTTGGTGGAGGTGATGTTGTAGTTGGTGTCGATGGTGACGGTGCGGTTGTC
>CALALQ010000452.1 GCA_937925595.1 uncultured Demequina sp. | reverse complement strand
ACCGACACGGCAACGGCGTCGATCGACACCCGCCCCTACCAAGTGCGAAGAGCCCGCAAACCCATCGACGATCGTGTCGCACTCGGTGGCATCCTGTTCGTCCTGCGCACCAATGTGAGCTGGCGCGATGTGCCGGCAGAGAAGATCGGATGCAGCGGCATCACCTGCTGGCGCAGGCTGCGGGAATGGACCGAGGCCGGGGTGTGGCCGCGGCTGCACACTCTGCTGCTCTCCGAGCTTCGCACCGCGAAGCTGCTGGACATGGACGACGTCGCGGTCGACGGCTCGCACGTGCGAGCCCTCAAAGGGGGGCTCATACGGGTCCGTCACCGGTCGATCGGGGCCGTCCGGGCAGCAAACATCACGTCCTCGTCGACCGGCACGGCACACCCCTGGCGGTGACGCTGACTGGCGGAAACCGGCACGACGTCACCCAACTGTTGCCGCTCGTCGAAGCGATCCCCCACATCCGCGGCCGACGAGGCAGACCGCGGCATCGCCCGCGCCGGGTGTTCGCCGATCGTGGTTACGACTACGACAAGTACCGCGCTCTGCTGCGCCGGCACAGGATCACGCCGAAGATCGCGCGCCGCGGCGTCGCGCACGGGTCCGGTCTGGGCAAGGTCCGCTGGGTGGTCGAGCGCACTTTCGCCTGGCTGCACCAGTTCAAACGCCTGCGCGTCCGCTCCGAGGTACGTGCGGACCTCCACCAGGGACTACTCGAACTTGCTTGCAGCATCATCTGTTTGAGACGACTACGGAAGTCATTCTGAAACGGTCAGTAAGCTGGGACCGTTGCGAACGCACACCACCTCGCTGATCCCGGGGATTCTGTTCATGGGCATCGGCGTGCTGTTTCTCGTCACGGACGGCACCGCGAATCTCACCGGTGTGATGGGGGTCGACGAACAATTCGACCTGCAGGTTGCACTCGGAGGATTGGCCGAAGCGATGCCAGGCCCGGAGATACTGCTCATTGCCGCCCTGATCGCGTTCTTCGCGGTCGCTGTTCGTGTCATCCGGCTCCGGCAATGAGGAGCGACATCGGCGGAATATGTGACCGGTTCACCCGATGCCCGGATTGATCGCGTCCGGCCGGGGTATTGCCGACAGAGGATTCGACAGAGGGGATCTCCATGACGCTGGCGCTCGCGCTCGGCTTCGGTGCCGTCATCGGCGTGCTGCTGGGTCTGCTCGGCGGAGGCGGATCGATCCTCGCGGTCCCGGCGCTGGTCTTCGGACTGGGGCTGAGCATGGAGCAGGCCATCCCGATCTCGCTGATCGTCGTCGGTATGGCGTCGGCGATGGGGGCGCTGCCGAAAATGCGCGCCCACCTGGTCGAGTGGCGCCTGGCAGGCATCTTCGCCGCCACCGGAATTCCGGCCACCTTCGCGGGCAGCGCCGTGGGAAGGTTGCTCCCGGAACGTGTTCTGCTGATCGGCTTCGCGGTGGTGATGGTCGCGGCGGGGGCGCGGATGCTCGCCGATCGTGGGGGTACCGGAACGGCGTGCTCGACCGAAGGCTCCCGGATCAACTGGCGCCGCTGCGCACCCCGGTCGATCTCGGCCGGCCTCGCCGTCGGCTTCCTCACCGGCCTGTTCGGCGTCGGCGGCGGATTTCTGATCATCCCGGCGCTCGTCCTCATGCTCGGCATCGAGATGCCTGTCGCCGTGGGCACCTCGCTGGTGATCATCGTCGTCAACTCCGCCGCGGGTCTGATCTCACATCTGAGCGGCACGAGCATCGACTGGGCGATCACCGCCGCCTTCGCGGGCACGGCGATCGTCGGGTCGCTCGTCGCGGGGCAGTTCGGCACCCGCGTCGACACCGAGCGGCTTCAACGCTGGTTCGCCTATCTGGTGTTCGCCGTGGCCGCCTACGTGCTCGTCGATGCGATCTTCCTGCGGTGATCGATGCAGCACCCATCGTTTCGCCTATACGGGTACGGGTATCCGTTCCGAACATCCCTCGAACGAAGGAGACCCGCGATGGACGTGTCGATCATCGAAACCTCCGGCCTCGGCGATCGCAGCTACCTGATCAGCGCGGGCGATATCGGCGCCGTGGTCGACCCGCAGCGCGACATCGACCGCGTACTGAAACTGGCGGCCGAACGCGGGGTGCGCATCACCCACGTACTCGAAACCCACATCCACAACGACTACGTCACCGGCGGTCTCGAACTGTCCCGGGTCCTGAACGCGGAATACGTCGTTCCCGCCGTGGACGACCTCGGCTACCAACGCCGCGCGGTGGTCGACGGCGACATCATCGACGCCGGAGCCTTCCGCTTCCAGGTCATGCACACTCCCGGCCACACCCATCATCACGTCAGCTATGTACTGCGCGACCCCGACAATACTGCCGTCGGAGTGTTCACCGGCGGTTCGATGCTCTTCGGCACGACCGGACGAACCGACCTCGTCGGCGAGGAGCACACCGACGAACTCACCCACGCGCAGTACCACTCGGTGCGCCGCCTCGCCGAGGAACTGCCCGCCGAGACGAAGGTGTACCCCACGCACGGCTTCGGCAGCTTCTGTGCCGCCACCCCCGCCAGCGGCGACGAGTCCACCATCGGTCGCGAGCGCACGTCGAATCCGGCGCTGACCCAGGACGAACAAGCTTATGTCGACGAACTGCTGGCGGGACTGGCCGCCTATCCCGCCTATTACGCGCATATGGGAGTGATCAACCGCGCCGGGCCTGCGCCGGTGGACCTGTCGATGCCCGAGCGCGTCGATCCGGACGAGTTGCGCCGCAGGATCGACGCTGGCGAATGGGTGGTCGACCTCCGCGAGCGCACTGCTTTCGCCGCCGGGCACCTCGGCGGCACCCTAGGATTCGAGCTGTCCGGTTCGTTCGTGACCTATCTGGGCTGGCTCTACACCTGGGGAGCGCCGTTGACCCTGATCGGAGAGAGCGAGGAGCAGGTACTCGACGCGCGTCGCGAACTCGTCCGCATCGGCATCGACGATCTCGAGGGCGCGGCGGTGGGTGAGATCCACACCCTCGTCGCCGGTGGTGAATTGCGTTCCTATCGTGTCGACGATTTCTCGGCGCTGGCCCGCAGACGGGACGAGCAGCAGATCACCGTCCTCGATGTGCGGCAGGCGAACGAGTTCGACGAATCGCACATCGACGGAGCCGTCAATATTGCACTGCACGAACTGGCCGGTCGTCTCGGCGAGGTTCCCGAGGGTGAGGTCTGGGTGCATTGCGCGTCCGGTTATCGCTCGTCGATCGCGGCATCGATGATCGATGCACCCGAACGCAGCGTCGTTCTCGTCAACGACGAATTCGACCGTGCTCGCGAGCTCGGACTCACCGGTTGACGCGGACCTCCTGCTCTCGACGGCTCACCCGGCAGCGGCAACGCTGCCGGGTGAGCACCACCGCGCCGATCCACAGCACGGCAAAGGTCGCCGCCAGTGCGATACCGATGTAATCAAGGTCCAGACCCGCGACCCAACCGGTCCACGGGCCGGTCAATTCGAGCGCCTCATGCGCCGTGGACACCAGGATGATCGTCCCCAGCACCGCTGCGGCGACGACCGACACACCCGTGGTGATCAGCGTGAAGAAGATCTTCGTTCCGGGCGCCAACCCCTCCCCGGAGTAGAGCTTGGTCATCGCGATACCGTCGAGCGCGTCGACGAGGGTCATACCCGCGGCGAAACACAGAGGCAGTGCCAGCACCAACCACACCGACACGCCGGTGAGGGTCGTCGCGACCGCGGCGGCGACGACCCCGATGGTCATCGCGGTGTCGAATCCCAGCCCGAACAGGACACCGAGCAC
>CALALQ010000451.1 GCA_937925595.1 uncultured Demequina sp. | reverse complement strand
CGACGCCCGAATCTGCGCCCCCAGCTCCGCATAAGTGATCGACCGCGAGTGCCAGTTCGCCTGCACTCCAGGGGCAACCCTGTGCTGGGGTGCAAGGGTAACGACCAGAACCGAGTCGATCCCTTCTTCCTCGAGCGCGCGGCGAGCGTATCGGTCGAGGGGGTTGTTCAGGACATGTCCGATCTTGTTCTCCAGCACGACGGCGAGGCCGCTCGTGCGGTCGAGAGCCAGTACATCGATGAAGTCGACCTGGGTACCCACTTCCCACTCGTCGGACCCGAGGTATGTTCCGGCATCGAACTGAGCCCCGGTTTTACCGTCGGAGCCGACGAGCTCGGCGCCATCCACAAGAGTCAGGAGCGCATCCATCACAAGCGATCCGAGACCATGACGTTCATTGGGATCAAGGAAGAAGAGGACGGTCATGTCCACCCGCGTCTCGCGCCACCCCTCACGAAGGATTTCGTAGACATTCACTCGCCGGTTCGGGGCAGACGGCGTTGCTCCTAGCGGAACGGAGAGGAACGAGAGATCGAGCGCCACGGAATCACGCTATCCGAGGACGTCGTGCCGACCATGTACGCGGCGTGCGATGACTTTGCGAACGCAATGGCCTGCTGCAGTGGAGTTCGGTCTCACTGCCTCACCGACGAGACCGCCTCGTGTGGAACGAAGCACTCGCGATGTCCAGGCCTCTCGTCGGCTATCCCATCGCGAAGGATTGCCGCGCGATACTGTCATCAACAGCGAGCGACTATGCACGATGCGTGCCCTAGCGGGCATCGAGCGTGGGGATTGGGAGCCAGATGGTGGAGACAGTAGCCGCAGTAATCGCTGGTGGCGGATTCGTCGCAACTGCAGCCGCTGCCACGTTCGCGTGGGTACAAGCGCAAGCCACCGTAAAAGCGAACGAAACGGCCGACCTCTCTCTACGAGCGGCGGAGGACGCGGCCGTTGCAGCAGAACGCCAGGCGGCCCTGGCGGCCGACTACGTCTCTGTCGCTCAAGAGGCCGCCCGCACGGCAGAACGCCAGGCGGTAGCCGCCGAAGCTTCTGTCGCTGTCGCGAAGGACGCCGCCGAGTCAGCCGAAAGACAGGCGACTGCCGCCGAGGCCTCGAACGCCCTCGCGGCCACCCATCGGGAGGCAGACCGCCGAGCGGAGGCAGTCCTGGCTCTTTCGAAGACCATGATGGATAGCGCCGACCTGATGATCCGGGCCATAGATGCCACACAGAGCTCCGCCACAACCCATACCCCGGCTGAAGGCCGCCTGACCCAACTGGACCGATTTCGCATCAACAAGTCGTTCATCCGAGGTCAAGCTCTCCTCCTCGGCGATGACGTTGCGGTAGCTCGTTGGACGCTGAACGAGTCAGATCGTCTGTTCAAGGAGTCCGAGGCCCTAATCGACGCCGGGTTGCTCAACAGCCCTAAGGTTGGTGCTGCTCGATCAACCGCGATGCATGTGGCGAGCGAAACGATTGCGACCCTATTTGCATGGCAACGCGGAGAGAAACCAACTGAGTGGTTCGCGGAACAGATTCACGCACTCGACGCATGACTTGCATAGGAGCTACAGCGCGCCAAGAAGCGCGTAGATAACCGATGCTCTGCCATTGAGCTGTCAGCGCGTGTGCTCCCTTACCCTGCGGCAAGGTGACGGTGATTCCAGGCGCGGTGTGCGCGGGACGTGTGACCATCCCGCACCGCACGGCTACTTCTTCGCGTCGATGTCGTTGTAGATCTTGCGGAGCATGGCGCGCGGG
>CALALQ010000450.1 GCA_937925595.1 uncultured Demequina sp. | reverse complement strand
GTGGGCGGAGACACTCTGAAATAAGTTCACGCATAAGCGTCTCGTGTTCGAACAGGCCGAGCACCCGCACCTGCACCGCGTCCCATAGCGCGGGGTACCGCGACGAGAGAACGACCGGCCACTCGGCCCATTCCGCATGGAGACGCCCCGCCGGATCGCGCCGATCGGCGTTGACCAGACGTACGAAGTCGTCGATAGCACCCGGCGGCACCGCGCAATCCAGCGCGACCTCAAGCAATCGGGACCGCGCGCCCTGATCGAACGTTTCGACCATGCCTGCGACGACTCGACGACCGGGAGCCGGGAGCCCTCGGTAATGCTCGACAGCGAGGAGAAGGAGCGCCCTGTGGTTGTCCGACGTAGCGCCCAGCGAGCCTTCCAAAAATCTGTGCGTATCGGAGTCGCTCGCCGCATCGCCACGACTTCGCCGAGCGCTTAGCACTGCGAGCACCTGCGCGAACAGCGTAGGAGCCAGAGGCGCCGACAGTCTCGGGATCAATCCTGACAAAGTGCTCACCACGACTGATGCGGCACTATCCCCCATCTCGAGGTACGCCGTAAGCAGCTCGGCGACAACGGGCGCGAATTCTTGGGGAGCGTCCGCAAGGAGATCACAGGCCGAGGCGAAGGCGCCCGGCTCCCGCAGGGCGACGTCTCGCAGGAGCTTCGCTCCGTAGGCTTGATCTTCTTGCCCTAGTGCGGCGGCGATGATGAGACGCGCTCCCTCAACATAATCCAGCGGAATGAGAGCTCGAACTCGTTCGAAGCGGGTGTGTGCCATTTCCTGCAACATCAGGTGGCCCGCGACACCCCAGTAGCCCGAAGTTCGGCTCTGCAGCCCCGGGCCGAGCCGGCCCCAATCCACTTCACCGCCTCTTTGCGCCAGATACTTCGCAACTGCGAACTCCGCGAACGTCTGATGGAAGAATTGGATTCGCCCCCCGCGCGAGAGGAGCACCCCCTCACTGACGAGATCGTTCATCGCGCGCATGTCATCAATCGGCGCAACATCTTCGACGAAACGGTGCACGCTCTCCTGCCATACGATGTTGGCCACTTGAAGAGCGGCAGTCTCCTTGCTGGCCGCCCGTTCGGTGTTCCGCCAGCCCTCTCGATCGGCCTGGACCCTTGCCGACCAGTACTCGGCGTACAGCCGAGTTGCCGTGAGGTTCGAAGGAACCCCACCACTACCCGCATACAGACGACACGCCATCGCGAGCCTCAGCGGCGCTCCCAGGACGGTCATCCCTCGGCGCACATCCATGGCCGCCAGAACACTTTCGCGAAAGCTGGAAGCGGCGTGCGGGCTCACTCCCGCGTGGTCGAGATAGCGATCCACCCAGTCCAGAACTTCGTCGCGGTCGAGTGGCGGGACGGTCTGCTTGTCTACATCGAGCCGACCTTCAGATGCCTCGAGAAGATCACCCCACTCACGCGCTCGACAGGTCACGATCACATCGGCAGGTGCACTGAGTCGGCGCAGCAACTCTGCTATCTCGTCAGCGTTATTTTGATCAAGCAGAAGATCGATCGTGTCCAATACGATGACGCAACGGCGAGGGAAGTCTGCAACGAGCACAGACAACGGGCGACCATTACCTCCCGCCAACTCGCCCAGTTGTTTGTCCAGCTCGTCAACACTCGTCGCTCGCTGCGACATGCGTAGCATGGAGCAAGCGATCAGAACGACTGGCAACTGCCCGTCGAGAGTGTCGAAGATTTGACCGGCCAGAACGGATTTCCCTATTCCGCCTTCACCGAGAATAGCGCGCACACGGCTTCCGGATTCAACAGCCGCTTTGATGAGTTTCGGTCGCTTGACGGAGGGGAGTACATCCGGATTTGAGAACTCGCGCGCTGCCTCCGACGCGGAAGCAACACTTGAGGTTCCTAGCCCGCCGAGCTTGCCAGCGCTGATGTCGTTCGACACTTCGCGGAGGAGGCGAGATATCTGAACGTAGACGAAGTCGTCCCTCGTGCGGGGAGTCACGATCGAGTCATGGTCGGCGTCGACTGGCAAGACGCGAGCACCCACGATGCCCGGGTCGGCTGAAGAAGCTGTGACTACACGAACGAATCTACGGAGTTTGCGATTCTCCTCGAGTATCACGTGCCTCACTCGCGGGTTTCGATGCGCCCAACTTCGATAATCCCGCGCAAGGGACATCAGATTCGGGTCGTCAGCCCTCAGTGTCCGGATGGCCTCGCTGACGAACGACTCGAACATCCAGCCAAGGTGGGTAGCAAGCCGAGCGCCTGTGTGAGGCGTCGCAATGAAGGTGACCGCGACACACGCGGCAGCAACCGAAGCTTCGTCGGACACGCCTTCTTTTGCAGCATCGACGAGCAGCTGCTTGACCACGAGCCCACCCAAACTGTGAGCCACAAAGATCAGCGGACGCTCGCCGACCCCATGGCCTCTCAGCGTGGCGAGCACGTTGGCCGCTCGACGCTGGAGGTGCATCGCAGACGGCCCCCAAGCTGATGCCGGGTACGAGAGCGTGCCGATGCTTAAGCGTGGAAACTCTTCCGCCAGCCAGGCCGGCCAGAATGACGCCTGGTCTCCACGTCGAAGGCGCCAGTCATTCTCGGGGCGGGACCACAGAGGGCGCAGCCCGTGAACGAAGATGACGTCTGCAAGCGCATCTGAAGGGGTGGAAACTCGAGTGAACCCGTTGACCTTGGCGTCCCGCATGACTCGACCGTAACCGCTGAGATGCGGTCAGCACGCGGCACATTTGCCCGAGCCGCCGACGGAGCGGCGTAGTTCTGCACCTTTAATCCGTGCTCAGTCGACCGAGTACTCGCTCTACGCTGAGGACATGACCGATCGTCGCCTCGCCGTGCAGGCCTGGGAGAGCC
>CALALQ010000449.1 GCA_937925595.1 uncultured Demequina sp. | reverse complement strand
AGGGATAGTCCTCAAACGGATACGCCGGTTATCCAGTCGCGCACGCTTATATGAGACGTAGGCTTCCCCCAGCGCGTCGCGGCGGCGTGTCTATAGGGCCACGACGCGGGCCGGTGGCGCTACCCTCGGGGCCATGTCAGACCTCAAGCATCTCGAGTTCGTCGAGCGTGACCGCGTGTGGGAAGTCACCGAGGTCTACGACGACGGTCAGGTGCGCCCGGGCGAACCGTTCCAGGCGTCGGGCCACGAGAACCACCCGAAGCTCGAGCAGCTGCAGATGCGGATGAGGATCAAGTACGGCGGCTACCGAGTGACGCACTATGCCCGATCGCACGCAGGTCGGTACACGATCACCGTCGAGCGGACGCCGGCGACGTGAGCCCTACGAGGGTCACGGGATCTCGCTGAGCACGAGCCGGACCTCGATCTCCTTGACGGGCTCGTCGGCGCCCGAGGTGTTCGCGGGGACGTCCTGGCGGTCGGGCAGCTTGTCCCACGGGAAGACCACACCATGGAGGGTGGGATACTCCCGGGGGTCGATCGCGTACTGGTAGGTGACGAACACGTCCAGCAGGTACTCCCCCGATCGGGGTCGCGCAAGCGTAGTGGCGGTCCACGCCAGATCGACATACGCGACGAGGGTGCGCGCCGCGCCTTCGCTGTGGCCGCGCGAGAGAGTCACGTCCGTCACCTGGACGCGCGGGTCGTTGCTGATGAGGTTCGCCGGGATCGGGTTATGGAAGTCCGGGTCGGCGATCAGGAGCGTTGGCATGACCAGAACTTATCGGCTCCGAGCGACAGTCGGACCGC
Organism: uncultured Demequina sp.; assembly: GCA_937925595.1. The sequence goes on along the minus strand of CALALQ010000449.1, from coordinate 2,696 downwards.
CTTTACCGCCACCACTCCCCCGTCGGCGGTGCTGCAGGAAGCCTCATCGAAGAGAGAAACCCCGCAGCCAGAGGCGCGGGGTCGTTGCGAGGAGGGAGCCCCGCCAGCTGCTTCACACCGAGCTCGGACGTCTCCGTTGCTCTTCTGGCGGCTTGGCTGGCGGGGGACGTAGGTTGTGTCCTTCCACTGTCTTTCCCGGACGCGGTTTCACCGCGTCGGAGCTTTCGAGCCCACTCCCCCGCGGGGTACGCGAAAGGGGCCGAGCGAGCTGATGCCCGCCCGACCCCTTCGGGTGTGAAGCGCCTACTTGACCGTCGCGGTGGCCTTCGAGGTCCGCGTGGTGGTCTTGTAGCCGTCACGCTTGCCAGTGACCTTCACGGTGATCTTCTTGCCCTTCTGGGCCTTCGTGATCTTGAAGTACTGCTCGGTGGCACCCTTGATCGCCTTGCCGTTGGCGTACCAGCGGTACGAGAAGCGCATCTGCATCCACGAGCCGCGCTTGACGACGAGCTTCTGGCCGACCTTCGCCTTGCCGGAGATCGTCGGCGTCGCCGACTTCGGCGTGACCAGCGGCGCCGCCTTGTCCATGTTCACGTTGAAACCGGTGTGCGACTTGAACGCGGTGATCTTCACCGTGGTGGCGGTGAAGATGTCGGGCTTGTCTTTCCACGCCTTCTTCACCTTCGCGGACGAGTACAGCAGCGCGTAAGTACCCGGCTGCAGACCGGCGACCTTGTACGTGCCGTCGGCGTTGCTCACCGCGGTGGGGCCGGCAGTCCAGTCGCCAGCCTCCTTGCGGTAGGTGAAGATCTTCACGCCCTTCTTGACCTTGCCGGTCATCTTGCCCGACAGCGTCGCGCCGGTCTTGAGCGTGACGTTCGTGCTCGTGGTCGCCTTGCCGGTGGTGACACCGATCTTCGTGGCCGAAGCCCAGTCGAGCTTGTTCGAGTACCACTGAGCGGTGACCTTGGCGCCAGTCCCCGTGGGGATCACGTTCAGCTTGTACGAACCGGTCGTCAGACCGATGACGCGGTACGTGCCGTCGCTGTTGGGGTTGGTGCGGGCGATCAGGTTGCGCTTAGCCGCGTCCCAGACCTCGATCACCACGCTGCTGATCGGGTTGGTCTTGCCCGACACGCTGGCGTAGATCCGACCCGTGATCGAGCCGGCCTTGGCGAGGGTCGCGTCGATGCCCGTGCGCTGCTCACCGACACCGAGCTTGAGGATGGTGGCGGTCCTCCAGCTGGAGTGACCCTTCCACCACTGGTCGACGGCATTCATGTCCATGGCGTCGAACTCGACCTTGTACTCCCCCGGCTCGAGGCCGCGCAGGGTGTAGGTGCCGTCGCGCTGGACCCTGGCGAAGTCGACGATGACGTCGAGATCGGCCTCGTACACGGTGACGACGACGCGGCCGTCGCGGAGGTCGTCAGGGTCGGGAGTTGTGACGGTGCCACTGATGCTGGCGTACTCGTCGTCTTCCCAGATGGCGGCCGTGGCGGGGACGGCCGCGCCGAACAGAGACGCGGCCAGCACTCCTACGAGTGCAGTCGCGCCAGCCCGGAGGCGGAAACGCTTCTTCATGGTTCTCCTTGGGGGGTGGTTCCGCCGCGGCTGGCGCCGGACAGAGAGGGGGACGTGGGGGGTCATCGGTCCTGGGCGGGCTTCTGGAAGGAGGCGACGTAGTCGCGGTCCGCCTTGAGCTTCGAGGCTCGTTCGAGTTCGCGGTCCAGGCTGCCGTCGGCGGCCCAGCGCGAGTGAGTCTTGAGTGCGTGCGTCACGGCGAGCCGAATGACGACGTAGTTGACGATGAGGCTCAGAATGAGCACGAAAATGAGCGTAATCGGATCCACTCGACCACTCTAATGAGTGCGAGCGGGGCTTACAGCGGTGGGACGACCGTCGATAGAGGACGGGGAGCCCCACGGAAGGGGCTCGGGCCGGAGACGGCCTCGATACACCACGGAGGTCCCCCATGGGAATGCAGATCAATACGAACGTGTCGGCGCTCAACGCCTACCGCAACCTGTCGAGCACGCAGAACGACCTGTCGAAGTCTCTGGAGAAGCTCTCCAGCGGTCTCCGCATCAACCGTGCCGCCGATGACGCCGCCGGTCTCGCGATCTCCGAGGGTCTGCGTTCGCAGGTCAACGGCCTGAACGTGGCGGCCCGCAACGCCCAGGACGGCATCTCGGTCATCCAGACCGCGGAAGGCGCGCTCACCGAGGTGCACGCGATCCTTCAGCGTGTCCGCGACCTCGCGGTTCAGGCAGGCAACGACTCGAACAATGCCGACTCGCGCACCGCGATCCAGACCGAGATCACGGCCCTTGCTGAGGAGCTGACGCGCGTCTCGGCGTCGACGAACTTCAACGGCATCAAGCTGCTTGACGGCAGTAACGCAGAGCTGACGTTCCAGGTCGGCGCTGGCTCGGTGGACACCGAGGACCAGATCAAGGTCGACCTGTCGACGGCCAACGTCGGAGATGTCGCGGACGCCATCGCCGACCTCACGGTGGACTCCGCAGCGAACGCCCTTGCCGCCATCGCGGAGATCGACCTGCAGATCACGGCAGTCTCGACCGCGCGCGCCGGTCTCGGTGCGGTTCAGAACCGCTTCGAGTCGACCATCAACAGCCTGAACGTCGCGTCGGAGAACCTGTCTGCGGCCGAGAGCCGCATCCGCGACACCGACA
>CALALQ010000448.1 GCA_937925595.1 uncultured Demequina sp. | reverse complement strand
CGGATTCACCCGCGCCCGCCACAGCGCCTCGTCGGCGTAGATGTTGCCGATGCCGCTCACGAGCGTCTGGTCGAGCAGCACCTGCTTGATGCCGCGCACTCCCCTGCGCCATTGGGCGAGCACCTTGTCGCGGCGCAGGGCCGGATCCAGCGCGTCGCGACCAATGTGTGCCACGGATGCCGGCACCGCGGCCAGCTCAGATCCGTGTCCACCAGGCAAGCCATCCGGCGTCTCCACCATGGCCTCGACGTCGAGGTAACCGAAGGTCCGCTGGTCGATGAAGTCCAAGGTGAGCGGGGCGTCGGGCAGGGACAGGGTGAGGCGAGCACGGCAGTGCGGGTGCGGATCAGGGACGTCCGCGTGCACGCGGAACTGGCCGGACATGCCAAGGTGCGCGGACAGCGCGCCCTCCCCGCCGTCGAGGACCATCCACAGGAACTTGCCGCGCCTGGCGACGGAGTCGATGCGAGAGCCGACGACCTCGGCCGCGAACTGCGCGGCACCGCCGGGAACGCGACGCACTGCCGAGTCGCGGAAGATCTGCACGCCCTCGATGCGGGCGTCAAGGACGTGGCTTTCGAGGCCCTTGCGGACCGACTCGACCTCAGGAAGCTCGGGCAAGGGGGTTAGGCGCGCGCGGCGTCCTGCGCGGCGTCCTGCGCGACGATCGCCTCGTACGCCTCGGCAGCGGCGGCCTGCTCGGCGTGCTTCTTGGCGCTGCCGGTGCCCGTGCCGAGCACCTCGCCGCCGATCACCACCTGCGCGGTGAACTCGCGCGCGTGATCAGGTCCCGTGCCTTCCACCTGGTAAACCGGGGTGCCGAGACCGCGAACGGACGTCGCCTCCTGCAACGAGGTCTTCCAGTCCAAGGCGACGCCGGAGCGGGAAGCCGCCTCGAGCGTCGGGCCAACGAGGCGAAGAATGACTTGGCGAGAGGTCTCGATGCCGTGGGTGAGGTAGATCGCGCCGAGGATCGCCTCGAAGGCGTCGCACAGGATCGAGTCCTTGTCCGCGCCACCGGACGAACGCTCCCCCTTGCCCAGCAGAATGCACGGGCCAAGTTCGAGTTCGCGCGCAACGGCGCTCAACGCACGCTGCGACACGGAAGCCGCGCGCATCTTCGCGAGCTCGCCCTCAGGGAGGTCGGGGAAAGTGCGATACAGCCAATCGGTGACGACTACGCCGAGGACGGAGTCGCCAAGGAACTCAAGCCGCTCATTGGTGGGAAGCCCACCCGCCTCGTAGGCGAAAGAGCGGTGCGTGAGGGCAAGCACCAACAACTCGGGGTCGACGCTGACCCCAAGCCGCCCCACGAGGGCGTCAGCTGAAGCCTGCCCTGGTGTGGTCATGGAGTGGAGTGCTTACGCCTCGTGCTCGGTGCGCAGTGCCTCGGCGTACTGGCGACCGTTGTAGGCGCCACACGTGGGGCACGCCTGGTGCGGAAGCTTCTGAGCCTTGCACTGGGGGCAAGCAACGAGGTCGGCGGCAGTCGTCTTCCACTGCGAACGACGCGCACGCGTGTTGCTACGCGACATCTTGCGCTTGGGAACAGCCACGGCTAACTCTCTTTCGTCTCGGTCAACCCCTGCAGGGCGGACCACCTAGGGTCAATCACTTCATGCGCATGATCTGGGTCATCCGCGAGCCGGGCGCCACACTGGTCGCACAGCCCCGGGCAATCCGGGTCACACAGCGGAATGAACGGCAGGTCTGTGACCACCGCATCCCGCACAAGCTCTTCGAGATCGAGGCTCTCACCATCGAACTCATACACATCGTCGGCTTCGTCTTCGCCGTCTTCGGTCTCAGCGCCGGGATAGAGGAACAGCCCCTGGAACTGCGGTGACACAGCAATGCGCACCTCGTCCAGACAGCGGCTGCACTCCCCGACGGCTTCAGCCGTGACGGTTCCGTGAACCCAGATGCCTTCTGACAGTGAATCGAAGCCCACATCGAGCTTCACTTCGCCATCTGCTGGCACGCCGATCACATCTGTGCCAAGGACCGCAGGGGCCGGGAAGACCGTGGAGGCTTCGCTCTGCTCGCCTGGACGCCGCACGAGTTCCCGCGCGGAGAACACGTAGGGCGAGGCAGCAGGGCGGTGTTGGTGAGACACGCTCGCCTCCAGCTCATTCCGGTCCGGGTGGACCTTGGCCCATGCGCGAACGGCAGGACCAGCGCTCTAGTGTACGGGAAACCGGGGTGAAGCCTCAACCCGCGCGCTACAGCGCGGCGAGCACAGCGTCGGCCACTCCCTGGGGGACGTAGGCGCTGATGTCTCCGCCGTGGCGAGCGACGTCGCGCACGAGCGACGAGGCGACGTGTGCGAGTGCCGGATCGCCCGTGATGAACACCGTCTCCACCCCCGTGAGAGAGCGGTTCATGAGGGCCATGGGGCGCTCGTAGTCGTAGTCGGCGCCGCCGCGCAGCCCCTTCGCGATGACGGTCGCTCCCCGCTCGCGGCAGAACGACACCAGCAGCTCGCTCGTAGCCTCCACCGTCACGTTGGGTAGGTGGGCAAGCGCGGCCGACGCCAGCTCGACTCGCGTAGGCACGTCCAGCAGGGGCGTCTTGGCCGAGTTGTGGGCGATCGCGACGATGACCTGGTCAAAGAGCCCGGACGCGCGCGTCGCGATGTCGACGTGACCCACTGTGACGGGGTCAAAGCTGCCTGGCAGCACTGCGATGGTCATGGCCTCACCTTGTATGCGTAGTGCAGGACAGTCTCACCGTAGTCCTTCGACTGGATCGGCGTGATCGTCGCCGGCCAGTCCGGAAGCGGCGCGCGCTTGGTCCACTCGACGACGACATTGGCGTCGGGCTCGAGCTTGTCGGCCAGCGCCTCGAGGACGGCCGCGAGATCGCCGCGGGCGATGTCGTAGGGCGGGTCAACAAGGGCCAGCGAGTAGGTCTCTTTGGTGCGGCGCAGATACTGCAGCGCGCGCTCCTTGACCACCCGGGCGCGAGTGCCAAGCCCCAGTTCGCGAATGTTGGACTCGATGACGCGAGCCGCCGGGGTGGCCGATTCCACGAAGGTGGCGGAGGCGGCCTTGCGGCTCAAGGCTTCGAGGCCCAGCGCGCCAGATCCTGCAAAGAGGTCGAGCACATGCGCGCCTTTGAGGGCGTTCGCGGACTCGAGTCGACTGAAGAGGGCTTCGCGGACCCGGTCCGTCGTGGGACGCGTGCCACTGGACGGCACCTGCAGCCTGCGGCCGCCGAACTCCCCAGCAATGATGCGCGTCATGGGCGAAAGCCTAGTTGCCGTCGTCAAGACCCCTACCCCGGCGACGCCGCCGCGCGGAACTGCCCCAGCGTCGGCCTTAATGGTGGATTCTGCCGACTCTCAAGTGCCCCAAGCCCCACATGGTGGATGCTGCCCGGTGTTCGCTTGCGAACCGGGCAGCATCCACCATCTCCACTGGTGTGGGAGGTGACGGGGGCGGGAGTTACTGGACCCGCCTCATAACTTCGAGGCAGGCGCGCGCGTTGTGATACGGGCACTTCCAGGGGCCGATCTTCACATTGTCGGGGGTGCCGGAGCGCACCGAACCGTCGCGCTCGAGCTGCGCGAACCACTCGCCATGCTCGCGGTCAATCACCTTGGCTTCGATGAAGTCCCACGCGGCAAGTGCGGCAGCGCGATCCTCTTCGCGCCCCGCCACCTGATACGCGTTGAGCCAGCCCACCACTCCCTCTGCCTGCGGCCACCAGTGCTTCTGGTCGTTGACCACCTCGGTGGGCGTTCCCTCATACATCACGCCGCCGTCCGCGTCGAGGCCGTGGGTGCGCACCGCGTCCGCGAGCGCGAGCGCGGCATCGCGAGTGCGCTGCTGAAGGCCGGCGTTCGTGACTCCCGCTTCCGCGAGCGCCTCCCACGCGTCCCACAGCAGCCACGAGGCCTCGATGTCGTGGCCGTAGGACACGGTGTCGACCACCGAGTTCCAGTCCATGTCGAAGAACAGCTGGCAGCGTGCAAAGGGCTCGAGCGTGAGGATGTGGGTGAGCGACGCGTCGAGCAGCGACGCGAGCGCCTCTCGCACCTTGTCCTCGCCCGTCACACGGAGCAGCGTTGTGTACGCCTCGAGGATGTGCAGGTTGGTGTTCATCGACTTGGGGACCGAGAGGTCCTTGTCGCTCAGGGCCGTGTTCTCGAGCGGACCCCACTCGCGGCTGAGCGCCTCGAGGTAGCCGCCGCGCTTGCGGTCGCGCGCATGGGTCTCTAGCAGCTCGAAGATGCGCCAGGCGGCCTCGAGCGCCTCGGCGTCGCCGGTCGCCGCATGCCACTCGGACAGTCCGTAGATCGCGAACGCCTGCGCGTAGATCTGCTTGCGGTCCGCAGCCACCGAGCGATCCGGCGCAAGCGCCCAGAACACTCCCCCGTGCTGTTCGTCCCAGAAGTCGCCGAGCACGAGGTTCGCAGCCAGGCGCCCGGTGGTCTCGAGGCTCCCGCGCTGCTCGGGAAGCGCCTGCGCCGCGACCGCGAACGTCCAGAGCGTTCGCGAGGCGATCACCGAGTGGCGAGGGCGAGAGTCATCGACGGTGAGGTCGTCCTCCACCGCGCCGCGCAGCCAGCCGCTGCCGTCAAAGGCGTGGCGCTGCCAGAACGGCAGAATGTCGTGGGTCAGCTCCGCGCGAGCGCGAGCGGCAAGGTCGGCGAGGGCGGCGTCGCCCAGCACTGCATCAGGCATGGCAACACGGTAACGCGTTCGTTCGAAACGTATCGACCACATCGACTCACGCCGCTACTGTGGCGGCATGAATGTGCTGGGACAGCGTCGTACCTGGATAGCGGCGGGGGCCGCAGTTGCGCTCGTCGCCGCCGGCGGCATCGCTTGGGCGGCGCTCGGGGATGACGGCCCGACGCTGCCCACCGGTTCGCCATCACCCTCCCCCTCTGCGTCGGCGACGCCCTCGGCCACAGCGTCGGGCCCCGTGTGCACGGCAGAAGTGGTGCTCACGAATGTGTGGCCCGACGGCTACCAGGCGAACGTCATGATCTACGCGCTCGCGCCGCTGAAGCAGTGGACCGTGACCGTTCCGCTCGGCGCTTCCGTGGTGAACGATGCGTGGAACACCGACATGGCGGTGGGTTCCACCGGGAACGCGAGCGCGTCGGGACAGGACTACAACAAGGTCGTTCGCGCAGGAGAGGGAGCGCAGTTCGGGTTCGTGGCCGACGGCAAGCCGCTGGCAGAGGGCGACATTGCGTGCGACGGCGAAGCGACGGGACCAGTGGTGGACGCTGAGTCTTCCGCAGACCCACCGCCTCCCACCTATCCGTCTCAAAGCGACGTCGACTCCCCCACCGATGACGACTGGCTGCACACAGACGGCAACCGCATCGTCGACGCGCAGGGACGTCCCGTGTGGATGACGGGCGCCAACTGGTTCGGCTTCAACCTGCGCCAGCGCGTGTTCACGGGACTGTCGTCGCAGAACCTCGACGACGTCATGGATCAGATCGGCAGCCGCGGCATCAACACCATCCGCGTACCCATCTCCACACAGCTGCTGCTCGAATGGCGCGACGGCAAGGACAAGGTGCCCAACGGCATCAACTTTGCGATGAACCCTCAGCTCGAAGGCAAGACCACGCTTGAGATCTTCGAGATCTTCTTGCGCGAGTGCAAGGACCGCGGCATCAAGGTGGTGCTCGACGTGCACTCCGCGAAGGCAGACGACGCGGGCCACATCTACACCGTCTGGTACAACGGCGACATCTCCACCGAGGACTTCATCGACGCGTGGGTGTGGGTCGCCAAGCGCTACAAGAACGACGACACGATCATCGGCTACGACCTCAAGAACGAGCCGCATGGACAGGCGACGGACAATCCCCGTGCGGTGTGGGACGACTCGAAGTCCGCGAACAACTGGCGGTACGTCGCCGAGCGCACGGGCAATGCGATCCTCAAGATCCACCCCAAGGTGCTGATCTTCGTCGAGGGCATTGAGGCCACGCCACGAACCGGCACCTCCTTCGCCTCGAAGGACCCGGGCGACTACGACTCCAACTGGTGGGGCGGCAACCTGCGCTTCGCCAAGCACTTCCCCGTCAACCTACGGGTCAAGAACCAGCTCGTGTACTCGCCCCATGAGTACGGTCCGCTCGTGTACAACCAGCCGTGGTTCCGCACCGAGTTCAGCGCGCAGTCGCTGCGACGCGACGTGTGGGAGCCCAACTGGCTGTACCTCCATGAGGACAACACCGCGCCGCTCATGATTGGCGAGTGGGGCGGACGCTTGGGTCAGGACACGCGCCAGGACACGTGGATGCGCGCGCTGCGCGACATGATCGTCGAGGAGCGCATCGCCCACACGTTCTGGTGCCTCAACCCCGATTCCGGGGACACGGGAGGCCTCTTCACGGACGGCTGGAAGAGCTGGGACGAGAAGAAGTACACGATGCTGAGGCCCGCCCTGTGGCAGGACTCAGAAGGCAAGTTCGTCAGCCTGGACCACGCGACGCCGCTTCCGGGAGGCATCACCGTCACCGAGTATTACGAGGCTGGGAACACGCCTCCGAGCTGAGCGCCACCCCTTTTCAGTGTGATTTGCGCCGCATCGTGCTGGACGAAATGGCGAATGTCACACGGACGGTGCTTTTTCCTGCGCGAACGCCCGCCTAGCCTGATGGAATGACTCCAGAGCTCGAGGACACTCTCGGACCGCGCATCGACAAGGCGGTCGACAAAGTGGGCGGCCTGCTGCCCGTCGAGTGGTCCCAGGAACTGCGCGCCGTGATGCGCGAGATCGTCGCCGATGCGCATGCCGCCGGCGCCGCTCAGGGTCGCTGCGTCGAGGCAGACCTCCGCAGCATCTTCTAGGGCTAGGCCCTCTCCAGGAACTCCTCGCGCTCAGGTTCCAGCCACGCTTCAATCGCCGACGCTAGGGCCGGGTGCCGCTCAAGACCCGGGTCCTCCTCGACAAGAGCACGCGCGTCTTGCCGCGCCTTCTCGATGACGCCCGCATCGCGAACCACGCGCAGCAGTCGCAATGACGAGCGCCCCGACTGGGCCGCGCCAAGCACGTCGCCCTCGCGTCGCAGCTCGAGATCCTTCTCCGCCAGCTCGAAGCCGTCCGTGGTGGCCGCAAGCGCGGCGAGCCTCTCCGCCGCGAGGGTGCCCTCCTCCGCGCCCGTGACGAGCAGGCACACGCCGGCTGCGCTCCCGCGACCGATGCGGCCGCGCAGCTGGTGCAGCTGAGAGATGCCGAACCGGTCGGCATCGAGCACCACCATGACGGTGGCTTCCGGGACATCGACGCCCACCTCAACCACCGTGGTCGACACCAGCACGGGCGTAGTCCCGGCTGAGAAGGCCGCCATCGTCGCATCCTTCTGCTCGGGCGTGAGGCGACCGTGCATCATCCCGACGCTCACCCCCGCAAGCTCCGGCGTCGCCTGGAGCATCTCGACGACCTCGGTGACGGCTGCGAGAGGCGCTCGCCCCTTCGTCGGCTCGAATTCGAGCGTGTCTGAAGGGACCTCGGTCGAGTCGTCCACAGCGTCGGGCGGTTCCGTGGGGTCGATGCGAGCGCAGACCACGTAGGCCCGCCCACCACGATCCACCTCCTCGCGAACTCGCGCCCACACGCGCGACATCCACACCGGGTTGTTGGCTGGAACCACATGGGTGACGGTTTCCGCACGGCCCGCTGGGCGCTCGCTCAGCACCGACGTCTCGAGGTCGCCGAACACCGTCATCGCGACCGTTCGCGGAATGGGGGTCGCCGTCATGACGAGCGTGTGCGGGGGCCGCTCTCCGCGAGCGCGCAGGGCGTCGCGCTGCTCCACGCCAAAGCGGTGCTGCTCGTCGACAACGACGAGCCCAAGGTCAGCGAACTGCACCGTCTCGCTCAGGAGGGCATGGGTTCCCACGACGATGCCCGCGGCGCCCGAGGCGGCCTCTGCGAGCGCCGTGCGACGCTCTTTGGAACCCTGCGAACCCGTGAGCAGCACCACTCGCGTCGCCTCATCTGAGGCGGTGAGCATTCCGCCTTCCGCGAGAGGTCCCAGCAGGGCGCGCAGAGTGCGCTCGTGCTGCGCGGCGAGCACCTCCGTGGGCGCGAGCAGCGCGGCCTGGCCGCCGGCGTCGACCACCTGGAGCATCGCTCGCAGCGCCACCACAGTCTTTCCTGCACCGACGTCGCCCTGCAGCAGCCGCAGCATCGGCACCGACCGCTCAAGGTCCCGCGAGATGTCGTCGCCAACGGCTCGCTGGCCCGGAGTGAGCGCGAAGGGCAGGCGTGCGTCGAGCGCCTCGACAAGCCCGCCGGACCGAGCCGGTCGCGGAACCGCGCTGAGAGCGGCGTGCTCGGCCCTGCGCCGCGCGAGGGCGGTCTGCAGCACCAGTGCCTCCTCATAGCGCAGCCGCTCTTGGCCGCGCTCGGCGTCCTCGAGCGTCTTCGGCTCATGCACAAGTCGCAGAGCCCCAAGGAGGGTGGGCAGTCCATCCCGCTCGCGGATGTCGGCAGGGATCGGGTCAGGGACGTCGGCCTCCAGGAGCGGGTCCAGCACCGTGCGCACGGCGCGTGCGATGCGCCATGTGGGCGCCGACGCTGCGGCCGGGTAGATCGGGATGGGCCGGGAGGCCTCGTAGATGGCTTCGTCGGCATCGGCCGCGTCAACGCCGACGATGAGGTAGTCGGGATGGGTCAGTTGGCGTCGGCCCCGATACTCGCCCACCGTGCCCGTGAACAGCCCGGTGCGACCAGGACGCAGCTTGTCCTCGTGCATGCGCAACACGCCCGCACGCTTGGCGAAGAAGGTCAGCTGGAGGGTGTCGCGGCCGTCACTGACGATCGCCTCGAGCATCGCGCCGCCGCGAGAGCGCATGGTGCGCACGGTGGCGGAGCGCACCTCAGCCATGACGGTCACATGCTCGCCGGTGCGCAGTGAACGGATGTCCGTGAACTCACCCGGACGGCCATAGCGGCGTGGGTAGTGCCGGAACAGGTCGCCAACCGTGCTCAGCCCCAGCTTGGCGAGGGTCGCCGCCGTGCGATCCCCCAATGCCCTCTTGAGCGGCTCGGCGAGCCGGTCACTTCCGCTCACTGCTGCGCGTTCTCCACGCCGACGGCAATGGCGGGAGACACCTGGTCGCCGTCGAAGACCACCACGTCTGCTTCTGGAGCGGTGTCCGCGACGGACATCCGCACGCGCTCGGCCACAGCGGGGTCCACTCCCCTGCCCACGATCACGGTCACGACCTCGGTCGTGGGACGCAGCAGCTGATCGACGTCCGCATCCAGGTCCGCAGGAGTGGTGTCGAGAATCGTGGTCCTCGCCACAGCGTCGGCCATGCGATCCGCGACCGACTCGCCCGGCGTCGCGAGCGACGCGGCCGCCACCGCGGCGACCACGTGCACTTCGTGTGCGGTGTCGAGGACGGTGAGCTTGGGGCCGCGACGCTTGCTTGCGACGCGCTTGGCGGCGGCGAGCAGGGTGGGGTCGCCAGCGACCACCACCCCGGCGATGCCTACCGCGTCGCGGATGGCGCGTGCCAAGTCTTTGCGAGGAGCCTCCTCCGGGTGCGGCATGACCAGCACGCAAGCGCCGGCCTCCGCGAGCGCGTCCGCGAGACCGGGAGCGGTGGTGAGGGCGACGACGGTTGCGGCATCCATCGCGTGATCGTCGATGCCGCGCACAATGATCTTGAGAGCCCCAGCACTCATCGCGACGCGCACTGCGTCGCCTGGGTGGGTGGTGTGGACGTGCGCCTGCCACAGCCCATGCGAGCCCACGACAGTCACCGAATCGCCAAGCGCCTCGAGCCGGGACGTGAGGTGGCGCGTGAGGTCGGTGCGGCTCACCGAGACGAACATCACCTCGTAGCCGCCTTCGTTGCCGTGGGGAAGGTGAGGGACGCGATAGGCGTCCATGTCCGCGGACCAGTCCACCTCGTCGTAAGCGGCGAGGGCGTCAGGGCCTGCGAGGGTCTCCGCAAGCATCTCCAACTGCAGCACCAGTCCCGCCGCTCCCGCGTCGACCACCCCGGCCTCGCGAGCGGGACCGAGCTCGTCCTGCGTACGCGACAGCGCCGCTCGCGCGCCGAGCACGGCGGCGACGATCGTGCCCTCCTTGGCCGCGCCGCCGGCCACGGCCTCCTGAGCGGCGTCAGCAGCCGCCTTGGCAACCGTGAGAATCGTGCCCTCGACGGGCGAGCCGACCGCGCCGTACGCGCCCTGCGCGGCGACGTCGAGGCACACCGCAATGCCAGGAGCATCGATCGCTGTGATGCCTCCCCGCGAATCCGCCTCCAGCAGGAACGCATTGAGATACGCGCTCACGATCACGCCCGAATTGCCGCGCGCTCCCAGCAGCGCTCCGCGCACAAAGGCCGCGACGACCTCCTTGTGCGTCGCCTCTGGTGCAAGGCGCGCGACCGCGCGGTTTCCCTCGCGCAGCGTCAGGTAGAGGTTGGTGCCGGTATCGGAGTCCGCGACGGGGAACACGTTGATCGCGTCGAGCCGATCCCGGGCGCGCTTGACCGCATTCGCGCCGCTTTCCAGCCAGCGTCGAAGATCGGCGGCCTCGGCCAACGTGACTCCTCTCGCGCCTGAGGCAGGGTGCAGCCTGCGGCGCCAACTCCACTACCATCGTGCCACGGCCGACTGACGCACCCAGGTGGGCACAGCGTCGGACCCCGGAACTTGGCCAAACCCCCCGTTGTCGGGTACTCTTGTGCGGTTGCCTGAGCGTCCTCAGGCCCCACCCACAGTCTTTAGGAGAATCATCGTGGCTGCCAACTGCGACGTCTGCGGCAAGGGTCCGTCCTTCGGACACTCCATCTCGCACTCGCACCGCCGCACCAAGCGCCGTTGGAACCCCAACATCCAGCGCGTGCGTGCCGTGGTTGCCGGTACCCCCAAGCGTGTGAACGTGTGCACGTCCTGCCTCAAGGCGGGCAAGGTGCAGCGCGCCGGCGCGTAACCCAAGTTTTCCAAGACGGGCGTCCCCCTGCGGGACGCCCGTTTTGCTTTGCCCGACGCTGTGGCTGGCCAGGCCTCAGGCCGCGCCCCATGCGTCGAAAGCGGCGACCGCCTTCTCCCTGCCCAGTTCGATGAGTTCGCTGGCGCGGTGGAAATCCAAGGTGCCCGAAGCGTCGGCCGGGATGTCGATGAGCAGGTCCGGAGGGAAGCTCGCGAGCTGGAAGCGGCGCACCGCAGACTGCATCACCGTGAGCGAGCGGTCCACCACATCCATGGTGCGCATAGCGATCTGAGCTTGGCGCGCCTCCTCGACCGACTCTGCGTCGTCAGGTGCGTGTTCCGTGTCGTCATCGCTGCCCGAGCGGCGGAAGCGCGGAATGAGCGCCGCGATCTTAGGCTCAAGGCTCGCAGGCAGGCTTGGCAGGCGCAACTTGGGAAGGAGCGGCGGGCCGCCCGGCTCGGGAGCATCTTCTCCCTGGTACATGGCCGCTCCGCCCAAGTTGACGGCGATGATCGCATCCGCCCGGACGTTCGACAGCGGCGCCACCGGAATCGGGTTGAGCAGGCCACCGTCGGCGAGCACCATGCCGTCGCGATGCACCGGCGTGAAGACCGTGGGAATGGCGATCGAGGCGCGCATCGCGTCGACGAGGTCTCCTTCGGTGAACCACACCTCGCGCTGGCTGATGAGGTCCGTGGCAACGGCGGTGAACGGGATGGGCAGGTCCTCGATGGCGACGTCGCCCGTCTGCAGGCGCACGCGACCCATGACCTTCTCCGCGCGCAGCATGCCAGCACCGCCAATTGTCGGGTCCATGAGCCGCAGCACGTCGCGACGGCTGAGTGTGGTCACCCAGTCGCGATAGTCGTCAAGCTTCCCGGCGGCGTGCAGGCCACCGATCACCGCGCCCATGGACGTGCCGGCCACGCCGACGATCTCCCAGCCGCGCCGCTTGACCTCGTCGATGACCCCGATGTGCGCATAGCCGCGCGCTCCCCCACTTCCCAGCGCGAGGGCAACCCGCTTGATGTCCGTCACCTTGTCAGGTTAGCGGGGGACGCCTCAGCCGCCGAAATGGTCCCAGCCCAGGAACGTTGGCGCGGCCCCGTCGACCGTCACGCCCTCGGCGTCGCTGACTGTGCCGATGACGGTCCAGCCTGGCGGCAGCGCCGACGAGTCCTGGAAGGTCGCGAGCATGTGGTGGTCCTCGCCTCCGGTCAGCGCCCACTCAAGCGGGTCGCGATCAAGCGTCTTGCCGGCGGCGACGGCGGCAAGGTGGACGGGCACACTGCCCGACGCTATGTCGAGGGCGACGTCGGAGGCACGGGCGATGCGGCGAGCGTCGCGCAGCAGGCCGTCGCTGATGTCCATCATCGCGGTGGCTCCGCGCAGCGCCGCCTCGAGGCCCGCTCCGATGATCGGGCGGGGGCGCAGGAACAGCTGAACCGCCTCGCCGTCGCTGTGGCCCGCGTCGAGCAGCGCGAAGCCTGCGGCCGCCGCTCCGAGCGGGGCGGAAACCGCCAAGACTTGGCCGGGGGCAGCGTCGGCCCTGGTGATGGGGTCCATGCCGTGAGTCTCACCCAAGGCCGTGACGCCAATGTGGATCTCGTTGGAGCTGCTGAGGTCCCCGCCAACGACGCCCACGCCGTGGGGTTCGCAGGCTGCGCGCAGGCCGTCCGCGAAGTCGAGGACCCACTGGACCGGTGTGCTCGGCGGCGCTGCGAGCGTCACCTGAAGGGCGGTGGGAACGGCGCCCATGGCGTCGATGTCCGCGAGGTTCTGCACGGCAGCGCGCCACCCGACGTCCTGGCCCGTGGACCACTCGCGCCGGAAATGACGACCCTCGACAAGGACGTCGGAGGAAGCAACCAGGTGCCCGTCGACGGACAGCACGGCCGCGTCGTCGCCGGGACCCAGGATCTCCGCGTCTGTCGACGGCAGGCGCGGCGCAAACGCCGCGATGAGTGCATCTTCGCCAAGTTCGCCGATTGTTGTCACAAGGAGAGCCTATGCGGCAGAACCGGTGAGCCAGGCTCGCGCTGTGGTGATGCGCGCGTACGCGGCGCCAAGGAACAGTCCACGGCACACGTTGAAGATGAGGAAGGCGCGCCACAGGTTGTCGTTGCGAGCGGCGGGGATGTCCGTCGACGCGCCCAGCCACCACAGCAGGGCGAATACTAGGGCCGACGCTGCCATCGTCGCGAGCATCCAGCGCACCTTGCCGGAGCCGAGGAAGACCCCGTCGAAGAGATACGCGGCGGAGCTTGCGAGCGGCAGGAACGCTACCCACGGCATGGCGTGCTGCGCGGCTTGGGTGACGTCAGGGAGTGACGTGAGAATGCCGATGAAGGCGTCGCCGCCCGCGAGGTAGAGCACGGTGAAGACCGCGCCGATCGCGACGGCGGGAAGCGCCGCGGCGACCACGGCGCGATGGAAGGCGGGGACGTCGCTGGCGCCGATCTCGCGGGCCGAGAGCGACTCCGCGGCGTGCGCGTACCCGTCCTGGCCGTACGACGCGAGCAGCATGAGCTGCATGAGGATCGCGTTCGCGGCCACGACCGTGGTGGAGATGTGAGCGCCGTACGCAGTCATGAACGTCAGCACCCCGTAGAGGACGGCGGTGCGGAAGAAGATGTCGCGATTGAGGCCAAGGACGGCTCGCCATCCGCTGCGCAGGCCCCTGCCGCGCCACCGCTTGGCCGACGCTGCGGTTGCGGAGTCGACGGAGCGTCGCCAGAGCCAGATCGCGAGGGCGAAGCCGACCCATTCGGCGACGACGGTTGCGAGCGCCGCACCTTCGGCGCCCTGCTTCAGTCCCGCGACCAAGATGAGATCCAGGACCACGTTGAGCGAGCCGATCGTGGCGACCACGGCGAGCGGGCGGCGCGTATCCCCTGCCCCAATGAACCAGCCCGCGATGACCAAGGTGAGCAGCACGGCAGGGGCGCTTGCCAACCTGATCGACGTGAAGGAGGCGCCGAGCTCTGCGAGGGCAGCGTCGGGCGTGAGAAGACGCATGAGCGGCGGGACCAGTGCCCACTGGGTGACGAGAATGCCGATTCCCAAGGCGAGCGCAAGGAGGGCCGAGCGTTGGGCGTGGGTGAGGGCGGCGTCGGGGCGGCGAGCGCCAAGCGCGCGACCTACCAGGCTCGTTGTGCCGGTGCGCAGGAAGCTGAAGAGCCAGAACACCGCACCCAAGATGGTCGCGCCCAGGGCGGCGGCGCCCAAGTTGACCTCGTCGCTGAAGTGGCCAAGGACGGCCGTGTCGATGAGGCCCACCAGTGGGACGGAGATGTTCGACAGGATCGCGGGCCACGCCAGCGCGAACGCCCGGCGGTGCGGGATGGCGCGGGCGTTGGAGGTCACTTGGCCACGGTAGCGCGGGCCTAGGCTTGGACTGTGCGAAAACTGGTTGCGGGCTTGCTGGCGGTGGGGGCTGCTGTGGGGTTGGCGGGCTGTGCGCAGGCCCTGGTGGTCGAGGCCGCGCCGTACGCCGGGGATCCCGATTGCGCTCGCGTGATGCTCGCGATGCCGCCCGTCGTTGGCGGGCTCGACGTGCGTGGGACTACATCGCAGGCCACCGCCGCGTACGGCACCGAGTTTCCCATTGTGGTGAGGTGCGGCGTGGAGCCGCCGGGACCCACCACTGACTCGTGCGTCTCGATTGAGGCTGATGGCGGCGCGCAGGATTGGGTCGTCTCCGAGGCGGACGGGTGGTGGCGAGCCGTCTCATTTGGGCGCTCGCCCGCTGTCGAGGTGCTGATTCCGACGGCTAGAGCTCAGGAAGCCGTTGGCGAGGTGCTGGCCGAGGTTTCTGGGCCAGCGGCGTTGGCGCCTGGCAATGGGCTGGAGTGCACGTAGACCTGGGGCACGCACTCTGAGCTCTTCCCGGGTGGGCCGGCATCATCTGGACCGGACCTCATGTCCCATTACGGCGCAGCAATCTCGAAAATCCGGACCTCATGTCCCATTACGGCGCCGGGTTGCGCGCGGTGTGGCGCGCGGGCCGCTAGCGCAGGCCGAGCGGCCGCGTGAGAGCCGTCTCAACGAGCGTCGATACCAACTCGGGGTACTCGACGCCGGATGCGGCCCACATGCGCGGATACATCGACGTGGGCGTGAACCCGGGCATCGTGTTGATCTCGTTCACTGTCACGCGGCCGTCCTCGCCAACAAACACGTCGACGCGAGCAAGCGACTCCGCCCCAACCGCCCGGAACGCGGCAAGAGCGATGTCCTGCACTTGGGCGACGACAGCGTCGGGCAAAGAGGCTGGGCAGATGAGCTGGACGTTGCCCTCATCGAGGTACTTGGCCTCGAAGTCATAGAAGGTGTGATCCCCGCCCGTGACGATTTCCCCGGGGAGGGATGCGCGCGGGCCGTCGGGCGTCTCGAGGACGGCGGTCTCGATCTCGCGGCCCACAACGCCGCGCTCTACGAGCACCTTGGGGTCGTGCTTGGCGGCACCCGCGATGGCCGCGTCCAAGGCATCCCACGAATCCACTCGAGAAATGCCCATTGAGGATCCGGCACGGGCTGGCTTCACGAACACAGGCAGACCCAGCGCCTCGATCGACCCCCGCAGCGCCTCAGGCGAGTCGTGAGGGTGGATCACCACGGCATCGGTCACGGGCAGCCCGGCCGCAATGAACGCCGCACGCATGTACTCCTTGTCCATGCCCATCGCGGATGCGAGCACGCCTGCGCCCACGTAGCGCACGTCCACGAGCTCGAGCGCGCCCTGGATGGTGCCGTCCTCGCCAAAGGGGCCGTGCAGCACAGGGAAGACCACGTCGACGCGGCCGATCGACTGCACCGAGCCGTCATCGCCAAGAATTCGCCATTCGCTCGTTTCAGCGGACGCGGGAGGCAAGACCGTGTGCGGGGCGTCCGCCACCGCGGGCAGCACGCCATCGACGATCTGCCAGTCAGACGGCGCATCGGAGGCGAGCGTCCAGCGCCCGTCGCGAGTGATGCCGATGGCGAGCACGTCGTAGCGTGACCGGTCCAGCGCCCCCAGCACTCCCCCGGCGGTGACACATGAGACGCCGTGCTCAGAGGAGCGGCCGCCAAAGATGACGGCGACGACGGGACGGGACGCGTCAGTCACTGGGAGACCCTTATCCAACCTCGGCCTTGCGTGGCCGGCTCAGGAGCAGGCCCAGCACCTGTTCGGGGCGCACCTGCCCATCCAGCATCGTGACCACCGCATCGCAGATGGGCACATCTACGCCCAGCCCGTGCGCAAACTCCTGAATGGAGCGGGCCGTCGAGACGCCCTCGGCGGTGCCCTGGCTCGCGGCGATCGCGTCGGCAAGCGACATTCCCTCGCCAATCCGCTTGCCCAGCGTGTGGTTGCGGCTCAGCGGCGAGGCGCACGTCGCGATGAGGTCGCCCATTCCGGCGAGGCCGCTGAACGTCTCCGGCCGCGCGCCCATCGCGAGGCCAAGGCGAGTGATCTCGGTGAGGCCGCGGGTGATGACGGTTGCGGTGGTGTTGTTGCCAAAGCCCAGGCCATCGGACACGCCCACGCCCACGGCGATCACGTTCTTGTAGGCACCACAGAGCTCGACGCCCACCACATCGGTGTTGGTGTACGGACGGAAATAGCCCGACGCTGTGGCCGCCGCGACCTTCTCCGCCGCCTCGGCCTCGGCACTGGCGACGACGGTCGCGGTGGGCTGTCGCAGCGCGATCTCGCGGGCGAGGTTGGGTCCGGAGACGACCGCGACGCGGTCAGGACCGGCGCCAGTGACCTCCTGAAGCACCTGGGACATGCGCTGGTGCGTGCCCGTCTCAATGCCCTTCATGAGCGACACGATGATGGCATTGCGAGAGATGAGCGGCGCAAGCTCCGCGACGATGTCACGGGAGCGCTGCGCGGGCACCGCGATGGCGACGATGTCCGCGTCCGTGAGCGCCTCCTCGGCGTCCATCGTCGTCTGGATCCCGGATGCGAACGTCACCCCGGGCAGCGCCTTGGAGTTCTGCCCAAAGGTCGAGATGTCGGCAAGCACCTCGGCGTTGCGACCCCACACGGTGGTGGGTGTCCCCGCATCGGTGAGAACCGAGGCGAAGGTGGTTCCCCACGCACCCGCGCCGATGACTGCGGCGCGGATCACGACTGAGCCTCCCCAGCGTCGGGCCGGTGAATGTGAGGACCGGTGCGCATGTCGAAGGGCTGCTCCGGAGGCGTCTCCCCGCGAATCTGGGCAACCATGGCAGTCAGCGTAGCCATGATGCGGTCGGTGGCGGCGCGCAAGAGGTCGGTATCGATGGGGCGGCCCCTGAACTCGTCGAGGTCGATGGGCGGTCCCGCGACCACCACCATGGGCTTGCGCGGGCACAGGCTGATCTTCTTCGAATACGGCGGCAGCACCAGGTGCGCGCCCCATTGAGCCACAGGGATCACAGGCGCGCCCGTCTCGAGCGCAAGGCGCGCCGCTCCGGTGCGCGCGACCATGGGCCACAGGTCGGGATCGCGCGTGAGGGTGCCCTCAGGGAACATCGCGATCATGTCGCCGCGCTCAATCACCTCTTGCGCGTACTTGAGCGAGTCCTTGGCGCGCGACGTGCCACGATGCACGGGGATCTGATCACCCGCCTTGAGCAGCCAGCCGATGACGGGAGCCTTGAACAGCGTGTGCTTGGCAAGGAACCGCGGCGGGTGGCCGCTGTTGTACAGGTAGTGGCCAAAGGTCAGCGGGTCCGCGTAGGACACGTGATTGGACACGGCGATAAAGCCCTGCTCGGCAGGCAGGTTCTCCTGGCCGCGCCAATCGCGCTTGAGCAGCATGACGGCGAGCGGGCGGACCAAGTTGACTGCGGCCCGGAACGCCCAATTGGGTCGTGTCGCCATCCGCTACTCGACCGCCGCGCCAAGTGCGGCCAGTTTCCCCCGGAAGTCTTCGTAGCCGCGGTCGATGATGCCGATGCCGTGCACGGTTGACGTGCCCTCGGCGGCGAGTGCCGCGATGAGGTGCGAGAAGCCGCCGCGCAGGTCGGGAACGGTGATGTCGGCCGCCTTGAGCGGCGTAGGGCCGGAGATCACCGCGCTGTGCTTGAAGTTGCGCTGGCCAAAGCGGCACTCGGCGTCGCCAAGGCATTCGCGGAACAACTGCACCTGGGCACCCATCTGATTGAGCGCCTCGGTGAAGCCAAAGCGCTTCTCGTAGACGGTCTCGTGGACGATCGACAGCCCCTTCGCCTGAGTCAGCGCCACCACGAGTGGCTGCTGCCAGTCGGTCATGAAGCCCGGGTGCACGTCGGTCTGCAGCGCGATGGGGCGCAGCTCCCCGCCCGGGTGATAGAAGCGGATACCCTGCGGCACCACATCGAACTCGCCGCCCACCTTGCGGAACACGTTGAGGAAGGTGCCCATGTGACGCTGCTGTGCGCCGAGCACCATGATGTCGCCGCCCGTCGCGAGCGCCGCGGAGGCCCACGAGCCCACCTCGATGCGGTCCGCGAGCGCGGTGTGGTCGTAGCCATGCATGCGCGCGACGCCCTCGATGGTCACGGAGCGGTCCGTGTCCACGGAGATGATCGCGCCCATCTTCTGCAGGGTGTCGATGAGGTCTTTGATCTCGGGCTCAACGGCCGCGTTCTCAAGGCGCGTGATGCCTTCCGCGAGCACCGCGGTGAGGAGCAGCTGCTCCGTTGCGCCCACCGACGGGTAGGACAGTGTGTGGTGAATGCCCTTGAGCCCATTGGGTGCCGTGAGGTGCAGCCCGTCCGGCATCTCCGTCACCACGGCGCCGAACTTCTTGAGGATCTCCAAGTGGAAGTCGATGGGTCGGTCGCCGATGCGGCAGCCGCCAAGGTCGGGGATGACCGCCACGCCCAGGCGGTGCAGCAGCGGGCCGCACAGCAGGATCGGGATGCGCGAGGATCCCGCGTGCTCCGCAATGTGTGCCGCGTCCGCGGTCTCGAGCGAAGTCGGATCGATGGTGAGTTCCCCGGTGCCGACGTTGTAGTCGACCGCCGCGCCGTGAAGCCTCAGCAAGCTGGAGACGACGGCTACGTCACGGATATCGGGAACATTGCGGAGCGTGGATGGGGTGGACCCCAGCAACGCCGCCACCATTGCCTTGCTGACGAAGTTCTTGGCGCCGCGAACGTGAATCTCACCGTTAAGGGGCGCCCCACCCGTCACGCGAATGGAGTCGGTCATGGATCTAGTGTCTCATTACGCGGGCCTGGGGCGTCGCAAACATAGGGTGGTGCGCATGCCACGAGTGCTCTGCGCGGGTCTTGCCACCTTCGACGTCATCCAGCTGGTCGACCGCCTTCCCCACTCCGATGAGAAGGTCGCGGCGCTCGACTTCCTCACCGCTGCGGGTGGGCCAGCGGCGAACGCCGCCGTAGCGTCGGCCTGGCTCGGTGACCGCCCGACGCTCGTGACGGCCCTCCCCCGCCATCCCCTGAGCGATCTCATTGCCCAGGACCTGGCTGCGTGCGGCGTGGACCTTGAGGTGGTTGCCGAGTACCAGGGTGCGCCCATCACCGCCTCGATCATGATCACCAAGGCGACGGGCGAGCGGGCTGTCGTGTCGCCGACCTCCGCCGCGACGGAACTGCCACTCGAGGCGCCAGTGCCGGATCTCGATGGCGTGGGCGCGGTGCTCGTCGACGGCTATTTCCGCTCGCTGTCGCTGCCGATCGCTCGCGCGGCGCGGGAACGCGGGATCCCCGTGATTCTCGACGCTGGCTCGGTGAAGCCGTACATCCCCGAGGTGCTGCGGGAGGTGGACATCGCCGTGGTCTCGGAGCCGTTCGCTCGCGACGGAATGGATCTCCTGGCCGACGCTGGGGTGGAGCGGGTGATCATCACCCAAGGCGGTGGTTCAGTGCTGTGGCGGACGCCAAGCGGCGAGGGTGAGGTCGCCTTGAACCCGGTTCCGGTGGTCGACACTCTTGGCGCGGGCGACTTCTTCCACGGCGCGTTCGCGTGGCGCATTGCGACGCTGGGGGCAGACGATGCGCGCATTGCCGATGACGTCGCGTTTGCGGCGGCAGTGGTGGCGCGATCGCTTGGCAGCTTTGGCACCCGAGAGTGGCTCAGCCAGCGTCCGTGATGACTCGCGTGGCGTAGGAGTCTGCGACGAGCATCGCATTGGCTGCGTCCACCCGGTCCACCCACGCCGCGGCCGCCTCAGGGTCCCTGCCGGTGGCGACGCGGCGAGCGATGAGCCGCTCGCGGGCCGTCTCCCACGGCAGCTCAAGCTTCCAGATCTCGTCGAGGGCCGCGCGCACCCCAGGCCAAAGTCCCAGGTAATTTCCCTCAACGATGACGATCTGCACATCCGGCTCGATGGCAATGGCATCGGGAACCACCGCATGCAGGTCCCGCGAGTAGGCCGGAGCCAGGACGGTGCGCGAGGTGTCACGCAGCTGCGACAGCAGCTCCTCGAAAGCAGGCCTGTCGAACGTCTCTGGCGCTCCCTTGACGTCCGCCAGACCGCGCTCAGCGAGCACAGCGTCGGGCAGATGAAAGCCGTCCATAGGCACGACGGCCGCAGTGACGCCCGCCGCTGCCAACTCCCCCGCGAGGCGCGCCGCGAAGGTGGACTTTCCCGCGCCCGGTCCCCCGCTGATGCCCAGCAGGAGACGCTTCATGAGCGGTGCTTACTCGACGGGGCGGGCGGCCTCGACAACCTGCTTGGGCTCAGTCTTGGCCGGCAGGGTCTTGGGACGCCACGACTCGCGCTTAGCCTCGAAGGCGGTGATGTCGTCTTCGTACTGGAGGGTGAGGCCGATGTCGTCGAGGCCCTCCATGAGGCGCCAGCGCACGTAGTCGTCGATCTCGAACGGAACGGTGAGCTCGCCGCACGTCACGGTGCGGTCCTCAAGGGAGACGGTGATCTGCTTGCCCGGCTCGGACTCAAGCAGCTTCCACAGCAGCTCGATGTTCTCCTGCGAGACCACAGCGGCGAGCAGGCCCTGCTTGCCGGAGTTGCCGCGGAAGATGTCGGCGAAGCGCGAAGCGATGACGACCTTGAAGCCGTAGTCCTTGAGAGCCCACACGGCGTGCTCTCGGGACGAGCCGGTGCCGAAGTCGGGGCCGGCAACGAGCACGGAGCCGTGCTTGTACTCCTCCTGGTTGAGGATGAAGTCCGGGTCGCCGCGCCACGCGGCGAAGAGTGCGTCGTCAAAGCCGGTCTTGGTGACTCGCTTGAGGTAGACGGCCGGGATGATCTGGTCGGTGTCCACATTGGAGCGGCGCAGCGGAACGCCGACGCCGGTGTGGGTGGTGAACTTCTCCATGGCTTGGTCTCTCCTTACGCGAGCACGCTGGCGCGGTCGAGGTCTGCAGGGCTGGACAGCGTGCCGCGCACCGCGGTGGCGGCAGCGACGAGCGGCGACACGAGGTGCGTGCGGCCACCCTTGCCCTGGCGACCCTCGAAGTTGCGATTCGAGGTGGACGCGGAGCGCTCCTGCGGGGCGAGCTGGTCGGGGTTCATGCCAAGGCACATCGAGCAGCCGGCATTGCGCCACTCTGCACCGAAGTCCTTGAAGATCTTGTCGAGCCCCTCTGCCTCCGCCTGGAGGCGGACGCGAGCGGAGCCAGGCACCACGAGCATGCGGGTGTTGGGGGCCTTCTGGCGGCCCTTGATGACCTCGGCCGCGGCGCGCAGGTCCTCGATGCGGCCGTTCGTGCACGAGCCGAGGAAGACGGTGTCGATCGCGATCTCGCGCAGCGGGGTGCCAGGGGTGAGGCCCATGTAGGCGAGGGCGTTCGCGGCGGCCTCGCGCTCGGTCTCGTCGGCGAAGTCCTCCGGGTTGGGGACCGTCGCGCTGAGCGGCAGGCCCTGGCCGGGATTGGTGCCCCACGTCACGAAGGGCTCGAGGTCGGACGCGTTGAGGTGAACCTCGGCGTCGAAGACGGCGTCCTCGTCGGTGACGAGGGTCTTCCAGTACTCAACCGCGGCGTCCCAGTCGGCGCCCTCGGGGGCGTGGGGACGGCCCTTCACGTATTCGAAGGTGGTCTCGTCGGGGGCGATGAGGCCAGCGCGGGCGCCAGCCTCGATCGACATGTTGCAGATCGTCATGCGGGCTTCCATCGAGAGCTTGCGGATCGCCTCGCCGCGGTATTCGAGCACGTAGCCCTGGCCGCCGCCGGTGCCGATCTTGGCGATGATCGCGAGGATGATGTCCTTTGCGGTGCTGCCTTCGGGCAGTTCGCCGTCGACGTTGATCGCCATGGTCTTGAACGGCTTGAGCGGCAGGGTCTGGGTGGCGAGCACGTGCTCCACCTCAGAGGTGCCGATGCCGAACGCGAGCGAGCCGAACGCGCCGTGCGTCGAGGTGTGGGAGTCGCCGCACACGATCGTCATGCCGGGCATCGTGAGGCCGAGCTGAGGGCCGACCACGTGGACAACGCCCTGGTCGGCGTCACCCAGCGAGTGGATGCGGATGCCGAACTCCTTGGCGTTGTTGCGCAGGGTGTTGATCTGCACGCGGCTGGTCTCGTCCGCGATGGGCAGGTCGATGTTGAGCGTGGGAGTGTTGTGGTCCTCGGTCGCAATCGTGAGGTCCTTGCGGCGCACGTCGCGGCCGGCGATGCGCAGACCCTCGAAGGCCTGCGGGCTCGTGACCTCGTGGCACATGTGAAGGTCGATGTAGATCAGGTCGGGAGCGCCGTCGGTGCCCTTGCGCACCAGATGGTCGTTCCACAGCTTTTCAGCGAGTGTCGTACCCATGCTTGTCCTTACTTCCCCACTCAGTCACCAGTCTAGACATCTCACAATGTGAGACGCTAATATCGCTCTATGGACAATCATAGCGGCGTGGGCGTCGTTGACAAGACCGCCGCCATCCTCGGCGTTCTCGAGGCGGGCCCGGCGACTCTCGCCGAGCTCGTGGCGGCCACTCACCTTGCCCGCCCCACCGTGCACCGGCTCGCCCTTGCGCTCGAACACCACCGCCTGGTGGGCCGCGACGCAAGCGGCGCCTTTGTCCTTGGCCCGCGCTTCGCTCAACTGGCCGCCGCCGTGGGTGAAGATCGTCTCGTGAGTGCCGCCCTGCCCGTCCTGACCACGCTGCGCGACCGCACCGGCGAATCTTCGCAGCTCTATCGGCGCCACGGATCGCAGCGCATCTGCATCGCCGCGGTGGATCGTCCCGTTGGCTTGCGCGACTCCATCCCCGTCGGCACCACGATGACCATGGCCGCCGGCTCCGCGGCAAAGGTGCTTCTTGCATGGGAGGCGCCCGAGGTGGTCCACGCGGCCCTGGCGTCGGCCCGCTTCACCGCGGCGGATCTCGCCAAGGTGCGCGACAACGGCTACGCCGAAAGCTCAGCCGAGCGCGAGCCCGGCGTGAGTTCCGTGAGTGCGCCCGTGTGGGGCACGGCCGGCACGGTCATTGCCGCCGTCTCCATCTCCGGTCCCGCAGAACGGCTGACCGCCAATCCTGGCGCGCTGCACGCCGGAGCGGTTCTGGACGCCGCGCGGCAGCTCAGTGACGTGCTCATTCGCACGCACGTGGGCTGAAACGCAACGACCCAGGTAAACGAGCCTCAGCGCGAACTCACGAAAGCCTCTTCCCTTTCGGGGTTTCAACTCGTTTTCGCATACCAACGCGAATTTTCGGAACCGGCTTTTGTGGGTCGCCTACAAAATGCATGCGCATGCAGTGAACGGAACGGAAATTGTGCCGGGAGCGGTTGCGACCCCACGCATGGGCGCTGTTACGTTTCGCCTCAGTCCACGAATCGTTTCGTGGTGCCTTCATGACAAAGGAGTCGTGGTGAAGATCAAGACCATGCGGCGCGCGGCGGCGCTCGCACTTGTGGCGCTCAGCGCCAGCCTGCTCGGAGCCTCCGCTGCCCAGGCAGACGTGAACAACGGTACGTTCGACAGCACGGTGGATGGCTGGTGGAGCTACGGCACCTCCTCCCTGGTCGCAGTCGACGGCCAGATGTGTGCGACCAGCACCGCTGCGGCGCGCTGGGATGCAGGAGTGGGGCAGACGGGCATCAACCTCACCGCGGGCGCCAAGACGCTCACGTTCAGCGTCACCGGCAGCGGCGACTTCCAGGTCAACGTCGAAACCCCAGAGAACACCCCCACCTTCAGCCAGGGATTCTCGGTAGACGGCACCGAGACCTTCACCTACGACTTCACCGCGGCCGAGACGGTCAATGGCAAGGTCATGTTCGAGGTGGGCGGTAACGCGGACGGCCACACGATCTGCTTCGACGACATCTCCATCACGGACGCCGTCGCTGCACCGGTCACCGTGATCGATCACGACTTCGCGTCCGGCAACCCCGGCTACTGGAGTTATGCCAACGGCGGTGCCACCTACGAGATCTCCACACCGGATGGCGCCCTGTGCTACACGACCGACGCCGCGAACCGCTGGGATGCGGGCCTTGGCTTCAACGGCTGGACCACGGAGGCGGGCGACGCGACCCTCACCTTTGACGTGAAGGGCGAAGGCACCTACAAGGTCAACGTCGAGGTCCCGGACGGCACGTCAGCGCTGGGCGAGGAGTTCAGCCTTGGCGACCCCGCTCAGTGGGCGCCACAGTCCTTCGACTTCGAGATCCCCGCGGGAACCGGCAAGCTGATGTTCGAGGTGGGCGGCAACGACGTCTGCTTCGACAACATCACGCTTGTTGTCACCCCTGGCGAGGGTGAAGAGGAGCCCCAGGAGCCGGGCCTGCTTGGCGGTGTGAACCTCCTGAACAACGGCGACTTCTCCAACGGCGCGGCTCCCTTTGGCCCGTACGGCCACACGGGCGGAGTCGTTGACGGTCAGTACTGCGCCGTCATCAACGGTCCGCTCGCGGACCCGTGGGGCGCTGGGCTCGGCTACGACAACATCGAGCTGCCTGCAGGCGACTACGAATTCTCCTTCGATGCCGCGACTACGGGCTCGTTCACCGCGCTCGTGCAGCAAAACGGCGGTGCGTACACGACGTACAGCAGCACCACGGTGACGGGTGAGGAGCTCACCCACTACGACCTGTCCTTCACGCTCGCGGCCCCGGTTGCCTCCGCGAACCTGCAGTTCCACTTTGGACCGCTCGCGGCTGACCAGTCCTACGAGTACTGCATTGACAACGTCTACTTAGGCGCTCCTGCGGTCGAGTACGTCACCAACGGCGACTTCTCCGACACTCAGGATCCTTGGAAGGCCGACGGCGTGACGAGCGCCTCGATCGACAGCGGCGCTCTCTGTGTGGAGGTTCCGGGCGGCACCACCAACCCGTGGGACATCAACATCCACTACGACGCTATGCAGCTTCCCAAGGGTCCTTACACGCTGAGCTTCAAGGCGTCAGGGACCGGCGGTCCCATGCGCGCCATCGTGGGCCTTGGCGCCGCGCCGTACACGGTCTACACCGAGTACATCGACACCCCCGGTGAGGACCTCGAGCAGCACACCGTGTTCTTCACCATGAACAACGCCAGTGACAACGCGCAGATCGCGTTCCAGGTGGGCGGATCCTCCACCCCGTGGACGTTCTGCGTCGACGACGTGTCGCTGCTGAGCGGCGGCGAGAAGCCGCCGTACGCACCGGAGACGGGCCCCCGCGTCAAGGTCAACCAGCACGGCTACGTGCCTGGCGAGCCCATGCGCGCCACCCTCGTGACCGAGTCCACCGACCCCGTCACCTGGGAACTTGAGCGCACCGACGACGAGGCCACCGTCGCGACCGGCACCTCGATCCCCCGTGGCGTGGACCCCTCTGCGGGACTCAACGTCCACGAGATCGACTTCTCCGGAATCACCGCTGGAGGCGAGTACGTCCTGCACGCGGACGGCGACTCGAGCTACGTCTTCTCGATCGGCGCTGGGCTCTACGAGCCGCTGCTGACTGACGCGCTCAACTACTTCTACCTTGCGCGATCCGGAATCGAGATAGAGGCTGCCATCGTGGGCGACGCTTACGCTCGCCCCGCTGGCCACGTCTCCGAGGCCGGAGGCAGTGACACCAACCAAGGCGACTACAACGTCGCTTGCCAGCCGGTCGAGGAGTCGGAGGTCGTCTACGGCGAGCCGTGGACCTGCGACTACACCCTCGACGTGGTTGGCGGCTGGTATGACGCCGGCGACCACGGCAAGTACGTGGTGAATGGCGGCATTGCCGTAGCGCAGCTGCTGTCCACGTACGAGCGTGCGCTCCGCGCGGGCTCCGAGGCTGTCGCGGCGCTTGGCGACGGCACGCTGAATGTTCCCGAGACCGGGAACGGCGTGCCCGACGTCCTCGACGAGGCCAAGTGGGAACTCGACTTCTTCACCTCGATGATGGTTCCCGAGGGTGAAGAGCTCGAGGGCATGGTCCACCACAAGATTCACGACTACGGCTGGACCGGCCTGCCCCTGCTCCCGCACAACGACGACAAGGTGCGCTACCTGCACCGTCCCTCGACGGCCGCGACCCTGAACTTTGTCGCCACGGCGGCGCAGGGCGCCCGACTGTTCAAGGATTACGACGCGGACTACGCGGCGGAGCTGCTTGCCAACGCTCGCGTGGCGTGGGCAGCTGCCCTTGCCAACCCGGAGATCTACGCTCCGGCCGCGGACGGCAACAACGGCGGTGGACCCTACGACGATGACAACGTCACCGACGAGTTCTACTGGGCAGCCGCAGAGCTGTACCTGACCACCGGCGAGAAGGCCTTCGAGGACTTCCTTCTGGGCTCCCCCATCGCGGACGCCAACTCCTTCCCGGATGACGGCTTCTTCTGGGGCCAGGTGGACGCTCTCGCCAAGATCAACCTCGCGACCGTCGACAACGCGTTCCCCGGACGCCACGACATCATCGACCAGGTAGTCGCGGGCGCCCAGCTGGTGGCGTCGGTTCAGGCCGAACAGCCGTTCGGTCAGGCCCTCCCCGCCGACAAGTTCGTATGGGGCTCCAACAGCGCCATCCTCAACAACATGGTGGTGCTGGGGGCAGGTTACGACCTGTCCGGAGACGAGTCCCTGCGTCAGGCGGCCTACGAGTCCATGGACTACCTCCTTGGGCGCAACGCCCTCGCGAACTCGTACATCACCGATTACGGCACGGTGTTCAGCAAGAACCAGCACTCCCGCTGGTTCGCGAACCAGCTGAACCCCGAGATGCCCAACCCGCCACGGGGCTCCGTTGCCGGTGGCCCCAACGCAGACTTCCCCACATGGGATCCCACGTTCCAGGCGCTGTACCCCAACAACGACTGCGCACCGCAGCTGTGCTACGTCGACGAGATCAGCTCCTGGGCCACGAACGAGATCACGGTGAACTGGAACTCGGCTCTGAGCCAGGCGGTGGCCTACCTGTCCATCCCCGAGGCCCCTGTCGACATCCCCGACAAGGAGTTCACCAAGGCCCCCAAGCCCACGATCTCCGGTGACAAGTACCTTGGCGCCACGCTCAAGGCCACTGTGGGCACGTGGACTCCCAAGCCCACCAAGTTCACCTACCAGTGGTACCGCAACGGCAAGGCGATCTCCGGCGCCACCAAGTCCTCCTACAAGATCACGTCGAAGGACTCGCAGAAGAAGATCTCCGTCAAGGTGACGGCGACCAAGGCCGGCTACCAGACCGTCTCGAAGACCTCGTCTGCGGTCACGCTCAAGAAGCTCTTCAAGAAGGCGCCCAAGCCGTCGATCACGGGCTTCGCGAGGCCGGGCTCAACGCTCAAGGCAAAGACCGGCACGTGGTCGCCCAAGGCCAAGTTCGCCTACCAGTGGTACCGCGACGGCAAGGCGATCAAGAACGCCACCAAGTCGACCTACACGCTCAAGAAGGCCGACGCTGGGGCCAAGATCACCGTCAAGGTCACCGGCAAGCGCAGCGGCTACCACAGCACCCCGCGCGTGTCCCCTGCGCGCACCGTGGTGAAGCTGAACTTCGCTCGCCCGCCCATCCCCAAGATCACGGGCGACCTCAAGGTGGGCAAGGTGCAGAAGGTCATCGTGGGCACGTGGTCGCCAGCCGCCACCACGTACACCTATCAGTGGTATCGCAATGGCAAGGCCATCAAGGGGGCCACTGGCAAGACCTACAAGCTGGTTGCCGCGGACAGGGGCACGTACCTCTCCGTGGTGGTCACGGGCCATAAGAAGGGCTACAACGATCGCTCGCAGAAGGGGGCGAAGACCATCAAGGTGAAGTAGCGCGCCAGGGCCATAGGCTTGGCCCATGACCAAGCCGATCGTCGTCTTCGACGGCGAGTGCGCCCTGTGCAATGGGTTCGTCTCGTGGCTGATTCGCCACGACAACGACGGCGTGTTCCTCATCGCTGGCTCCAACGGCGATGTAGGACGCGCCGTCGTCGCGCATGCGGGGCTTGAGTATGCGATGACGCAGTCCACGATCGTCGTATGCGACGGTTCTCGTGGCCTTGTCAGGTCCGACGCTGTGCTCGCCATCATGCAGAGGCTCGGCTGGCCCTGGAAAGCGGCTGTCGCCGGTCGCCTGCTCCCCCGACGCCTGCGTGACGCTGTGTACGCGGCCATTGCCAAGCGTCGGGCACGGATCGATGCCGAGGATCCCGCGTGCGGAGTGCCGCCCCAAGAGCTGGTCGAGCTGTGGCGCTCGCGACTGGCCAGCGCAGACGACATCGCGGGCACCCGCCGCCCCTAAAGGTGGCCGGCGCCCGCGACGAGGTGTCTGAGGTTCGTTACTCGAGCCCAGCGGGGCGACGATAGGGGTCGTCGTCCCCGTCGAGCACGGAGCGCACGGCTCCGGTGCCCAGCGGAGCGTCAGGGCCGGCCTGCACAGAGTCCGTCCGGTCCTGGAGCGAGCGATCGCTGAAATCGTCCGTTCCCGAGCTCATGTTCTCGTTGTCGATCTCGCCGCGCCAGGCGCCGGTCTCGTCGC
Organism: uncultured Demequina sp.; assembly: GCA_937925595.1. The sequence continues at coordinate 5,404 of CALALQ010000448.1, read as the reverse complement.
CTCGGTTCTCGATGAACTCCTTGAAGCGGCGCAGGTCGGACTTCGCCATGGCGTCGATCGCTCCGGTGGCGTCACCCACGTTCTCGACGAATCCCTCGGGGTACACGGTGAGCTCAAGGGTGATCTGCGTGCTCTGATCGCCCAGGGGGCGGAAGCTCACGCGCCCCGCGTTGTCGGTGCCGCTCACAGACTTCCAGGCGATCACTTCGTCGGGGGTCTGCTCGGTGATGACCGCGTCGTACTCGCGTACAACGGGGCCGGCCTTCGTCACCCAGTGCAGCTTGTCATCGGAGAGCTGCTGCACTTCTTCGACCGCCATCATGAACCGGGGAAACTCCTCGAACTGGGTCCACTGGTTGTAGGCAGTCCTCACATCGACGTCCACGTCGATCGTGTCAGTCATGGTTCCCATTCGAACCACTCCTCTCTGCGTTGGTGTCCGGATTGGACATCAATGGGGTACCCCCATCTGCGCAGAGCATCCGCAACACACCCTCAAGGGCGGTGAGTGCGGGGAAAGAAAAAACCTCGTCACCTGAGTGACGAGGTCGTGGTAGCCCCGACGGGATTCGAACCCGCGCTACCGCCTTGAGAGGGCGGCGTGCTAGGCCGCTACACAACGGGGCCCTAGCCGCGTCGCACCCTCGCGGGCGGCGAACGCGAGTACCAACTGTACCGGACGGTGGCCGTCCTGCGCCAATCCGTCGTCGACCCTGTTTGCGGGCGACTGTGTGGGGACCAAGGTCCCCGCGATCCGGGCCGAGCCGACCGTAACGTGAAAGTACGTAACGGGCCTCAACGAGGAGGTATCGAAATGACCCGCACATATGTGGTGACCGGTTCGGCGTCCGGCATTGGCAAGGCAACGGCCGAGCTGCTCACCTCCCAAGGACACCGGGTGATCGGTGTTGACATCCGCGACGCGGACGTTGTCGCGGACCTTACGACGGAGGCCGGTCGCACTGGCATGGTGGACCGTGTCAGGGAACTGACCGACTCCCGCATCGACGCGATCGTGGCGAACGCCGGACTCGCAACTCCCACCCCAGCAACCGTGGGCGTCAACTACTTCGGCATGGTGGCAACTCTCGAGCGCCTGCGTCCTCTGCTTGAGGGCTCACCTGCTCCCCGCGCCGTCGGTGTGGCGTCGATGGCCACGCTGATGCCCGTAGATGAGGAGCTGGTCGAGGCGCAACTCGACGGCGACGAGGCCAAGGCGCTTGCCCGCGCCGAGGTGCTCGCGGCGGACGACGAGAAGGGCCAGTTGATCTACGCGTCCACCAAGGTCGCGTTCGCTCGCTGGCTGCGCAGGAGCGCGCCGACGGACGCGTGGGCCGGCAAGGGCATCCCCCTCAACGCCGTGGCTCCTGGCGTCATCCTCACCCCGATGGTGGCTCCCCTCCTCGAGGGCGAGGGTGCCCGCGAGGGCCTTGAGCAGATGGTTCCCATGCCGCTCAACGGCTTCGCAGAGCCGATCGTGGTGGCACGCCTGATGGCCTGGCTCACCAGCGAGGAGAACACCCACCTGTGTGGCCAGGTGGTGTTCGTGGATGGCGGCTCCGACGTCGTCATCCGCGGTGACCGCGTCTGGTAGCCAGCAGCAGACGAAGGCCGCCTTCGCACTCGTCAGTGATGCGGTGCGAAGGCGGCCTTTATCGCGTTGAGGGCTACTTGATCGCCGTGGTCTTGACGCTCGTCTTCGCCTTGTTCGTGTAACCGGACTTCTTGGCGGTCACCTTCACCTTGATGGTCTTGCCCTTGTCAGCGGACACGAGCTTGTAGGTGGCCTTGGTGGCACCGGAGATCGCCGTGTCGCCCCGGTACCACTGGTACGTGAACGAGGAAGGCGTGGGCGACCATGTTCCAGGCGTCGCGGTGAGCGTGGAGCCCACCTTGAGCGTGCCGGAGATCGTGGGAGCAGGAGCCGTCGTGAACGTCGCCTTGGCCACGGTCTTTGCCGCAGAAGTCTTCGACTTCGACGTGTAGCCGGACTTCTTGGCGGTGACCTTGACCGTCAACTTCTTGGCCGCGTCCGAGGCCACCAGCTTGTACGTGGACTTGGTGGCGCCGGAGATGGCCTTGCCATCGCGGTACCACTGGTAGCTGTACGAGGACGGCGTGGGCGACCACGTGCCCACGGTGACGCTGACCGTCTTGCCCACCTGCACGGTGCCCGAGATCTTCGGCGTGGGAGCCGTGGAGAAGGTGCCCTTCGCGACCGTCGCCGCCGCCGACGTCTTGGACTTCGACGTGTAGCCGGACTTCTTTGCCGTCACCTTGACGGTGAGCTTCTTGCCAGCGTCAGCAGCAACGAGCTTGTACGACTTGCTCGTGGCGCCGGAGATGGCCGTGCCGGAGCGGTACCACTGGTACGTGAACGACGCCGACGGCGACCACGTGCCGACCGTCACGCTGACCGTCTTGCCCACCTTGACGGTGCCCGAGATCTTCGGCGTCGGAGCCGTCGAGAAGGTGCCCTTCGCAACGGTCTTGGCCGCGGAGGTCTTGGGCTGCGATGCGTAGCCGCTCCTCTTCGCGGTGACCTTGACGGTGAGCTTCTTGCCAGCATCGGCGGCGACCAGCTTGTACGTGGACTTGGTGGCGCCCGAGATGGCCACACCGTCGCGGTACCACTGGTAGCTGTACGACGACGGCGTAGGCGACCATGTGCCCTTGGCGGCCGTGACCGTCTTGCCCACCTTGACCGTGCCACTGATATACGGCGAGCCGATCTTGGTGAAGAACTTCGACAGCGTCTTGGACGCCGAAGTGGCGCTCTTGGACGCGACGCCAGGAGCCGAGGCGGTGACCTTGACCGTGAGCTTCTTGCCCGAGTCAGAGGCGGTCAGCTTGTAGGTCTTGGCGGTGGCGCCAGAGATCGCCTTGCCATCGCGGTACCACTGGTAGGCATAGCCCGACGCTGCGGGCACCCAGGTGCCCTCATTCGCCTTGACGGTGCCGCCCTGGTAGAAGCTGCCGCTGATCGTGGGCTTGGGAGCCGTGGTGAAGACAGCCGGCAGGACGGTGGCGGTCTCCGCGCTGACGGTGGTCGTCTTCTGATAGCCCGCCGCGCTGCCGGTGACCTTGACGGAGATCTTCTTGCCAGCATCGGCGCTCACGAGCGTGTACGTGGCATTCGTAGCGCCGATGATGTCAGCGCCGTCGCGCAGCCACTGATAAGCGAAGGTGGCCACAGGGCTCCACGCGTCAACGGAAGCGGCGAGGGTCTGCCCCACGGCAGCCTCACCGGAGATCGTCGGCGTGGGCGCCTGAGTGAAGCTGCCGGGACTCACGGTCGAGGTGGGGTTCGAGACCTTCGACTGGGTCTGGTAGCCGTCCCTGGTGGCGGTGACCTTCACCCTGATAGCGGTGCCAGCGTCGGCTCCAACGAGGGTGTAGGTCGACGACGTGGCGCCGGCGATGTCCTGGCCGTTGCGCGTCCACTGGTACGCGAATGCTGGCAGTGGCTCCCAGGAGCCAGGGTTCGCCGCAAGCGTCTGGCCGACGGTCGCGGTGCCGCTGATGGTGGGTGTCGGCGCCACGCCGAATACGCCCTGCTGGACCGTGACAGAGGAGGAGGTGCGCGTCGTGGTGGTGAACCCGGTCAGCGTGCCTGTGACCTTCACAGCGATCGCGACGCCAACGTCACCGGGAACCGGGTCGTAGGTGGGGGACGTCGCACCGTCGATGTCCACGCCGTTGCGCGTCCACTGGTACGTCAGCGCGGGCGAGGGCGACCAGGTCTGAGGGTCAGCGGTCAGCGTGAAACCCACTTGCGCAAGACCGTCGATGAGCGGCGTGGGTGCCGAGGTGAAGGTGCCACCGCCTACCGAGACGGCACTCGACGTCTTGGGCGTGGTCACATAGCCTGCAAGCGATCCGGTGACCCGCACCGCGATCTCAGCACCAGCGTCGGCGTTGGTGAGCGTGTAATTGGGTGTGGTTGCGGCGGGAATGTCGCTGCCGTTGCGCGTCCACTGGAACGTGAGGGTGGGCGTAGGCGACCACAGGCCAGGATTCGCGGTGAGCGTCTGTCCCACCGTCGCGGTGCCGGCGATCGTGGGAGTAGATGCCGTCGTGAAGGCGGCTGCCGCCGGAGTCACTGCGGCTGATGTCTTGGTGACGGCCGTGAAGTCCGGGCGTTCGCCGGTGACAGCCACGGTGATGCTCTGGCCCACGTCCGCAGCGGAAACCTGGTAGCTGGGTCCCGTGGCACCCGCAATATCCGCCCCATTGCGCTTCCACACGTAGGAAAGGTCCGCCCACGGCTCCCACGCCCCGGTGTTCACCGAGAGCGTCTCGCCAAACGTGGCGACGCCTTCGATGGAGGGCGTGGGTGCCACCCAGAACTCGCGGGGACCGTCCTGCCAGTCCATCGTGGCGTTGATGCCCGTCGCGTTCCCAGCGGAGACGCTCACCAGGTCTGCCACGTACGGGTTGCGCTTGTTGTTGTAGAACTCGTAGGCGAAGTCCTCGTAGATCCATTCCCATTGCGCGAGGTCGTCGTTGTAGCGCTGGAAGTCATTGCCCACGAACTCCACGAGGTAGTTGGCACTGGGGGCAAGCCCGCGGATCGTGTACGCACCGGTGTCCGCATCCACTTCCGCGGAGCGGTACTGGGCAAGTGCGTTGTCGCTTGCCGAGACCACAACGTGTCCAAGGAACTCGGGGTCGACTCCTCCGCCGAGCGAGACCGTACCCGAGATGGTGCGGCCCAGGGGCATCGTCTGATCGCGGTCCGACGCGTTGGTGGTCGACACATCCACTGTCGCGGAGCTCGCTTCAACGTAGGAGCCTCCGTAGTACACGGACGCCAGCGGGGTGTACACACGGTTCGGGCCTTCCCACCAGTCCGACGCGATGAACCGAAGGGTGTACTGCGTCGGCGACAGACCGGTGACGATGTACTCGCCGGTCTCGGCATCGACGTCGGCGTACACCCACTGGCTGATGTCCGTGCCCTCGGCGAACACTTCGATGCCCTGGTAGGCGTCCTCCGGCACCCCTCCGGGGAGTGTGACGACGCCGGAGATCGTGCGGCCCACCTCGAGGGTGGCGTCGATTCCAGTTGCGCTGCTTTCCGTAACGTCGACGTAGGAGGCGCCATCCCAGGTGTACGAGTTGTTGTACCACTCCCGCATCAAGTTCACCGTGGGAGTGATGTCAGGGTTCGGCTTGCCCTCGAAGTAGACGGTGTATGAACCTGGGCGCAGACCGCGGAGGGTGTACTCGCCCGTCACCGGGTCCGCTTTGGTGGTGATCGCGTCGCCGCACGGGCAGCCGTCGGGTCCAGGAATCGTGACGGTGGCGAACAGCGCGTCCTTCCACGCGGGATCCGCCCCTGGGCCAAGCGAGATGGTGCCGGAGATGCTCAGGCCCAGCTCGAAGTCGTAATGGAGGTTCG
>CALALQ010000447.1 GCA_937925595.1 uncultured Demequina sp. | reverse complement strand
CCCGAACCTCACTCAGGAGCACGCCGATGGCGCAACGCAACACGTGGGCACGGAACGGATCCACGCTCCCTGGCGGCGGGCTGTCCACGCTCCCCGGGGGAGGGCTGTCAACTCTTCCCGGCGGAGGGCTCTCTGCCCTGCCCGGGGGCGGGCTATGGGCCGGTGCTGATGCGAACCCGTATCGCTCCAATCCGCCACCCATGACGCACTACATCCCCTACCTCCGTCGTCAGGGTCTCCACGACATCGCTGACCTCCTGGCGCGAGCGCACAACCTGAACCTCTAGGTCCCCTCCGGCTGCGCTATCGCCGTGGCGCTCGAGGCCGCCTCATGGATGCGTTAGCGCGGGAGCGTCCTCCGTCCTCCGCGCTACGCACCAGCGGGTCTGAATGGGTACTGGCCCATGCTCCCTCTGGTGCATCCCTCAAATGAATGAAATCTGAGCCCTCTTCCTTCGAGCGTCTCTGCTCCCCGAACAGCGCAGGACCGTCGCGAGGCGTGCGCGCGGCCCGCGGAGGTCCTGACCGCGCTCGGGCTTGACCGGCAGCGACCCGAACGGGCATCTTTCAGCCACCTGAGCGATAGTCGGAGCATGACCGAACGCCCTGAACGGAACGACCAATACACCGTCCCGCCCCCGGGCCAAGGTTCGCGGGCTCTTCGAAATTGCCTTGCCTGGCTTCTTGGCGTGACGACATCTCTCGCGACTGCTCTGATAGTTGCCGCGGTCATCGTCAACGACGAGGCGCGCAAGCTGGTCATCGCCGGGTTGCAAGGCTACGACGCAGCGTTGGTTGCACTCTTGATCGCGCTGCTCGGATTGACGTGCCTCTTTGCGATGATCCCCAGGAAGGGGCGTTGGCTGAGCTCGATCCCAGGCATGGCGATCATCCCCGTCGGACTGACCATTCTGCTTGTGTCACCGACGCCGCTCGTCGCCCTGGAGGTCCCGAACTGCACCACTCCCTATGTCGTTGACGACACGTGGGGTAGCGGCAAGATCTACCGTCAGCAGGGGTTCCTTCTCTACCAGGTCGCGTCCATCGTGACCGACGACTGGTACCGACCGTTCTACGACGGCGGATATGAGGCTCGAATGGTCAATGGTTCGGTGGAGGTTCGCTACTTCCAATCACGTCCAGGCTCTGACAACACACTTGACCTTGCCCCTGTGCTCATGCTCTCGGGTGAGGGCACGAGCTGCGGATAGCCGATCAATCGTCGGGCGCGGCCCACACGGCACGTGGGCTTGTTGCTATACAGGGCGCTACGAACGCAACACCCTGCAGATGCGGAGACGACATGCGCAGCACGAAGACGATGAGCCGCCGCGCCTTCATAGCCTTCTCGGGGGTCGTCGCAGGCTCGATAGCGCTGCAGGTTGACCCGACAAGGGCCGCCGCGGCGTCGGCCGTTTCCGGGGGGCGCGCGCGGGCCGTCGGCGCTGCGGCGGTGGCATCTTGCTTCACTGCGGACTGGAGCCAACGCATTCAGGTTGAGTTCCCGGGCGCAATTGATCTCAGGACTGTTCGCGAGGTACGGGAAGTCGACTTCACCTGGGACGAGCGGCTCTTCGCCCTAGACGACGTGTTCACTCTCGGCAACGGTGGGGCCTTCGGAAGGGCGACCGTATCGGCGGGCGAGGGGCGCGCCCGCGTTCGTGAGTTGAGTCGTGCGTCTCAGATCATCCCCGTAGTCCGAGCGCTAGCGCGTTATCCGGAAGATGCTGTCGACCGCGTCACAGCGACAGTCGTCGCCGTCAGCGCGGCGGACGATCATCGATTGGTCTCTACCCCGCAGCGTATTCAGGCGACGCCGTGGGGAGTTGAGCTAAGCGCCACGTGGTCGGCGGCGGACTCTGGCGTAATGTGCGATCTCATTGTCGTGCGGAGCGTTGGTCCGCATCCCGCTCCTGCTGGTATCGAAATTGCAGTCACCCACACGAATCCAGACCGTGAACGTCCGCAAATGGACCACGGGCTGAGAACCCAGTCTACAAAAGCAAGGCAAGCGAGCTTCGTGCTCGAACTCCCGCTCAAGAGCGGCGAAACGAAAGAAGTGCGCTTCGTCGGACCTGACACGCGAACGTCTCTGGGGAGGTCCAACGTGAACCCCGGGATCGTGCAACTACGTGCAACAGCCGCGCAATGGGCATCCGCTCGCGAGACGGGCCGATATGAAGTCGCGTCAGTGACCGAGTCCGGCGCGGCTCTCGAGCTCGACACATTAGGAGCGTGACTGTGGACCTCAAAGTACTCGAGACGCAGACCTGGCTGAACTCGACCTACGGCGCGCACTCTCAGTGGGTAGCAGTTCCCGAGAATGGTCTTACAGGGTGGACGACGATCTACGGGCTGACGCGGGCCCTCCAGATCGAACTGGGTATCACTACCTTGTCGACGAACTTTGGGGCAGGAACGCTGTCTGCGTTTACGACGCAGGTTGGAGCTGTCAGTGGCTCGACGACGAACAGCAACATCGTCCGGATCGCGCAAGGGGGCCTCTGGTGCAAAGGGTACTCGGGGGGTTGGTCCTCCGGGACCTATGACCTCACGGTTCAGGCGTCGGTCATGAGCATGACCACCGCTATGGGTCTCGCGAGCACACCAAGCATCGGCCCGAAGGTGATGCGGTCGCTATTGACGATGGATGCCTACGTTCTCCTGAGCGGAGGTACAGCGTCGGTGCGTGACGTTCAGCAGTGGCTGAACGGGAAGTACTCCCACCGGAGAGACTTCGCCATCCTGCCGTGCGACGGGCTGTTCTCCCGCAACACCCAGCAAGGACTGATGTATGCGATCCAGTACGAGATCGGCATGGCGGATGGCGTGGCGAACGGGAACTTCGGCTCCGGCACCAAAAGCGGCATCTCCTCGCAGGGCGGAGTAGCGATCGGAAGTAGCGACTTCTCGAAGAACTGGGTGCGGCTGTTCCAAGGGGCGCTACGTTTCAACGGGTACGCCTCGCCGTTCAGCGGTTCCTTCGATGGCAGCACTGACATCGTGACGCGGGAGTTTCAGACCTACGCGGAACTCCCCGTCCACGGATCGGGAGACTTCCGTACTTGGGCGTCGCTACTCGTGAGTACCGGTGACGAAACACGGCCGGGCATCGCAAGTGACATGTCCACTCAGTTGACGCCGGCGCTCTGCTCCGCGCTGTTCGCGAACGGCTACCGCACCGTCGGGCGCTACCTCACGGTCACGTCCAAGCGATACATCCCTGGAGAGCTTCAAGCAATCTTCGCCGCGGGCCTCGACACCTTCCCGATCATGCAGGAATCGAACACCGCCCCAGCGGACTTCACATATGAGAAAGGCGTGAACCACGCCTTTCAGGCCGCTCGACGTCTCAGACAGCTCGGCTTCAAATCGGGCGTCACCGTGTTCTTCGCCGTGGACTATGACGCCACCGACGACGGCATCTCAAGCCGAATCATCCCGTTCTTCCAGGGCGTGGCTGATGGGTTGGCGAGGACGCGGGTGCCCTACGAGGTGGGCATCTATGGGACCCGAAACGTCTGCGCGCGCGTCATCAATGCAGGGCTCGCCGCGGAGGCCTTCATCGCGTCCATGTCCTGGGGATGGAGCGGCAACCTCGGCTTCGCGTTGCCGCCGTCGTGGTCCTATGACCAGATCCAGAATCTCACGCTTGCTGGTACCAGCATGGAAATCGACAAGAACGTCCAATCGGTGCGTGCCGCACCAGCGGGCCAGTTCGATGTCGACGCCGCACCCATCGTCGACGGCCAATGGGACGCGTTCTACTGGATGATCACCCACGCGGTCGTTCTTGCCGAGACGACAAGCCCGGCCGTCAACGCGAGAGGACAGGCTCACGCGGTCCTCTGGTACATCCAGAGCAAAGAGGCCGGCTACACCTCCACGCAGTTCGCTCTCTATCTCCCACCCCCGGGCGACATCGCTACACCTGAACACGATCTGTACATCACCTTTCCTGGTATTGCGGCGGCCGCAGAGAGCCCTACCGCGGAAACGGCCTTCGTCGACAAGTACGCGGTACCAGGCGGGACACCCGCGGGAACAAGCCATATGGCGGTCACAGCACGCGGGTACGCGCTATGGGGTCGACCCACCTCCCCCTCAACTGTTACCGCTGCTGACCTGGGGGGATGGTCCCTCGATCTAGCATCGCTGTGGGCGGAGTACGTGACCGCACACGCGAGCCCACGACCCACGTCCTACGCGTCCATCTACAACTGGTTCGCCTCGCGCCTCGGTCGCAGAGACTCCAATGTCGCCACGCAGGGTTCGTTTAGCTTCGACGACCTCGTCGGCGACATCGACGGCTATCACATCGGCGGGCTGATGGCCGACGCCCCAAATCAACCGCTCGATGCGGTTGTGCGTTCCGTTCGATCAGCGATCGCTAGCGATCCGCTGTGGCGGTATCAGGCCTTCTACGCCGATCGATTCGGCTCAAGTTACGCGAACGCGAAGGCGGCCGCTGAAGACGCCCTAAGTTCGTCCAACTTCTTCCTAGACGGCGCAACTCTGTATACGATCGGCGGGTTCGAGCTGATTCTCGCTGACTACTTCGGCAGCCTTAGTTCTCTCATACCAACGCCAACCGAACGCGGCGCCGTCGCAGCGGCGTGGGCAAACTTGCTAGCGGGACTGGCCTCAAACGGAGCATCGGCCGCCCCATCGTGATCGAGGGTGGCGCCCGCCCAGTTCAGGGAGAAACGGCGCATTCTTGCGGAGGCATGCCCAAACCACATGAGTTCTCTCGCGAGTTCCCTAAGCTCTGAGATCCTGCGCGCCTCAACCTACCCACGATGAGACCCACCACAAGCCGCGTTTTGCGCCGGGTGCGCGGTGCTGTTGGCTCTTGCACGGGCGCTATACCCGCGCCGGCAGACCCCATGAACATGGCTGTCAGAAGCGTCCAACGGCAGCGAGTGTAGGGGCCGACGGCGAAACTGGCCCCGCTGGGCGGGTAGTTGCGGACAAGGGAGAACAGCGCCGCGACCCCTAGCCGATGTAGCCGGACACCGCAACCGACATCTACTCATCGATCCAGGACAGGATCGACGATCGTGGTGAGGGCGGACATGTTGCCCCGACCCACTGGCACCGCCAAGCCGTGCACCTCGAAGGCGGGGACTGCTGAAGGTCTTGGTGACTCTTCTCGTTAGGCCGCGGATGCGGCTTGTGTGGTCATGATGGCTTCGAACTCGATGGGCGTCAACTTGCCGAGGACACGTTGCCGGCGACGCCGGTGATAGGTCAGCTCGATCCAGGTCACGATCGCGAGGCGGAGGTCGTCTCGGGTGGACCAGCGGCGGCTGTTGAGCACGTTCTTCTGCAGCAGCGCGAAGAACGATTCCATCGCGGCGTTGTCACCGGCCGCGCCGACTCTGCCCATGGAACCGACGAGTCCGTGCCGGTCGAGTTCGGCTTGGAAGCGCCGCGAGCGGAACTGACTGCCCCTATCGCTGTGAACGGTCGTGCAGGTCGGGCTGCGACGCTGGATCGCCATCCGCAGGGCCGAGACGGCGAGCTCTGAGGTCATCCGTTCGTTGATCGAGTACCCGACGATCCGGTTCGACCAGACGTCCTTGACGGCGCAGAGGTAGACCTTCCCCTCGCTGGTCGGGTGCTCGGAGATGTCGGTGAGCCAGAGCCGGTCAGGGCCGGTCGCGGTGAAGTCCCGTCTGACGAGATCGTCGCGCACGGGCGGGCCGACCAGGCGCCCTTTGCCGCGGCGCTTGCGGACGAAAGCGCTGAAGATCTCGTTCTCCGAACACACCCGCCACACCCGCCTCTCCGACGCGG
>CALALQ010000446.1 GCA_937925595.1 uncultured Demequina sp. | reverse complement strand
GCCCTGCGACCCTCACGAAGTGCCCGTCAGGGGTGATGTCCCGACCCGAGATGGCACACAGCTCGCCCGCCGACAGGCCGGCCCCGAGCCCCAGAGCCAGTAGTCGACGAGCGGGTTCCCGACGATCCGGGCGCTGCAGCTCTGCCCATACCCGCATCTCGGCCACGTCCCTGACCGTGTACGGGGCGCTCGGCTCCGACCCGTACAACGGGGGCAGGGGCCGTTCGACGACACCAAGCTCCTCCGCCACGCGCAACAGCAGCGCGCGACGCCTACCGAGCGAGGCTTCCGAACGCATCGGCAGCTGCTGCACCCCGAGCGCGACCACGTCTCGGCGAAACACGAAACCTTCCTCCAAAGGGAACCGCATCCGCAGGTAGGACCACGCCACGTGCTGCCAGACCCCTGCCCGCAGATCCGCGGCCTTGTAGGAAAGGCGGCGCCCGACGCGGACGAGGACGTCATCGACAAAGCCCTCTACAGCACACCGCTCGTCGTCAAGATCGGCGTCCATACCTGCCTCGGCGATCGCCACCTCGTCTCCTCTCCCCGGCACAAGGTATGAGGTGAGTTCGCAGGCATGTCGCATCAACTGCGAGCCACGCCGACGACAATGCTCCACCGGCAGCGGTCACCGGGGCGATCCGTGAGTGACCCCGATTCTGGTCGAGGACTGCGCATGAGAGCTTCATGGAAGAGCTCTCCCCGACCACGAGGTCCTCCCGCCACACCCGCTGGTGGGTCCGTTACGATCGCGTCGCTGCCGTGGCCACCAGGCTTGGCCGCCTCCCCCGACGAAGCGACGTCGGTGTTCTCTCCGCCGACGTCGCGTGGCTTGCGAACCAACGACGCGCGCACAACCTGTCACCCGAGCAGTGGGATGCGCTCGCGGCCCTCCCCGGGTGGAGTGAGCACTCGCGCTCCGATCATTGGCTCGCGCGCGCAGACGAACTCCGCAGGTTCATCCGCACGCAGGGCCGCGCCCCGCGCGTGAACGGCCCGCTGCCGGGCGAGTCCGCGCTCGCACATTGGTTCTCTCGGCAACGAGTCGCGCTCCGGGATGGTCGTCTCTCACGGAGTCGCACCGAAGCGCTGAACTATGCCACCCGCGATCTTCCTTGATGGTCGGACCTAGCGACCATCCGCCGTCGAAAGGTTGCATGGCACAAGTAGAGCGAACGGCCACCCCTTCGGGTGGCCGTTCGCTCTGTTCTCCTGTGCCGGTTACGGCATCGTCGTCCACTCCTGGATGGACCGGGCGTTGGTCGCGGCGACCGCCAGCAGGCTCAGGAACGCCTGCCCGGTCGCCCCGCGGAGTGCTCCAGGAGTGGGCGCGCTCTCCGTGCAGCGCAGCTTTGCCATGAACGCTTCCGCGGACTTGCGCCCAGCCCTTCTGGCATCGCGCGGCTCGAACGGGGACGGCACGGACAAGACGGCACGCGGCGCGTCCGACGGGGCCTTCGCGCGGAGGGCATAGGGGGCGCGGGCCTTGGCGAGCAGGTCCCTGCGCTCAGCGTCGCTCCCCGCTCCGTCACTGCCCGGGTCACCCTCATCCGGCGTCGCGTTCATCAGGTGTGTGAGCATGAATGGGGAGTACCACGTCCCGTCCAGGAGGATGTCACCAGGGGCCGGCGCACCGCAGCTGTGGGGAACGGGGTCGGGCACGGGCTTAGCGCCCGTCTCGTGAAGGAACTCGGTGAGGCCGAAGTTGTAGGCGCGGTCGAAGACCACCTGGTTCAGCCCTGCAGTGAGGGTGTTGACCTGCGCGAGAGCGTCCCGGGCCGATGCGCCGGGCTTGACGGCAGGGGCCCCGAAGTTGAACCCGATGGCGATGTTCGGCACCGCCCGCCCCGTCCGCCCGGCGTCGAAGAGGACGGCGAGGTGGTCCTCCCAACCGTAGACGGGGTCCGCTCCGCCACGCGCGGCGACAGCCGACAGGTAGAAACCGGCATCCGGCTCCACGTAGACCCTCGCGGTGGCCGGGAGGTTAACGAGACGGGCCTTCGCCATGCCGCGAGCGTGGGCGGTTCGGACGCGCGAATCGACCGCCACGCTCACGGGCGCGTTGCGGATACATGCGGGGAGCGTGTTGAACTGAGCAGCCAGCAGCCAGCAGCCGGTTGGCCAGCTCCAGGAAACGCGTGCGCCGCACCTCCAGCTCGTCGATGTGGTCGGCGCGCCACGCCTGCACGACCTCCCACTCCGCCTTCGTGAGCGCTCGCCCCCGCGTGGGCAGGGGGTAGGCGTCGACGATGTCCAGCAGACGGTTGGTAGCACGTGCGAGGCGACCTCGGAGTTTCTCCGCTGACAGCTGCCGCACGTCCGCGGGAAGCTCGAGGAGGTCTTGGGCTGACGGCGCGAGTCGCATGGTCAGCATCTGCGCGAGGTCGCGGAGAGTCAGGGGTGCTCCGTCCAGCGCCAGGGTCACCCAGGCGGCGAGGAGGGTGCGAGTGGTCAGGGGCTCGGACCGGACGACTGCTTCGTCGGCGGAGGCCCAGTCGTCGAGCAGCTGCGCGATGTTCGACGCGTCGATGAGCGAGACAGCCCGCTCCACCAACTCGGTCGGGACGGGATGAGGCGACCGGGTGCGGTCGAAGGCGGGGTCGATGGCGGTCAGTGCAGTGGGCTGGCCAGTGGCCTTGAAGTTGGTCATGTTCCCTCTGTGCGCGGCCGCCACGAAACCTTACGGCAATGTGTACTCCTAACGCACTCAGATTATCAATGTGCGCTCAAGAATCACGAACTGGGCTCGAAGAGCACTGCCCGCGTCCCCCGAAGCGGTCGCATATCGAGCACCTCTCTGGACCTATCTCGTCAGGGGCGCCCTCGACCGATGCCGGTAGGCGGTGGCTCGCACCTGTTGCAGGAAGCCCGTGATCCTCGGCCTAACGTCGGAAGCAGGTCAGCAACGCGGAACGACGACCCCGTCGGGATGTCGGCCCCAGGGAGGAGGATTCCGAACATGGCCGATCGTCATTCCGAGTCCAACGCGAGCCGCGCAGCGCGCCGCATTGGCGATGCGACCCGAGCCGCGCAGGAACTTCTCGATGGCACCGCTAGGGCGTCGTCCGATCGCGGCACGACCCAGCTCGAAGCCACGCTGCGCAATCTCGTGGACGCGATCACGGCCGTGTGGGACCACGGCGACCCGCACTCACCAACTCCCGAGGAACAGGCCTTCGCCATTCGGGGCGGGGTACCGGCCTCCGCGTTCACCGACAACGGAGTACGGCAAATACAGGACTGGCTCGCATGGTCAGCACTCGTCATCGACAACGAGCGCCGCACACCGGACGCGCTCGCGGATCGAACGATCTTCGATATCGTTCCGGGACTGCGCGAAGTCATCGCGGCGTTCCCCGATGACTACCTCGATCTCAACCGCTTCACGTTCCTCACGACGCCGCACGAGGCACTCGACGGCCTGCCACCGCTTCGGTGGCTGTTGCTGGGGCGAGACTCTGACGCCGTGGACCGGGTCGTTGATGACCTGAACTATCTGCCATGAACTCGGTGTACCTGATCACGACATAGTCGCTGGCCTCGACCCCACCTCAGGCAAGTCTCCGCGCAGGCCCACGCACGTACCGTCCGCGTCAGGGAAGCCCGCCTCGGTCAGTAGCGTCGAGTGGTGGCAGCTTTCGCAGTAGCCCGCTGCCAAGACTCACTTGACTAGACGATGGCGTCGAGGACCGAACCAAGAGAAATACCAGTCAGCCGCGAATGGAGGCGGAGCAACTCGTCTTCTGTCATCGAACAGAGGGCATCTGCCACTACGCGAGCTTTGGTCTTCTCCGAGTCGTCGCCAGCATCCAGCGCGCGGTCAAGTGCTTCGCGCGCCCGAAGCGGAATCACATGAGGGTTCACGTTGCCTGAACGATTCGCCGCGTCCATCATGACCCGGTAAACATACTCCACGGCTGCGAGCTGGCCGTGCTGCTGCGCCGCTAGGGCTGGA
>CALALQ010000445.1 GCA_937925595.1 uncultured Demequina sp. | reverse complement strand
AGCCAGCACTCCCACCCCGCGTGGCGCGGCCGCCACTTCCACACCGCGTGGCAACCTGGCGCTGTGCATCGCCGCCTCGCCCGATTCGCGCTCGTGACGCTCGCAGTCGCGGCGCTCAGCGGCTGCCTGCGATTCGAGGCCGACCTCACTGTCAACGCGGACGACACGGTGGACGGCTCGTACATCGTTGCCCTCGAGGAGGGCACCGGCGCGGCCATGGGCGGCAGTGACACAGAGGTCGCCAAGGACATCTTCGACGATTCGGGCCTGCAGACACAGTTCGAGCATCAGTGGATCCACGACTACCGCGCCAACGGGTTCGCGGGCGTGGAAGTCGAGTTCCGCGATGAGCCGCTCGCCAGTTTTGCGCCAACGGTCGACCGCTTTGGCATCACTCGCGATGGCGATGATTTCGTGGTGAGCGGCAAAGCATCTTCCACCGTCGAGGACGACGCCGCGGGTGCCAATCCGGAAATGACCGTCACCATCGCCTTTCCCGGTCCGGTCAAGAGCGCCAACGGGAAAATCGACGGCAATGCGGTGACGTGGAATCTCGTGGGTGGGCCGCCGGAATTAGAGGCCAGGGCATCGGCGATTCCGGTCGACTCGCCGTGGCCCGCGATCCTGGTAACCGCCCTGGTATTGGCCGCCGCAGCCGCCACCTTCTGGCCTCGAGAAGCGGCAACGGCCCGACGCTCGCCCGGCACACCCCGAAACCTCCCCTCGGTGCCGCGCAATTAGGGGAACTTCGCATTTCGCGCGGGGCACCCACTTGTGGGAGGGTTGCCGGATGAAGAACACACTGAAGGCGCTTGCGCTGTCTGCGGTTGTTGTCGCCACTCTTGCTGGCTGCTTCAAGATGCAGGTTGACCTGACGCTCAACGAAAACGACACAATCGACGGCAGCATGCTCGTCGCCATTCAGGAAGGCGTGGGCGAGAGCCTGGGCGCCTCCGATGACGAGGTGCTCGACCAGCTCTCCAGCGGGCTCGACGGTGAAGAGGGAGTGAAGGCTGAGCCTTACTCCGAGGGTGGCTACATCGGCACCAAGTACACCTTCGAGAACCAGCCGCTCGACGAGTTCAAGAGCGCGGGTGCGGGCGGCGATGTCTCCATCACCCGTGATGGCGATAACTTCGTGGTCGCCGGCAACTTCGACACGGAAGACCCCGGCACCGAGGTCGACCCCGCCACCATGGGCGCTACCTTCACCTTCTCGGTGACGTTCCCCGGCGAGGTCTCTGAGCACAACGGCACGCTGTCCAACGACGGCCGCACCGTCACGTGGGACCTGCTCGCCGCTGACGCTCCCGAGGAGCTCAAGGCGATTGGCGCTGCCAGCGCTGGCGGCGGTTCGAGCAGCCTGCTGCTCATCGTCGGCATCGTCGTGCTGCTGCTGATCGTCGCCGGTGTGGTGGCGTTCCTGGTCCTGCGTGGCCGCAAGCCTGCCGAGGTTGCCGCCGCTCCTGCGGACTCCGCTGCTGCTGCCGCCCCCGCTGTCGCGTTCGACGCGGCTCCCGCTGCTGACGCTGCGCCCGTGGTGGACGCGGCTCCGGTCGCTGACGGCCCGGTCGCTGACGGCCCGGTCGCTGACGGCCCGGTTGGGGACGCCCCGGTTGCTGAGGCCGCGCCGGCCGAGGCCCCGGAGTCGACCGAGGACGGCAACCTCACCGCCTAGTCACGCGTGTGACAAGGTAAGCGCATGGCACAGTCCCGTGTTCGCACGTTTGCTCGCCTAGCGGTCGCAGCCGCATTCGCTGCCGTCGCGCTGACCGGTTGTGTCCGCCTCACCGCGGACACAACCGTCAGCGACGCGGATACGTTCTCGCAGACGATCATCGTGGCGACGACCCCTGCCGCCCGCAGTCAACTGGGCGACGCGGCGGAAGTGGACCTGGACCTTGCGAACCTCAAGACACTGATCACCAGCAGTGAGGCGTACACCGAGCTGCTGAACACCTACCCGGATCAGGTCGCCGTCGAAGACTTCGAAGACGGCGACCTGACCGGCGTGAAGGTCGTCACCACCGACCTTCCCCTCGCAGAGTTCGAGCGCTCCCTGGCGCAGCTCTCGGCGAGCGCTCCCCTCACGGGAGCCGCGAGCCTGGTGCGCACGGGCGACACCTACGTCGTCACGGTTCCTGCCGGCGGAGCCGCAGAGTCCCTCGAAGAAGCGGGCGTCACCGCAGGCCAGCTCGCGCTGCTGAGCGGCCAGGTCGACATCGGCTTCACCTTCACGTTCCCCGGCCTCGTGACGTCTGCCACCGCAGGCGAGGTCGAGGGCCACACCGTCACACTTGGACTGCCAGACCTCGCGTCCGGAGAGGACATCACGATCGTCGCCGGTGCCGGCAACGAGACAGACTGGAAGCCTTGGCTGATGTGGGGAGGCATCGGTCTGGCGACACTCGTCATCGTTGGCGGCGCGATCGCGCTCATCGTTCAGGATGTGCGCCGTCACCGCGCAAACGCCCTTCCTCCGCCCGACGCTGAGGCCGGCGAGAACGCCGAGGGTCCAGGGATCTTGGCAACCGGTGGGGAGGCCGAGCCTGAGGCGACGGATCCGGACGAGTCGCCGTAGCGTCGGGCAGTTCCGACCGCTTGGTAAGCCGTGTCAGCGGCTCGTGCGAAAATCTTCTGGTGTTCGGAACCTATCGCGGCATTCTCAGCAAGCCTGGCGCCCTGCAATTCGCAAGCGCGGGCCTGCTGTCGCGCCTGCCCATGTCGATGTTCAACATCTCGATCATCCTCATGGTGCAGATCCAGTACAACAGCTATGAGATGGCTGGCCGCGTCGCCGCGATCGGCACGCTGATCTGGGCGGTGCAGACCGTCCCCACCGCCCGATTCGTCGACCGCGTGGGACAGCGCGTGGGCATGGTGCCGCTCACGATCATGTTTGTGGTGGGTTCGACGGCCGCGGTGGTCACCGCGATGAACCACGGGCCCGAGTGGGTGCTGTGGATCTC
>CALALQ010000444.1 GCA_937925595.1 uncultured Demequina sp. | reverse complement strand
CGGCGTCGCGCCTGGGGAAGTCGCGCGGCCCGGCCGATGCCCGGCGAAAGCGCCGCTCACGCGAGCCGCGCCCCGCCGCTCTCCATCGTCGGGCCGATGATGGAGGGACTTGAGGCGGAGATCACCGACAGCGGATCTCCGCCGGCGACCCGCGCCCTCGGGACGGCGTTCACGAAGGCACTGGAAGCGGACGCCCGAGCCATGAAAGTTGGCAGGAGGCAGCACGCCCGCGGGCACCACCCGCAGGGGTGCCCTGTCCTTGACCGCTCGGCGGGTAGCAAGTACAATCACAGGGCAGTACCAAGTCCCGAATCGGAGGACACGCCATGGCTGCAACGTCCAAGTTCGCCGTCGAGCTCCTGAGCCTATACAAGCCGTTTCCGGCATGGGAAGGGAAGCTCTTCCTCAGCGATCTGGTGAATCGCGCGGTCGACATGGACCAGTCCTTGCCGGGTACGGCCAAGGCGAGCCACACCCAGACCGCAGCGTTCTTTGACTACGCCTGCGAGATCAAGGCGTTCGTCAAGGAGTTCGCGCAGAGCATCGGCATCGATACGGCCGCGACCATCACCGTCGAAGGGGAGAAGATCGACGTCTACGACTGGACCTGCCTGAACTACAGCGCATTCGAGGCCCTGGTGGCCCAGACAGAACAGCAACTGTCGGTCGAGGTTCCCGATCTCAAGCTTGTCGTGCCGAGCTGGGTGGCGGCCATGGGGCCGGAGGACCTTGCCCGCAAGGCGCTGGCGAAGATCCTCGCCATTCTCGGCGTGACCGAGTTCTACGAAGCATTCCTGGCCGTTCTCCAGGAAGGCTGGGGCAACATCCTGAAGGACCTCGGAGAGGCGATCACGCGGCGCGATTGGAAGCGCGTTCGGGCGTTGCTCAAGAAGCTGCTGGACATCATTATTTCGAGCGAGTTCTTCGAGCGTCTTGCGAGGCGCATCGGGCGTGCCGCCGCGGCCAAGGTGGTCGGGAAAATCCTCGCCAAGTTCATCCCCGTCGTGGGATGGATCTGGCTGATCGGCGCGATCATCTGGGCGTTCGCGGAAGAGTTCATCTGATCGGAGGTGCCGCGATGCTCACCCGCCTACTCGGCGCCGTGCTCGGGGTGGCGACGATGTTCGTGTGGGGTACCGCCAACGCCGCCTCCCGCCCGCCGCTGCACGTGCCGGCATGGGGATTCGGCGCGATGGTGGGGGTCTTGGTGCTCGCGCTCGTGCGTCACTCCATGAGCGTCCGAAGCACGGGAGGTCCGGACTCGCTCGCGGTCGGACGGCTTGCCGCGTCCACGCTGCTGTCCGTCGTCCTCGCCGGGCTCACGCTGGGGGTTGCGGTTGTCGTGGAACGGGCGCTCGCGGCGGGAAGCACGGCCTGGACGGAGACGCTGTTGAGAGCGTGCTTCCACGCGCTCGCAGTGCTGACCATCGGGCTTTGTGTGTCCCCGACGAAGCCTGAGCGCACGCCGCAGAACGACGGCGCCGAGTAGCATCCATGCTGGCGGACAAGATCGTGCCCACATCGATGACGCACTCGACGATGCTGCTGTCGCGGCTGGCGGCGGAGATGCCGACCGTCCGCGGCACCACCGACACGCGCAGGTCCTTGAGGTCCTCCAGCGTGAAGGCGGGCTGGTACATCCGCTCGGCGCTCACCGGCTGAGCGAAGGTCCCGGCGTTGATGTGCGCGGCGACCGCGTCGGCGATGGCGGCGATGGTGCTCA
>CALALQ010000443.1 GCA_937925595.1 uncultured Demequina sp. | reverse complement strand
CGGCCTGCGCGGCCACCGCGGCGAGCTGACGTACGATGTCCGCGTCGGGCGCCGCCGTGACGTCGGTGAGCGCGCCGCTCGAGAGCAGCTCGTCGGTGGCGGCCGCGCGCGCCTGCATCTGCGCGACACGGTCCCTCGCCCGGTCGAGGCTCGAGCCGACGTCCTCGATCGTCGCGCTGATCCCGGACACCGCCTCGTTCGCCCGCACCTGCGCCTCCGACGCGGTGTAGGTGGCCTTGATCGTCTCCTTCTCGATGCGGAAGGCGGCGACCTGGTCGGTCAGCCGGCGCTCACGCTCCTGCAGCTGCGCGGTCTGCCGGTCGAGCGCCGCGAACTGCTGCTGCAGCGCGGCGACCTGCCCCTCGATCATGGCCCGGCGCTCGAGTGCGGCGCGCGCGAGGTCCTCTCGCCCCTGCGCCAGGGCTTCGGCCGCTTGCGCGCCGAGCCGCTGGTACCGCGCGCCCATCTCCTGGCCTTGGAGCTCGATCCGCTTCTTCGCGGTCGCGACCTCGGCGACGGCCTGACGGACGTGCTGGAGCAGCTTCACCTGCTGGTCGTAACTGTCGTCGAGGGTCTCTCGCGGATCCTCGACGCGGTCGAGCGCTTTGGAGGTCTTCGCCCTGAAAATGGTCCGCACCCTCGACGAGTTGCTGTTGCTCATGATCGCTTCTCCTCATCTGAGACGGTGGCTGCGCCGGCACGGCCGTCGCGCCGATTCAGGCGTTGCAGCTCCTCGATGCCCGCGTGCAGCGCGGCGACCTCGCGGTCGACCTCCGTGCCGATCGCGGAGAGCGCGTCGTCGGAGGTGACCGTGAGCCCCGCGGACACCGCGTGCCGCATGCGGCGCACGAGCACCTCGACCTGCTCGACGCGGCCGCGCGCAGCCGCGGTCTCCGCCGCGAGCGCCCGCGCGTCGGTCTCGCTCTGGATCAGCCGCAGTTGCAGATCGAGCACGGATGCTTCGGCGCCGAGCTGGCGGAAAAGCCGGGGAAGTTCGCCCTGCGGTCCGGTGCCGACCGCGGCGATCTCCACGGCTGCGCGGCCGCTGCGCAGTGCGTCGTCGAGCCGGACCCGGAGCGCGAGCACGGGGCGCTGTGGCCCGACGGCGACGCGCGCTCTGGCACGGAGCGCGGCACCACTCGCCTCCCTGCGACGACGGATGCGCAGCACGGCGGCTCTGAGCACGAACACGAAGGCCACCATCACACCGACCGAGAGGAGCACGATCACTCCGAGCACGATCAGCACGAGTTCGATACCGCTCACGAGCACCCACTCCTCGCTGTGACGGCCGTGTCACGATCGAGATATACCGCGTGTGCGGTCAACATACCCCCGATCGCCGCGCTCCGGCACCCTCACCAGCAGACTCGCAGCTAGGCGCGCCTGCTGACTTTCCGAGGAAATCTCAGTAGTCTCCGTGCAAGGGTTCATTCTCCTCGCCGACACGAGCGCGAGCCGCGTGCCATCCGAGGTCCGATCGAGAGGGAGCGCGCACATGTCACTCTGGGACAGCTTCTGGGGCATCTTCTGGTGGACGATCTGGTTCTTCGCATTCGTGGCCTACCTGTGGGTGGTCTTCGCGATCATCTCGGACCTGTTCCGCGACCACGAGCTGAACGGCTGGTGGAAGGCGTTGTGGATCGTCTTCCTGATCTTCCTGCCGTTCCTCACCTCGCTCGTCTACCTCATCGCCCGCGGACGCGGGATGGCCGAGCGTTCCTTGCGCGACGCCGCGTCGGCGCGCCGCGAGACGGACGCGTACATCCGCGAGACGGCGGGCGTCTCCGCCAGCCCGTCCGATGAGATCGCCAAGGCGAAGGCGCTGGCCGATGCCGGAACGATCACCGAGCAGGAGTACCAGCTCCTGAAGGCCAAGGCACTCGCCCACCAGGCGTGACGGCCGGGCGACAGCCCGACGTCAGACGTCGATGTCAAGACCGCGCAGCACCTCGGCGAGGTGCTGCGCGGTCGTGTCGTCGAGCCCGCGCAGCGGGCGCGGCAGGTTCTGTGCTGACGTGAGCCCGAGCAGGTGTGCGACGGCCGCGATCACCCGGAGGCTGCCATATGCGGCGAAGAGCTCCCAGAGCGGTGCCAGCCGATCCGAGGCGGCCCGCGCCGCCGCCGCGTCGCCCGATCGCGCCGCCCGGGTGAGTTCGACGGCGAGCGATGGGACGGTGCCCGCGAGCACCGAGTACCACGCGTCGCATCCGGCGAGGAGTCCCGTCACCGCCGAGGCATCCCCGCTCACCCCGATGGTGAAGCCGGGCGGCAGGACGCTGCGCAGCGACGCGACGTGCGCCGCCGCCGCGGCCGGGTCAGCCGGGACGCCCGGGATCTTGACGGATGCGACGTGCGGAAGCTCGGCGATCCGGGCGTAGAGCTCGGGCGAGAACGTGAAGTGGGTGGTGCCGGGGTTGTCGTAGATGACGATCGGCACCGAGGCGCTCCTGGCGACATCCGCGAACAGCCCGAAGACCTCGTCGGGCGTGAGGCGCTGGTAGCCGACCGGCGCGAGCAGCAGTCCGGCCGCCCCGGCGGATTGCGCATCCTCTGCCGCCTCGACCGCATCCCGGGCGCGGATCGCCCCGACCCCGACGATGACCGGCACGGGCCCAGCCGCCTCGACCGCGAGCGCCGCGACGCGGGCGCGCTCGGCGCGGCCGAGGTACATGTAGCTGCCGGTCGAGCCCAGCGCGCCGATCGAATCCACACCCGACTCGCGCAGGCGGTGGACGAGGCCGACGAATGCGCGCTCGTCGACTCGGTCGTCGGTGAACGGGGTGAGCGGGAAGGCACTGAGTCCCGTGAACATGCGCAGCCCTCCAGCCGAAGCATCCGTCAAGACTGGGACGATAGCAGGTGACGCCGCACCCGCCGGAAGGGAAGCCATGTACACGACGACGTTCATCTTCGAAGCGAAGGAGTACGACGACGAATTCCATCGCCGGAACGACGAGATCGCCGCGCGCACGCGCGCGATTCCCGGCTTTCTCGGCGAAGAGGAGTGGCACAACGAGGCGACCGGCCTGCACGCCGAGGTCTACTACTGGGAGACGCGGGAGGCGATGATGCAGATGATCGCCATGCCCGCGCATCGTGAGGCGAAAGACCGCCACGAAAGGTGGATCGGCCGATACCGCGTGGTCATCGGAGAGGTCGAGGCCGAGTACGGCACCGCCGGACTCGGGCTGCTGCACGCGCCCGAGGCCGCGAAGCTCGCCGACTGATCGCAGCACGGCGGCGGCGCCGAGACGCTGTTCGGATCGGGAAGTTCAGTCGCGCGGACCAAGGCAAGTGCGTATCCGGCGACTGAGCTCGGCGCCCGGTCTCCAGCGTTGCGCGCGGCGGTTCGTCAGCCCGCTGCTGCCCCCTGCTGCCGTGCGATGACCAGCGGCACGACGTCGTGCACGGCCTGCATGAGCACGCGCATCGCCGCCGACCGCGGCCGACCGCGGCGAACGGCGAGCGCCACCGACCACTGCACTGTGACGTCCGAGATCTCGAGCGTCTGAAGATCGGGATCGGCGTCGACGACGTAGCGCGGCAGGAGGCCGACACCCAGACCGTCGGCGATGCAGCGTGTGAGTGAGCCCATGTCCGAGAGCTCCATGCGGACCTCCGACGTCGCACCCCACGCCGACAGCTGCTCGTCCAGCGCGCGCCGGATCGCGAAACCACGCGGCATGCTGAGCAGATCGACACCCTCGAGCAGCCTGGAACCCGGGGCCGCTCGAGCTTGCGACGTCGCCACGGCGGCGTCCGCGAGAACGCCGGCGAGCTGATGCTCCCGTCCCACGGCGAACACGTACTCGCCGGAGAACATGGGCTCGATCTCGACCTCGTCGGGAACCGCGAACGGCAGCACCACGATCGAGACATCCAGCGAACCGTCGATGAGTCCCTGCATCAGGCCCGCCGTGCCCGTGGGGCTCGTCCGCGCCGACACCACGACCTCCGGGTAGGACTCGCGGAACGCCCGCAGCGCCCTGGGGATCTCGGTGAAGTCGGGGATCGCCAGCACTCCGAGGTTGACGGTGCCGCGGACCTGGCCGCGCACGTCGGCCGCCACGTCCTTCGCCTCGGCGAGCGCCGAGACGGCGCTGCGAGCCGAAGGCAGGAACCCCTGAGCCTGCGCGGTCAGCTCGACGGCGCGCGGCCCCCTGGAGAACAGCGCGAAGCCGAGTTCGCGCTCGAGCGACTTGATCGTCGACGACACCGCGGATTGCACGAGATGGAGCCGCTCCGCGGCGCGCGTGAAACTGCGCTCTTCCGCGACGGCGAGGAAGACCTCGAGCTGGCGAACGTCCACAGCGCATTATCTCGATCGGTGATGCGATCCATCAAGAACCATCGTTGGACGCGGTGAGGTCGCCGGCGTCACCCTGTTTCGCGGGGAACCCACCCCAACCCGAAACCCGAAATCGAAACAGGACAGGACGCCGCCATGTCAGGAACCAGCACCCTCACCCACTCCCCCGCGGGCCGCACCGCCGCACGCGATGCGGAGACGCGCACACGCCCAGCGGTAGCCCTCGCGATCACGGTCATCGCGGCGTTCACCGCCGCGGGGGCCCTCTGCGCGACGTCGACGCCGCCGCTCACGCTCGCGTTCACCGGTCTTACGGCCGCCGCATCCGCCTTCGTGTTGGGGCGCGCCGCAGACGGCCCGCACGCCCGCCGATGGGCCGTGGCGGG
>CALALQ010000442.1 GCA_937925595.1 uncultured Demequina sp. | reverse complement strand
GCCATGACCTCGGCCGACGCGCCGCCGCCGATGTCGAGGAAGTTCGCGGGCTTCACGTTGCCGTGGTTCTCCCCGGCGTAGGCGACGACGTCGAGCGTCGACATGACGAGGCCCGCGCCGTTGCCGATGATGCCGACCTCGCCGTCGAGCTTGACGTAGTTGAGGTCGAGTTCCTTGGCCTTGGCCTCGAGGGGGTCGGCCGCGTCCTTGTCTTCGAGCAGCGCGTGATGCGCGTGCCGGAACTCGGCGTTCTCGTCGAGCGAGACCTTGCCGTCGAGGGCGATGATGTTGCCGTCCTCGTCGAGGATGAGCGGGTTCACCTCGACGAGGGTCGCGTCCTCGGACTTGTAGACGTCGTAGAGCTTCACGAACACGTCGGCGACCTTGTCGACCAGCTCGGCCGGGAAGTTCGCGGCCTCCGCGATCTCACGCGCCTTGGTGGGCGTGATACCCGTGCCGGGGTCGACCTCGACCCGGGCGAGCGCCTCGGGCTTCTCGACGGCGAGCTGCTCGATCTCCATGCCGCCCTCGACGCTCGTGAGCGAGAGGTAGGACCGGTTGGCGCGGTCGAGCAGCACCGAGAAGTAGAACTCCTGCGCGATGCGCGCGCCGCCCGCGACCATGACGCGCTTGACGATGTGGCCCTTGATGTCGAGACCCAGGATGGCCTTCGCGGCCTCCTCCGCCTCATCCGGCGTCTTGGCGACCTTGACGCCGCCCGCCTTGCCGCGGCCACCGGTCTTCACCTGGGCCTTGACCACGACGACGCCGCCCAGCTGCTCGGCGGCCTTGCGCACGTCTTCAGGGGTGTCGGCGACGATGCCGGGGAGCACCGGCACCCCGTACTTCTCGAAGAGGTCTCTGGCCTGGTACTCGTAAAGATCCACGCTTAGGTCGCTTCCAATCGTTCCGCGCGGGTCGCGCGCAGGGAAAGTGGGTGATGGCCCGGCCTCGATCTCTCGATATCGAGATATCCGCGCGGGCCGTCTGCCATGGTACTCCCCCGGCGAGCGGCCTCCGAACGAGGGCGACGGATGCCGCGGGGTCGACGTCGCACCTTCCCGACCACCGATCGCCCCGGCCGCCTGATAGCGTGGTATCCATGCATACTGCAATGACGCTCGCGGCCGCGTCCCTCGCCGCGACGCTCCCGTTCATTTCGACCGCTCCGGTGACCGACCCCGTCGGCGATTCGGTGACCATCGACGCCGAATCCGAACCCGTTCGGGCATTCGGCGCCACGTTCAAGCCGCTCGAGACGATCTGGTTCGGGATGAAGGAGTGTCCTCCCGACCGCCCGTACCTCTCGAACCAGGATTTCAACCGGGGGCACGGATACCTGCTCTACCCGGGCATCGAGATCCGCTCCTCGAGGTCGCCGAGCACGCCCGCGAGAAACGTGACAGTCGGACCCACGTACCGCCCTTCGACGAAGTGGCTGAGCCTGTCGGGCGTGCTCTGGGTGACCATCACCAACCTCGCCGGCAGTGAGATGGACGGGAACGAGATCTCGGTCTACCTGCACTGCACCCGCGACCCGAGCTGAGCTACCCGAGACATCCGTCGCGTGTCACCCGGAGGCATCCGTCGCGCGTCATGCGGGGAGCAGTATGCGTGCGCGCCGCCGGTCGCGCTCGCGCGACCGCAACCCCTGGTTGACGGCGTCGCGGCGCTGCGAGACTGGCGAGCATGACGGATGCCGCGGCGCACGCCTCCCCTGAGTTGCCTTCGGCGCGGGCATTCGTGGGCATCTCGGGCTGGGTGTACCCGCGATGGCGGAAGGCGTTCTACCCGAAGGGACTCCGCCAGGCGGACGAGCTCGCGTATGCGTCGGAACGACTGACCTCGATCGAGGTGAACGGCTCCTTCTACTCGTTGCAGCGTGTGTCGAGCTGGGAGCGGTGGCGCGACGCGGTCCCCGAGCACTTCGTGTTCGCGGTGAAGGGGCCGCGGTTCGTCACCCATATCAAGCGGCTGCGCGACATCGACGCCCCGATGGCGAACTTCTTCGCGAGCGGCGTGCTCGCGCTCGACGGCAGGCTGGGCCCCGTGCTGTGGCAGCTGCCACCGACGCTCGCGTTCGACGAGGAGCTGCTCGATGCGTTCCTCACGTCGTTGCCCCGGACGCGCGGTCAGGCAGCGGCCCTCGCCGCCGGACACGACGAGCGCATGGAGGGCCGGTCCTGGTTCGCGGTCGACCGCGACGACCCCGCCCCGCTGCGACATGCTGTCGAGGTCCGGCACCCGAGCTTCGAGACGGACGCGTGGACCGACCTGCTCACGCGTCACGGCATCGCCTCGGTGGTCGCGGACACCGCGGGTCGCTACCCTCGGCTCACCGCGACCACGGCCGAGTTCGCGTACGCGCGCCTGCACGGCGAGGAGGAGCTGTACGCCTCGGGGTACGACGACGAGTCGCTCGACCGCTGGGCGGCCTGGGTGCGCGACCACCTCGCGGCCGGGCGCGACGCCTACGTCTACTTCGACAACGACGCCAAGGTCCGCGCCCCCTTCGACGCGATGGCACTCATCGAGCGACTGGGCGACTGATCACGACCGGCCGGCTATGCCCGGCCCGCGCCGCCTCAGACGGTGCGACGCGAGAACCGGCGCGCGACGAGCACGGCCAGGATCGCGACGGCGCACCCGAGCGCGGTCTCGATGACCCGATCGACGAGCAGCACCCCGACCGGGATCGGCTGTGCGAGATGTGCCACGAGCAGGGCGAGCGGCGTGACGAACACCAACGCGACGCCGTAGTGCCGGCCGACGAAGATCTCCGCCCCGAACTGCGCGATCGCGACCAGCGCGACGACCACCCATACCGCAGGCTCCGGCAGCAGGATCAGCCAGGTGACGATCACGCCGGCCACGGTGCCGAACACCCGGTGCCAGGCACGCGACACCGAATGCGCGGCGCCCGCCGGAGGAATGACCGCCGCGACGCTCACCACGGCCCAGTACGGATGGCCGATCCCGAACGCGATGGCGAGCGCGCCGGCGACCAGCGCGGCGATCACGTGCTCCGCGATGGTGCGCCACACCGCCGCGTCGCGCAGGGCCGACCAGCGCGCGGGCGCGGCCGCGCGCAACCTCGACGTCGAGGGCACGCACGTCGCGCCACCACGGTCGCCGGTCAGCCGGGCGACCGGGAGCGCCGGTCACCCGGCTCGCCCCAGGGCGACGGCCGCGAACATCAGCGCCGCGATGGTCTCGCCGTCTCGGATCCCGCCCGCGGCGATCATGCGAACCGTCTCGGCCCAGGGCACCGCACGCACGTCGCTGATGCCCTCTTCGGTCTGGGTGTCGCCGGGGTGCGCGCCGCGCGTCAGGCCTCTGGCCAGGAAGACGACCTCGGGTGCACGGCTGATGCCGTTGAGGGCGTCCATGCGGCCGATCTCGCGCCAGTCCGTCGCGTCGCAGCCCGTCTCTTCGCGGAGTTCGCGCCGGGCCGCGACGAGCGGGTCTTCGCCGTCGGTGCTGCCCGCGGGCACCTCGATCGACGGCCCGACCGTGTGGCGGTCGATGGTGACGAGCAGGACCTCGTCGGCGTCGGTCATCGCGACGACGAAGACGGCGGTGTGCTGCACCTCGACCACACCGTAGATCCCGTCGCGGCCGTCGGGCTTCACGACGTCGTCCTCGGTCACCCGGATCCAGGCGTTCTCGTAGACAGTGCGCCGTCTGCGCGTGGGCCAGGTCACAGTTTCTCGATCGGCGCGATCTTGATGAGCAGCTTCTTGGGCCCCGCCTGTTCGAAGTTCACGTGCGCGATGCGCTTCGCTCCCTCGCCGGTCACCTGGTTCACCCGGCCCTCACCGAAGTCGGTGTGCCGGATCCGGTCGCCGGGCGCGAGCGTGAGGTCGCCGTTGTCGCGCACCTTGCCCGTGACCCGATTGGGTGCGACCCGATTGGCCCATTCGGTCTTCGCCAGCGGGTCCTTGGTCACGCTGAACCGTTCGAGGTCGCGGCTCCTCGTGCCCCAGGCACCGCCCGACCCGGGCGCGCCGCCACGTCGGGCGTTCAGCGCTCGCGGTTGCGTGCCGCCACGGCTCGTGGCCATGCCGGGCGACTGCTTCCAGTCGATGAGCTCCTCGGGGATCTCCTGCAGATAGCGGCTCGGCATCGCGACGGCTACCTCGCCGAACTGCGCACGACTCATCGCGAGCGAGATGAACAGGCGCTTCCGCGCGCGGGTGATGCCGACGTAGAAGAGCCGGCGCTCCTCCGCCGGACCCCCGGGCTCGGAGGCCGACATCTGGTGCGGAAGCAGCCCCTCCTCGAGCCCGGTGAGGAACACGGCGTCGTACTCGAGCCCCTTCGCGGTGTGCAGGGTCATCAGCGACACGGTGCCGGATGCGTCGTCGAGTTCGTCGGCCGCGGCGACGAGCGAGACCTGGGTGAGGAAGTCGACGAGTGTCGCCTGCGGGTTCTCACGATCGAAGTCGCGGGTCTGCGCCACGAGCTCTTCGACGTTCTCGGCGCGGGTCTCGTCTTGCGGGTCGCGGCTGTTGCGGAGCGTGTCGAGGAGACCCGACCGCTCCATCAGGAACACGAGCACGTCGGACACCTTCGCGGCACCCTCGTTCGTGCCCGCCGCGATGGCGGCCTGCGTCGGGACGAGCATGGCCGCGGCCTCGTCGAGCAGGTCGGCGAGCGCCGTGATCGCCTTCGTCACCTTCGGGCCGAGGCCGAGTTCGCCGGCCGACCGCATGGCCTGCCGGAAGGTGAGCTCGTTCTGTTCGGCGAACTGCGCGATCGCGGTCTCCGTCGCCGGGCCGATGCCGCGCTTGGGCGTGTTCAGGATGCGACGGAGCGCGAGCTCGTCGAGCGGGTTCGCCACGGCGATGAGGTACGCCATGGCGTCTTTGATCTCGGCCCGCTCGTAGAACTTCGTGCCGCCGACCACCCGGTACGGCACGGCGGAGCGGACGAAGATCTCCTCCAGCGCACGGGTCTGCGCATTGGTGCGGTAGAACACGGCCATGTCGCGGTACGCGACGCCCGAGCGGTGCAGCGCCTCGATCTCGTCGGTGACGAACTGCGCCTCGTCGTGCGCGGTGTACCCCGTGTAGCCGACGATCTTCTCGCCGTCGCCGTCGGCCGTCCAGAGCTTCTTGTCTTTGCGGTCGAAGTTGTTCCCGATGACCGCGTTGGCGGCCGACAGGATGTTCTGCGTCGAGCGGTAGTTCTGCTCGAGCAGGACGACCTTCGCACCGGGGAAATCGCGCTCGAACTCGGAGATGTTGCGGATGT
>CALALQ010000441.1 GCA_937925595.1 uncultured Demequina sp. | reverse complement strand
CGTGTGCGTCGGGTACGCAGATCTCCGGTCACCCGACCTACCCGACGTGCTGGATCGGCACGAGCAGTTCGAGCTGTTCCGCGGTATCCGCCAGGAGGCGTGGTTCGACCCGCAGTCCCAGCGGGCCGACATCCCGCGGTTCAACCTGCTGGACGACCCGGCGTGGCAGCGTGGTCTCGACGAGCTCGAGCGACGAGGGCTCTCGTTCGACCTGCTGGTGTGGCCGGCCCAATTGGAGCAGGCGGCCCGACTCTTCCGTGACCGCCCGGGGTTGCCGGTCGTGGTCGAGCACGTGGGGCTCCCGGTCGACCCGGACGCAAGGGAGGTCTGGCGCAGCGCGATGCGGACATTCGCGCAGCAGGTCCCGCACGCCCACTTGAAGATCTCGGCCCTGCGGTTCATCTCCCCGACCTGGGATGCCGCCGAGCTCGGTCCGGTGATCGCCGAGGCGATCGACATCTTCGGGATCAACCGTTGCATGCTCGGCAGCAACTTCCCCGTCGATCGGCCGGCGGTTTCGTACCGCACCGTCTGGGAGTGGTACGGAGAGGCGATCGGCGGGTTCTCCGCGACTGAGCGAGCTGCGGTGCTCCACGGCGCTGCGCAGCGCTTCTACCGCATCCCTCTCGAATGACGCCCGCGTGCCCCGTCCGACCGGCGGTCAGGCGGGGCGCAACGGAGCAAAGTCCTGCAACACATCACGGTAATGCTCGGTGATCATCTGCTCGGTGCGGGGGTCGGTGAAGATGAAGAGACGGTCGTCCTCGATGCCCTTGAGTACGAGTTCGGCAACAGCGTCCGGCTCGAGCGGTGGAGAGAAGTCGTAGACGCGAGTCGGTGGTAGTTCGACCATCGGCGCGGTCGTGCGCAGCGCGTCGGGGCGCACCCGCTCGGACTCGAAGATCGTCGTCGACACGACGCCAGGACACAACACAGACACCCCGACACCGCTCCCCTCCAGTTCGGAGCGCAGCGACTCCGATAGCCCCACGACTCCGTACTTCGTCGCGGAGTACAGGGCACTGACTCCGCTCGGCACGAGCCCGAGGATCGACGCGGTGTTGACGATGTGCCCACCGTGCGGGCTGGCGAGCAGGTCCGGCAGGAACTCGTGGATGCCATGGATAACGCCCCACAGATTCACCCCCATGACCCACTGCCAGTCCGCCGTCGACGCCTGAGTCCCGCGGCGTCGCAGCGCGACGCCTGCGTTGTTGCACAGCAGCGAGAGGTCTCCGCGCCAATCCCGGATGCGCCGACCAGCCGCGGCGACGCTCTCCCGCGAGGACACGTCGCACGCGAGCGGCAGAACATGCGTGCCGCCCGCGCCTATCTGTTCGGCGGTTTCGGCCGCGCGGTCGCCGTCGATGTCCAGCGCCGCAACCGATAGGCCGCGGTCCACGAATGCCCGGGCCAGTGCACGGCCGATCCCACTGCCCGCACCGGTCACGACGGCGGTGCCTCTCAAGTCCATGATGATGACCCTTTCTGGATCCTAAATGCGAACTTGCGCTCGTAGCATAGCCCTATACTTGACATGATCGAAATAATGGGATCCAATAAGGGGTACTTGACTCAATGAGGAGACATACCGTGCATTACCCGACACATGCCCGCGGCCGGTTCTGGAATCGGACGACAACGTTGCTCGCCGCGCTCGTTGCGGGAGCGGCACTCGCGCTCGCCGGCTGCACCGCAGCACCGCCCACCGAGTCGGAGACGACTGGTGGTTCACTACGCATCGCAACCCCGGACGGCGTGCCCGCCGCGTTCAACCTCGGTTCTGCATATCCGCTCTCGACTCTCACGTTCTACGAGGTCGCGTGGCCGCTGTTCTTGCCGTCGCAGTCCGACTTCGACATCGAGAACGGCCTCGCAGACTCTTACGAGCGGTCCGATGACGGTCTGGTCCACACGATCGGCATCCACGAAGGGATGACCTTCCACGACGGCTCGGCCATCGACGCCGCATCCGTTGTCGAAGTGCTCGACTCGTACTTCTTTGCCGACAGTCCCCTGCGGGACGAGGGTGCGTACAGCATCGTCTCGGGCGCGTTCGGGTCCCCGCCCACCGTGGCATCCGTCGAGCCGGTCGACGATCTCACCGTCGAAATCACTCTGACCGAGCCGCGCGCCGATATCCGAGACCCACTGTTCCAAATGCCGATCATGAACCCGCGAATCATGGCTCAAGAAGGCTGGGACACTGACGTGGCGCTGCTCGCTCAGGCCGGCTCGGGTCCGTTCCGGATCACGAACTTCTCGCCCGGGGCGTTCATCGAGTTGGAGCGGTACGAGGACTTCATCGAACCCGTCTCCCTCGACCGGCTGCGTATCGAGCAAATCGTCGACCCCGCGGCCCGCGCACTCGCGCTCCAGAGCGGCACCGTCGACGTCGCCCTCGAGCTCACACCCGAGGATCACCTGCGGCTCGCCGGCACAGAAGGCTTCCAGGAGCACGCATCCCAGGCGGGCAACAACGTTTTCATGCGTCTTCTGCCCCCGCACCTGCCGGAGCTGGACGACCCGCGCGTACGCGAAGCGATCAGCCTCGCGATGAACGTCGACGCGTATCGCGACGCGTTCCTCAACCCCGCGACCGCGCAGGCCAGCACGCAGCCGGTCGTCGTCGCAGGCGTCGCCGGTCACGACCCATCGATCCCCGCACACGAGTACGACCCGCCCAAGGCCCGTCAGCTGCTCGAGGATGCAGGAGTCACCGACCTCACACTCCGCACGCTCACAATGGAGACGTCCGGGCCGCTGCTCGAGCTGCGCGCCATGCACGAAGCCGTCGCTGCGGACCTCGAAGCCGTTGGGATCACCGTCGAACTCGATGTCGTCGACCAGCCGACGTACTTCGCCGAGCGATACAACTACGACTACGAGATCCTCTGGTACGGCAACGGGTACAACCCGGACTTCATCTTCCGTCTCTTCTACCTGGGCTACCCGACC
>CALALQ010000440.1 GCA_937925595.1 uncultured Demequina sp. | reverse complement strand
CTACGAGTGCGGCGAGGATTGCGACAGGGAGCGGCGCCCCTGACTTGGCGATGACGATCGCGACGGCAGCACTTGCCACCATGGTCTGAGAGATGGAGAGATCGAAGCCGCCGGTACGGAGGACGATCGTGGCGATCAGCGCTAGCAGGAGGATGATCGACTGCGAGTTGATCATGCTCGTCAACAGGCCGAAAGAGCGGAATGCCGGGATAGTCGCGATGAAGCCTCCCAGCATGACGATCAGAACCCCGAGAAGCACATAGCGCTGAAGGGATCCCGTACGGGACGCCCGACTTGCGGAGGGCGGTCGGGGTGCGGGAGCGTCCGGCGTGGCTTCGGCAGCGGGCGGCGTGGTGGCGGTAGTCATGGGGCCTCCTTCGAAGACGTGAGACGGGGTGTGGGGAGGCCATCCTCCCCACACCCGACGGGGAGCTACTTCTTCCAGGCCTCAATAAAGGCCGTCTGGTAGTCGGTGTAGTTAGGCGAGACGGACGCCGTGCTACCATCACCGACGTTCTCGGCGGTCACCAGTCGCGTCGGAATGACATAGCCGGGGTGCTCGAGACCCAGGATCGCGCGGGCAACTTCGTCGAAGGCAGCCCAGCCGATCCAGCCGGGCGGTGGCATCGCGACCGTTCCGTCCTGGTCCTGCCCGTTGGCAATGAGCTCGAGGCTTGCGGAGATGCCGTCGTGCGCGAGGACGGTGGCGTCGCTACCAGCAGCAGCGACAGCAGGCGCAACAAATGGCATTGCGCTGTCCCAGACGGGCAGGACGTAGTTGACCTCCCGGTCGACCTGGAGGGCGGTCTGCAGTTGCGTGCCCGTGTCGGTAGGGATGTTTGCGGGGTCGATATCGAGAACCTTTACTGAACAGTCCTCGGGGCAAAGCTCCGCGACCGTGTTCGCGATGCCGTTCGCGGCGAGGTCCCAGACGTGAACAGGACTGGACTGCACGACGACGATGTTCGCGGCGCAGCCTGAGTCGGCGAGCGCGTACTTCGCCATGAGCGCGCCGTCGGCGGTGTAATCCGCCGTCAGATTACCGAAGGTGCCGGCGGCTACCGGCTCGTCGGGGTCGCCGTTGAGCGTGCTGAGCACCTTCACGCCAGCTCGCTCGGCGGCAGCGAGGTCCTCGCTCACCACCGCGGGCTGGATCGCCATGAGTACGATGCCGTCCGCACCTTGCGCGATTGCCTGGTTGATGCCTTCGCTGTATCGGCTGGTCGAGTTCTGACCATCGAAGACGGTGATATCCACACCTGCGGCGGCGCCCGCCTCCTCGACGCCGGCAGACATCTCAGCCGAAAACTGATTCTGACTGTTGGTGATATACCAGATGCTCTTGCCGGACAGGGCCGACAGGTCCAGGCCCGTCGTCGGCGCGACTAGCTCGCTGGGTTCGCTCGCCTCGGCGACCGCATCCGAGATCTCGGGCGCACAGTTCACGGCAGGGTCTTTCGGGTCGGAAGCCGACGGCTCTTCCACAGCGGGGGTACAAGCGCTCAGGATGAGCGCCACCGCGGCGAGCGCGGGGAGGGCATGGCTGCGTTTCATTCGAAACCTCCAGGTTCGGGTGGGGTCGGACATCGGGGCTTACTGACGCTCAAGCGACCGGGCCCACCTCGATTTCTACGGCCGATTTGGGCGATGAAACACACTGTTCACACGTTTTCCGACCGCCGAAACGAAAATCATCCGTTCGGCTGATGGGGATTCAACCCATCGGCCAGACGAACGGGCGATGTGGCCGGACGGTGCCGAGTGAAGCATGGGTCTCGAACCAGAACGACGCGTCGCGGCCCACTCCACTCACGAGGCGGAGTCGTGATGCACGAGCGAACGAGGACGCAACAAATGGCGTACAGAATCTCGGTGGACACAGGCGGGACGTTCACGGACGTCGTGGTTGTCGACCCCGCGGGAACCATCCGCATCGGAAAGGCGTTGACGACGTACAAACGCGCCTTCGAAGGCATCGAACATGGGATCGCTCAGGTCGCGACCGCCATGGGCATGTCAACTCGGGAGCTCCTCGCGGACACTTCCCATTTTGCGTACGGCACGACGCGGTCGACCAACGCGATCGTGGAAGGCAAGACTGCACGAACGGCCTTCTTCACTACGAAGGGTTTCCCGGACACTCTGCTCCTTCGCGAGGGTGGGCGGCTGGGGGGAGCCTTCTCGCCGCGCGAGTTCACCCCCCCGTATGTGCCCCGGTACCTGACCTTCGAAATCGACGAACGCATCGATAGCGATGGGTCGGTGTTCTCTCCGCTGGTGGAGCAAAGCGTGCTCGACGCCATCGAGCAGTGCCGTATACACGGCGTCGAGGCCGTCGGCGTCAGCCTGCTCTGGTCAACAGTCAACCCCGCCCACGAGCTTCGGGTGGGCGAGCTGCTCACCGAGCATCTCGGCTCCGTACCGCGCACCCTCAGCCATCAGCTCAACCCCATCCTGCGTGAGTACCGTCGCGCGTCGTCCACCGTGATCGACGCTTCGCTCAAGCCTTTGATGCAGCGCTTCCTTGGCGAGCTGGCCGATGACCTGGCGGCGGCCGGATTCGCCGGTCGCCTGCTGATCTCGACGAGCTTCGGCGGCTCGTGGCCCGTGGGGCGCATCAGCGAGCAGCCCATCTATAGCGTCGGCTCCGGGCCATCCATGGCTCCGATCGCCGCTCTAAACGTAGGACGCACAACCCTGGAAGACCCTGCCCCCAACGTTCTCGTCGCCGACACCGGTGGCACAACATTCGATGTGGGCCTCATCAGTGACGGCACAATCCACTACAGCGCGGACACATGGCTGGGCGCCAAGTGGACCGGACACATCACGGGCACAAAGTCGGTGGATGTTCGCTCAATTGGCTCGGGTGGCGGATCCATCATCGACGTCGACTCCGCAGGCCTGGTCAAGGTCGGTCCCGAGTCAGCCGGAGCCGACCCCGGGCCGGCCTGCTATGGACGCGGTGGCACGCGACCGACCGTTACAGACGCAGCCCTCGTACTCGGATACTTCGACCCAGCAGGCTTCATCGGAGGTGAGCTGCGCCTCGACGTCGACGCCGCCCGCGCAGCGCTCCAGCCTGTGGCGAACCGGATCGGCGGCACGGTCGAAGACGCAGCTCGCGGCGCGCTTATCATCGCCACCCAGAACGTCGTTTCCGCTGTGCGGGAGATGACGGTCTCCCAGGGCATCGATCCCCGCGACCTCGCGCTCGTCGCTGGCGGTGGCGCCAGTGGCGTCAACGTCATCCAAATCGCTCGCGAGCTGAGCATCGGCAAGGTCGTGTTGCCTCGCACGGCCGGCGCGCTCTCCGCCTCAGGTGCTCTCAATGCCGACCTAGTCTCCGACTTCGCGGTCAGCGCATTCACCTCGTCGCGGGATTTCGACTTCGATGGCGTCGAGGCCGCTCTGCGTTCCCTCGATGCACAGGCGGACGCATTCCTGGAAGAGGTCGCGGGGCTCGATCCGATAGCCGTTCACCGCGCTTATACGGTTGATGCCCGCTACCCCGGACAGGTCTGGGAACTCGAGACGCCGGTGTCGACGGGCACGGTGCGCAGTGCCGAGGACGTCGAGGCGCTACGTCAGGAGTTCCACCGTCAGCATCAGCGTGTCTTCCAGGTGAACGATCCCGGCCAGGACATCGAGATGCTGGTCTGGAAACTGCGCGTGACGGCGGAAATCGAGAAGCCAACGGTTCCCGCGCCTGAACCCGCCACGGCGCCGCCCACAGCGGTCCGCCACCGCGATGTGCTCTTCGCGTTCGCCGATGCGCCGGGGACTCCCGTGTACGCCGGAGAGACGCTCGCGCCGATGGCAGTCCTCGAAGGCCCCGCGATCATCCTCGAACCCACCACGACCCTCGTGGTGGATCCTGGGGCGACCGTCACCGTCGCGCACAACGGCGACTACATCATCGATACCGGAACCAACACGCCCGCCACCGAGCGCATCGTGGCTGAGGAGGTCCACGCATGAATACCGACCCGATTCTGATGGCGGTCATCGCTAACCGTCTGGACAGCATCGTCCGCGAGATGGAGAACACCCTCCTACGCACGGGGCGCAGCGGGGTCCTCAACATGGCGCGTGACTTCTCGTGCGCGATCACGACGGGACAGAACGAGCTTCTCTCGTCGGCCGAGGGACTTCCCTGCCACATCTTCGGCGCTCACCTCATGACGAGTGCCATGACAGAACTCCACGGCGACACCCTCGCCGACGGAGACGCGTTCCTCCACAACGATCCTTACCGTGGCAACTCGCACGCGGCGGACCACACGATCCTCGTGCCGGTCTTCTTCGAGGGTGAGCACATGTTCACGACCGTCGCGAAGGCTCACCAGGCCGACATCGGCAACTCCGAGCCCACCACTTACATGCCTTTCGCTAAAGACGTGTATCAGGAGGGCGCCCTTATATTCCCGTGCGTGCGCATCCAGAAGGATCGCGAGGACGTCGGTGACATCATCCGCATGTGCCGCTCGCGCATCCGTGTGCCCGACCAGTGGTATGGCGACTACCTCGCGATGGTGGGAGCTGCCCGCGTGGCTGAGGCGCGCCTCAAGGAGCTGTGTGAACGCTATGGCCGCGACACGGTCAAGGGCTTCATCCGTGACTGGTTGGACTATTCGGAGCAGCGCATGATCCAGGCCATCGCGGCGCTGCCGAGCGGCAACACTGTCGGTGTCGGTCGCCATGACCCCGTGCCCGGACTGCTCCCCAACGGCATCGAGATCACCGTGAAGATCGGCGTCGACGCCGCAGAGGGACGCATCACGCTGGATCTGCGCGACAACATCGACTGCATCCCAGCCGGCGTGAACGAGTCCGAGGCCTGCACCGTGAGCAACGTCATGACCGGCGTGTTCAACTCGCTGGAGCCGGGCGTGCCTGCGAACTCGGGATCCTTCCGTCGCATTGAGTTGCTACTCCGAGACAACTGCATCGTCGGCCGCCCGAAGTTCCCGCACTCGACGTCGGTGGCAACCACGAACGTGGGTGACCGCCTGACGGTCACAACTCAGAAGGCCATCGCGGACGCTTGGGCCGGGTTCGGCGCGGCTGAAGGAGCGACGGGCCTCGGCCCCGGCTTCTCGGTCGTGTCGGGTATCGACCGGCGGCACGGTGATGAGGCATATGTGAACCAGGTCTTCCTCGGATCGCAGGGGGGGCCGGCCCACCCGGAGATCGACGGATGGGTCACCTACGGTCTCGCCGTCGCTGCGGGGCTCATGTTCCGAGACAGCATCGAGCTGTCCGAACTGAAATACCCGTTCCGGGTGGGGCAGCTGCGGATGAGGACCGACTCCGAGGGTGCAGGTCGGCGTCGTGGTGCCCCCGGCGCCACCGTCACGTTTGGACCGCGGTGGGACGAAATGGAGGCCGCGTATGTAACCGACTGCGTGTCGTTCCCTCCGCGCGGCACGCAGGGTGGCGAGGCTGCGGCACCCAACGTCGCGTTCATGGTGACGGCGGAGGGCGAAGAACGGATCATCCCTTCCCTCGGATCCATCACCCTGACTCCGGGCGAGCAGATCGGTCAGCATTCGACGGGTGGCGGCGGTTACGGCTTCGCGTGGGAGCGCGAGCCTGAGCGCGTGCTCGCCGACGTGCTCGCCGGATTCGTCTCGCTCCAGCGGGCGCACGAGGTGTACGGCGTGGTGTTCACCGACGCCACGGTCGGCGCCTCGCTCTCGGTCGACGAACAGGCCACGGCCACACGTCGTGAAGCGTTGCGCGCGCAGCGCGGTCATACGGTGTCGCGCTGACACAATGAACGGAATGGAATCGCTGGCTATCTCCGAGTTTGCGGCGGCATTCGATGCGCTGCCTGCGGCATACGCGGTCTTTCGACGAGACCAGCTCGGATGTCGGCTGGTCGCTTCCAACCGAGCGATGCGGCGCCTTCTATCGGAGGGCGAGGGGCAGTCCGGCTCCTCGCCCTCCCATGAGGCCCTCCTGAGCGGGCTCGCGACGCGAATCGATACTGACGGAACGCAAGATCTCACCCTCATCATCGATGGCCGCCCTACCCGGTTCGGCCTGGAGCTCACCCCGGTCGAACCGAGCCTTGTCGTCGTGCAGCTACGCCGTGCGGCCGAAGCTCGCTCGGAGGAGCGTGAGCTGAGATCCCGGATCCAGCAGCTGCAGGACCTCGTCGACAACTCCGCTGCCCTCATGTATGTGAAGGATCTCGACGGCCGCTACCAGATCGTCAACGACTTCTTCTCACGACTCTTCGGTCTTCCCGTCGAGGAGATCGTCGGCCGAACCGATCACGAACTCTTCCCTGCGTCCAGCGCCGATGTTTATGCGTCGCACGACCGATCTGTGCTGCAAGGCGGAGTGCCGGTCGAGGTCGAGGAACCGTACTCCACGATCGGCGGCGTCACGGACCCGGATGACAATCGGCGATGGCTGTCGATCAAGTTTCCGCTCCTCGACGACAACGGCTCCCCTTACGCTCTGGGGGCAATATCCACTGACATAACCGATCGAAAGCGCGCCGAATCCGCTGCACGTCATGCGATGCACGAGGCGGAGCGGGCGAATCGAAGCAAAAGCGAGTTCCTCTCGCGGATGAGCCACGAGCTCCGCACGCCCCTCAACGCCATCATTGGTTTCGCGCAGATGCTCACCGCTTCCCCCCTGGAGCCGGTGACCCGCGAAGCGGTAACTCACATTCTGGATGCCGGTCGCCACCTCCTTGAGTTGGTTAACGACGTCCTGGACATCTCATGGATCGAGGCGGGTGCTCCTGGGCTCACGACTGATCGGGTCTCAGCGGTCGAACCCATTCATCAGGCCTTGGAGATCATCCGTCCGCTGGCGCAGGCGCACGACATAGAGGTTGCGAGCGACCTGCATGGAGCGCTGCATCGCACCGTTCGGGCGGACTCTCGCCGGGTGCGCCAGGTGTTCCTCAACGTGCTGGGAAACGCGGTCAAGTTCAACCGCGAGCAAGGGATGATCCGCGTGCGCGTGGAAGAGCACGACGGGATGCTCCGATATCTCATTACTGACACCGGCTATGGGATCGACGCCACGGAGCGCGATCGCCTGTTTGCGCCTTTCGTCCGACTCGTGGGCGCGGCCGGCACGGAAGGCAGCGGCCTGGGCCTTGCGCTATCTCGTCGCCTCATCGAGGAGATGGGCGGTCAGATCGGGATCATGCACTCTGCGCCCGGGGAGGGCTCCACCTTCTTCGTCGATCTGGAACTTGACGAACGTGACGAGCTAGAGCCGGTCACCGCCAGCGAAGTGGACGCTGAAACCTACACGGCGCCGGTGACGAGCGCCGCTATTCTTCTGATCGAGGACACGTACGCGAACGTCCGACTCGTCGAGACGATCGTCGCGGGCATGGATGGCATCCGGCTGGCGACGGCCGCCACCGGCGAGGAGGGAATCCGGTCTGCTCTGACGGCGACACCCGACCTCATTCTGCTCGACCTCAATCTTGCAGACATGTCGGGGGTGGAAGTGGTGGCAGCACTTCAGCGCGACCCGTCCACCGCGACGATCCCGATTATCGTGCTGTCAGCGGACGCGACGCCTGCGCGCATCGCGCAGCTTCGACGGGCGGGTGTGTACGAGTACCTCACGAAGCCCTTCGATGTCCACCACTTCGTCCGCAGTGTGCGGGCCGCTCTGGAGCCATGAACCCGATTCGACTGCTTATAGCCGACGACCACCCCGTGTATCGTGACGGGCTGGCTCGCAGTTGTGAACTGGTTCCCCAGATCAGCGTGATCGGTGCGGTCGGCGACGGGCGTCAGGCGATCGAGCTGATCGAAGAGATCACTCCCGACGTAGCGATCATCGATCTCCGGCTTCCCGAAGTCGACGGCTTGGAGGTCCTGGACCACATCAACCGCATCTCCTCCCCGACCAAGGCCCTCGTCCTCACGGCATACATGGACAGCAACACCGTCTTCCGAGCGATCTCCCGCGGAGCTCGGGGCTTCTTGGAGAAGGCAGCGTCGCTAGGCGAGATCATCGACGCCGTCGTGCGGATCGCTGCGGGGGGAACAGTGATCGCTCCATACGCGCAAGAGACCCTCGCGCGAGAACTGCGCACTCGGCGAGACGACGAAGACCGCCCGGCGCTGTCGCGTCGAGAGATCGACATCCTTCGCTTGGCGGCCGACGGTTACCCGTCTCAACGCATTGCAAACGAACTCCACATCTCGCTCGCGACCGTCAAGACCCACTTACAGCATGTGTACGAGAAGATGGGCGTCTCCGATCGCGCATCCGCAGTCGCGCAGGCCCTTCGCCGAGGATTGCTGAGCTGACGTCGACGCACTCCGGCTGCCGCCATCGTCGGGAACGTCCAACACGCCGGGTTCCTGAAAGTCTCGAGCGCAAACCTGGGCTTCCACAGCACGGCGACCGCTCTCGACAACGCGTTCAGAACGCTCCAGGTCGTCGTCGACGTTGCCACTAACGGCGAGGGTGCGTGGTCAAGCCCTGGGACGTGGTGTATCGGTGATCGTGAGATCCTTCGTGTTCGGGGTTACGCGGTGAGGGCGCGCAGGTCGGGTTCGATCACCTCCTCGGTGTCGGGCTCGCCGACGCGGCGGGCGGCAGCGAGAGCGTCGAGGCCGAGGTAGCGGCGCTGCTCGGCCCACTCGTCGTGCTGCTCGGCGAGGACAGCGCCGACCAGGCGGATGATCGCGTCGCGATTCGGGAAGATGCCCACGACATCGGTGCGCCGGCGGATCTCCCGGTTGAGGCGCTCGTTCGGATTGTTGGACCAGATTTGCCGCCAGATCGACTTGTCGAACGCGGTGAACGCGAGGATCTCCTCGCGGGCGGCCTCGAGGTGCTCGAACGAACGCGGGAGCTTGTGTTCGAGGGCGTCGAGGACCTTGTCGAACTGGTCGTGGACGCTTTTGCGGTCGGGCTGGTCGAACACGGTCTGGAGCAGCGTCTTCACCCACGGCCACGAGCTCTTCGGCGTCACGCTCATCAGGTTCGCCGCGTAATGGGTGCGGCATCTTTGCCAGCTGCCGCCGACGGTCGCGCCGATCGCGGCGACCAGCCCGGCGTGGGCGTCGCTGGTGACGAGCTTCACTCCCTTCAGCCCGCGGGCGACGAGGTCGCGGAAGAACGTGAGCCAGCCGGCGCTGTCCTCGCTGCTGTTGACCTGCATGCCGAGGATCTCGCGGTAGCCCTCGGCGTTTACCCCAGTTGCAACCAGCACCGCGACCTTGACCACCCGGCCGCCCTCGCGGACCTTCATGGTCAGCGCGTCGGCGGCGACGAACGAGTACG
>CALALQ010000439.1 GCA_937925595.1 uncultured Demequina sp. | reverse complement strand
CCGTGCGCGATGTCGAACTTCTCGTAGTTCACGTCGTGCAGGAACATGTTGATGCGCGCGAGGTTGTAGGTGGTCAGGTTGATCTCCTGACCGTAGAAGCCGCCGACGTTCTCCTTGCCGAGCACCTTCGCGAACTTCAGCAGCAGCGACCCGGATCCGGCGGCAGGGTCGTACACCTTGTTGACGCGGGTCTTTCCCATCACGGTGATCCGCGCGAGCACTTCCGACACTTCCTGCGGCGTGTAGTACTCGCCACCGGACTTACCGGCCTGCGAGGCGTACATCTGCATGAGGTACTCGTACGCGTCGCCGAACAGGTCGATCGAGTTGTCGGCGAAGTCGCCCAGCGGCAAGTCGCCGATGGCATTCAGGAGCTTGACGAGCTTCTCGTTGCGCTTGGCAACCGTGTTCCCGAGCTTTGAGCTGTTGACGTCGAGGTCATCGAACAGGCCCTTGAGGTCGTTTTCGCTGTCGGTGCCGACCGCGGAGCCCTCAATGTTCTTGAACACCCGCTCGAGGGTCTCGTTGAGGTTCTCGTCCTTCGCGGCCCGTGCCCGGACGTTCTGGAACAGCTCGGACGGCAGGATGAAGAACCCCTTCTCCGCCACCGTGTCGGCACGTCCGAACTCGGCGTCCACGTCGGGGAGCGTGGCGTAGTCGAAGCTCGCCTCGCCCGCCGCGCGTTCGCCGGCATTGATGTAGGCAGTGAGGTTCTCGGAGATGAACCGGTAGAACAGCATGCCGAGCACGTAGGTCTTGAAGTCCCACCCGTCCACCGACCCTCGAAGGTCGTTGGCGATCCTCCAGATCGTCTTGTGCAGTTCCGCGCGCTGGGCTTCGCTCGTCGTGGGCGTCATCGTGTTGTGCTGCTCTCCATGCGTGCCGCGTCCTTCACGGCGTCGGGTATGAACAATGTATCCACGGGACACGACACCGGCGCTAAGCGACGCTCGCGCATACGGTACGCGCACGGGGAATCACCCGACCAACTCATGAGGACGAGAAACCAGAGCTAGGGAGCGGCCTACAAACCTGCTTCGTACACGAACGACATTTGATGATCACCCCGAAGCCGGTGCCTCCAGCCAGCCGGGTGCCACCAGAGTCACGATGACCACCGCGATACCGGCGATTCCGAACAACAGGAGTCCGATCTCCCACACCACGAACGCTCGATACCGCTTCATCCAGTCAAACCAAGGATGGATCTCCGTATCGTCACGGCGATCCCTCCACGCGCTTCCGTGCGCCTCCATAATCTGCTTGCTCGCACGACCTCTGCGCTCTTCGAGATCCGCCAGCCACTGGGCATCGGCGATGTCTGCCTGTCGGTGCCGGGCAAGGAGCAACATGCTGAGCGCGGTGACCGCTACTGCGAGGGAAGCCGAGATGATCCGGGCGAAGGGCCGAGAGTCCGGCCCAAGCGCGATCGTGAACAGGAACGCCTGCGCCGTGAGGCTGATTATCGGCACCTGCCACGCCATACTGTCGAAGCCAGCGCGCCGTGACGCGACCGCCGCATAGATCGCGTCATCTGAAATCTCCGGGTTCTTCCCCATACGAGGAGGCTAATGGCTGCGAGGGCCGCGCCCCTCGAACCGTGGTCTGTGGTCTGCGGTTCGAGCTGGGCGACCGCAGCCGGCGGGCAGGCCGGTGGTGAAAGCTGACAGGGCGCTGCCGCGGGGACCCACGCCGTTCGGTCGCCTGCTCTCATGAAGCTTCAATACGGCGAACGTATGGCCTCCTCGGAAGAGTGACGCCGCGGCGGGCCAGTTCCTTTCGAATAGCATTCCCGCTGACACCGACCTCGCGCGCAAGAGACTCCACCCCCGCGGTGGCGATGTGCCGAAGCATCACTACCGTCTCCGGGTAGGCGGCCTTTACGATTCGACCCGGTGTCGGCACCTTCACCAGGTCGACTCCCCTGCGCAGCAGGTAGCGCCGAAGAGCTTGTGTGCTCCCGCCGAGCTCCCGGGCGTAGGCGGCGATGCCGACTTCCCCGATACGGCGAGTTATCTCTGAGAGGTCATCTGGGTATCGATCTGTTCTTACTGAACTCATGCCGACCATGTACGCGGCGCGAAATTGTTTTGCGTTGCCGTAGCGCGGCCGCTCGCGCCTAGGAAGGCACTAGCCCCTTCGATAGGCCCCACACGCAGACACACACGTTGACGAGATCACCCCCCGTCCACGTCGTGCCTCGCAGCAGACCGCTTCGGACGCAGCCGCGCCCCAGACGCCCTGGTAGCCGTCGGCGAGCGGGTTCTTCACACCTCCCAAGCCCGGTGGT
Source organism: uncultured Demequina sp. (assembly GCA_937925595.1). Next base: position 2,894 of record CALALQ010000439.1, on the reverse strand, counting down.
GAGGTAGCCGCGAACGATGAGTTCCTCACCGAGTGGTGCGGTGGAGCGGGGTCCTCCTTCCACGGCATCAATCTCGACGCGGAGTACGGGCTGATCTTCCCCGTGTTGCTCGGTTGCCTGAGGCCGCGCTCGGATTGGAATCGCTGTCGTCCGACCAGCAGACTCGGATCGGTACTGGCTCGTCCCAGTGTGAGCATCCGGACATGGCGATCACGTTCAGCCGCACGGGTCTGCTCTGTCGCATAATCGGCGGCTTGGTGTCGGTGACACAGGACATGATCGGAGAAGCCGCGCTGCCATTTGCCTTGACCGCGGGACGGTCGCAAACGCTCCGCGACAGCGCCAGATCGACACGAGCGAACGGCGGAACGGAGGAACACCACCCTACGAGCCGCCGGCAGGCTGAGTCGTTCGCGGGGATCATTTCCACGACCCGCAGGGACCATCGCCACTTAGGCGGCCGCCGACAGCTCGCAGCATGCATGACCCGTCGGACGAGCCCAAATCGCCCGACCGCAAGGACGAATCCATGAAAGACCCCCTCAAGAGCCGATACCGACCCGTGGTGGCAATCGACATCGACGGCGTTCTCCGCCTTGCCGTGCCACCAGAAGGCCCGGGCCCCGCGGATGCGTTCAAAGTTGAACTCACCGTTCACCGGAACGCGTACCCGAGGATCTACCACAAGGCCCCACGTTGGGACCGCGACGGCACCGCTACCCGCACCTACTGGCTCTCTGGAACGGGAGCTCGTTGGATCCGATCACTCCTATCCCGCGACATAGAGGTCGTGTGGGCGACCACCTGGCAATCCTTCGCAAACGTCTACTTCGCCCCGCTCCTGAACATCCCGCCCCTACCCGTCGGAACGGAGGGGACATACGAACAGCAATACACGTCGTCAGAGTGGAAGACCAGCGAGCTGGCATACCGGTACCCAGGCCGCCCGCTGGTCTGGGTCGATGACTCCCCAGTACACCTCGATGCCTACGAGCTGCAGGCGTTGAGGAGCCCACGCGACCGAGCACTCACGCTTTCGTGGTGGATCAAGGACCCCCGACGAGGGATCACGACCAACGACATCGCCGGCGTCGAGGCGTGGCTCGAACTCGCCTTCACCCCGGACGGACACGACGCACTCCGTCGACAACGACGCAACGAACAAGCGGCACAGCGTCGACGACGGGCGCTCAGCCGTCACGGCACCCTCGAGCGTGCACGACGGTGGCGAGGCGCTTTCAAATTCCTCTCGCAACTGAACGGTGGTTCGCCCCCGCGATTCGCTAGCTACGTGGCGGACTACCTCCGCGACACCGCCGAGGTCGACGCCGACCAGGTGCGTGCGCTTATCAAATATTGGTGGCAGCGCGGTGACCCTGAAGTCGATGTCGTCGTTGCCGCGATAATCCGTTGGTCGCGGACGGAGTCCACCGAGGAGGCGAACTGAGCGGATGTCGGGCGCGACATGGAGGATGTGGGCATGACTATCGATTCCAAGGCTGAAGGGGCGCCCTTGCCGGCACGCGCGAATCAAACCGAACTAGCCGCCGCGATCGGCGATGCAAACCGCGACGCCCGGAAGCTACTAGAGCGGCTGGGTGAGCCAGACGCCTCCGAGCAGCGTCCGACGCTTGTAGAGGTGGTCGCGGTGTTGCGGCGTCTGATAGATGCCATCGGTGCGGTCACGGACGATCTCGCCGACGCCTGGACGGTCAGCCCGCTCAGCGAAGAGCAGATCGCGTTTGTCATCCAGGGAGGCGTGTCGCCAAAGGTGTTCACGGATCAAGGCGAGCGTGATGCTGAGGACTGGCTTGTGTGGTCCGCGATCCGGTCAGGTGCTGAGCGCGCGCGCCTGAATCGTCTATCCGACCTGCCGCTCGATGAAGTCGTCCCGGGGCTCCGCGCGGCCGTCGGCGCCTTCCCGATGGACTACACGGACCTGGACCGACACGTCGTTCTCTGCGCGCCCCGGGAGTCGCTCGACGGGGTCTCGCCCATCCGATGGTTGTTGCAGGGCGGCGACCCCGGGACGGTACGGGAGCTGATTGAGGATCTGCATCGGGCACCTTAGATCCCTCCTCGAGGTTTGTGCCGAGGACGTGTTGTCGGCGGCGGCGCTGGTGGGTCGGTTCGATCAACACATCGGTCAGCGATGTGCGTCCCATGCCCTAGCCGCCACGCTCAGCAGGAGCTGTGCGTCCTCCGCCACGTCAACTGGCCGAGGCGCCGTCCCATCCTTCTTGACACCCAGATAGGTGGTCGGGCGGACCAGCCACAGAAGCACGTCCTCCGCCGCGACGCTTTCGTCGCTCGCCAGCTCATGCAGGGGTTTGACCCAGGGCCACACCGTCCCGTTCCGCGCATCGAACTGGAATGCTGGGTAGAGGTACTGATTGCGCCTCTGAACGCCAAGAAGCTCGCCGCGGGTGCGCATCTCGTTCGCGAGGTTTCGATTCGCGGTACCGGCTCCGAGGAGTTGCGATACGCGCGCCGAACTCAGGAGTCCGAATTCCTGGTCGATGCGCTGCCACGCGTTCTCTGTCGCCTGCAGGGCCGCAGCGACCGCCAGAGTAGGCGTGTGAACGTGGGTCTGGTCGGTCTTCCGGATGCGCCGGCTCCCCTCTTCGTCTTGGACTCCTTTGACGGGCACCTCACACTCCCCGGGTTCGCGTCTCACGTGCCTAGCCGTTCCGAACCTTCGACGTTCACGCAGCTCAGCCGAAGAACGCGGTCGATGTCGACCGTGACCAGCGGCCTGTAGTGGTCACCCCAGCCCTGACCCATCCGTTGACCCTCCTACGCCTCCGGCCCGCCACATCCACGTCCCACGGTAGAGCGTGGCCGAAGTGCACCGCTCGCGTATGTCGTTGAGTCGGCGAGATCGAGTCAGTCTG
>CALALQ010000438.1 GCA_937925595.1 uncultured Demequina sp. | reverse complement strand
GGCCCCGCGACACCCGTCAGCGCACGTCGCGGAATTCGGGTGTTGCGAGCCCGCCGAGCAAGCCGGCGCCGCCGGTCGCGTCGATGAGCTGGCCCGTGACCCACGCGCCGGCGTCGGATGCGAGAAATCGAACGACCTGGGCGATGTCCCACGGATGACCCATTCGACCGAACACGGACAGCTCTTCGAGCTGTCTGCGTCGCCCGGACCCGACCAAGGTCCGCGGCAGCTGCTCCGTCTCCAGGAAGCCCGGCAGCACCGCGTTGATCGTGGCCTCACGCGCGCCGAGAATCGGGGCGAGTGAGCACGTCATCGAGTTGAGCGCCGCGTTCGCCGCGACATATGCGACCTGGTGCGGTGCAGCCACACGAGTAAGACCTGTGGAGATGTTGATCACTCGGCCGTTCGCGGCGATGTACGGCAGCAGCGCCTGGATCAAGAACATCGGAGCGGCGAAGTTGAGCGAAGTCACACGGTGCAACGTGTTCTCGGATAGCTCGCTGAAGGTCCCGTGGTGGGCTCCTCTCGCCGCGTTCACGAGGACGTCGACCTCGCGTCGCCCGGTGAGCGCGTGCACTCGTTCCAGGAAACACGCGGCAAGCTGCGTGGTCGCGTGCTCCGGACGTTCCGCCAGATCGAACGGAAGCAGCACTGCCTTGGTGCCCGATCGTTCGATGCTCGCGGCAATCTCGCGAGCTTCCGTCTCGTGGGTGTGCCAATGCACGCCGATCACGGCGGCATCCGCATCGACGAGGTCTCTCGCGATCGCGGCGCCGATGCCTCGTGACGCGCCGGTGATCAGAATCGTCCGTCGTCCCATTTCTACCTCCCAGTGTGTGGACGGCGTCGTGGCGTCCGCTGAACCACTTCGGAACGCGCATCCATCCTTGACATTCTGACGGGTAATATCCAGAATATCAAAATCGTAAGACTAATGTTTTCGGGAGGGATCATGTCGGACCAGAAGTATGCCCGTATTGACCGCGTACTTTCGCGGCGGCGCACGACGGTCGATGAAGTCCATGGCGTCATGCTCGCGGCAATTATGGACGGTGAGCTCGTCGCGGGCGACGAACTGCGAGATCAAAGATGGGCGACCGAACTCAGCCTGTCGCGCACGCCCATTCGTGAGGCCATCAAGCGTCTCGAGTGCCACGGTCTCGCAGATGTCGCCGCGGCGCGATACACGCGTGTCGCGTCCTTCACGCCGGCGTCGGCGCGAAGGGAGGCGGAGGGGTGGGCTGCGATTCACATCGCGGTTCTGCGTACGATCAATGCGCCGTTCCGTCGGAGGTTCATCGCTCAATTGGAGAAGGTGAGTCGGCAGTATGAGAACGCTGCGGAGCCGCGCCATCACCTCATGAAGTTCACGTTCTTCGATCGGATTCGAGGCGAGAACGAGCATTTCAGCGCGAAGCTCGGTGCGACGGCGGCTGCGTACCGACTGCACCTCGCGTTGCCCGTGCTGCCGGAGCATCGTGATGCCGATCTGGCGTTGCACGCCGACCTCATCGCCGCGTTGCGGCGGAGGGATCTCGACGGTCTGGAGGAGATGTTCGGCCGCTGGATCGCGGCGGTGACCCGGCCGGACTGACGTCGGTCGAGCCGGTGGCTGCATCTGAGTCGAGAATCTGCCAGGAACGCGCGTGCGCGATCTCTGCGAGCGCCGGTGTCGGTCGCACAGCGACTGGGCGCCCCACGAGCGCCAGCATCGGCTCGTCGGATTCATCGTCTCCGTATGCTGCAGATCTGGCCAGGTCGATGCCGGCCTCATGGGCGAAGGATCGGACGGCACGCGCTTTTGCCTCCGCGATGAGGATCGTGGGTACTTCACCGGTGAGCGTGTCTCCGATCACTTCGACCTCGCAGCAGAACGTCCGGTCCACATGCAGGTCTTCCGCGATCGGATCGAGGCACGGCGTCCACGAACCGGAGACGAGGACGACGGCATCTCCGCGCCGGCGATGTTCCTCGAGTCTGGCAACTGTGCCCGCAAGAAGTCTCCTCCGACCGACGGTGGTATACCAGGCATAGCCGCGCTCGATGAGGTTCGACCAGGACTGGCCGGCGAAGAGTTGCAAACACTCTCCAGTGAGTCGCGCTCTGTCGTCATAGGTCGGAGCCGCTCGTTCGAGGTTTAACCACGCGTCTCGAAACTGGCCATTGGTGTCTTCGAGCATTGTGTGAACCATATCCACGATCGTCAGCCCGTTGAAGAGCGTCCCGTCGACGTCGAAAAATGCCGCCGCTCGCCTGTGTTTGGAACCGGCGATGCCCATAGCGCCCCCTTGTGCTCTGCTGTCTACAATCCTAATGGGCTAATATAACAGGCGAGCTAGGGTCAGAGCGCCCTTGCGCCGACGATCCGCGGATGGCGCCGCTGCGCGAAGGAGCACAATGATTGAACGACAACTCGTGCATCGAACTCTGGAACGAGAGGTATTCCTTAGAGAGTCATCAAGCAGCGGTATGAGTCTTCGTGCGGGCCTCGCCGTGCCGTGGAGTCATTCGCGTGCGCGCGACGCGCGGGGGGGCGCTGTCGCGGATCGTCGTGTTGGAGGTCTTTCGCCAGGGTGCGTTCCTTGCGGCGCACACTTGCGTTGGCGTGCCCATCGACTGGCATTTCGTCACCAAACACATCGAGATGGAGTGGTGTGCGGGCCCGCCACTCGCCACCGGGCAAGAGGCGCTGTACGAGTCGACTCTCGAGGTCAGCGTCGCCGCTCAAGAAAAGCGCGGAGAGCCGTACTATCTGGACTGGTCGCTGGTGCTCGGTGATGTACAATATCCCATCGCGGTCGGTGCGATACAAGGGTGGGTTCTGGCTTCTCCGAGGTACCGGGCCATGCGTCGGAGCTCCCTCGCGTCTGATGTGGCAGATGAACCCACGACCGCCTCGGAAGCGCCTGGAGGGGCGGATCCGCAGGTGAGTTGGGATGAGAATGATCCGTTCCTTTTCAATCGGCGGGGTGACCATGTGGTCTCTATGGCGTTGATTGAGGCGGTGTTGGTTGCGCTTCGGGGCACGTCCTCGACGGACGTCGATCGTGTGGGCTTCAGCATGGACTTCTTGGCGTTCGCTGAGCGGACGTCGCCGATCACCCTTCGAATGGGTGCTGCAGTGATGGGCGAACAAGTCGTTGAACTTCGACAGCGTGGACAGACCATTGCGCGGGCATTTGGATATGCCGCGCCGATGTCTGAGGTGCTCAATGGCTGATGTGGCAATGACGTGCGCGATGTATCGTGTGGCGCAAGACCCACCGCAAGGTATCCACAAGGGCGAATGATGGCTGAGCAGCAGCAGCGCGCGATTCGAACGCGGCAGGAGATTCTCGTTGCAACCGCCAACGCGATCAATGAACTGTCGTACGAGAAATCGACCGTAACGGACATCGCCAAACGCGCCGGCGTTACGACGGGAGCGTTCTATTTCCATTTCGCCTCGAAAGAACAGGCTGCGCACACACTCGTCGAGTTGCAGAACGAGCTTTCGCAACGGAAAGCTCGGGCTACGGTCGAGGCCGGCTATCCCGCTTTGGAAGCGCAGCTGCGTGTCTGCGCGGATCTCATGGATGACATCGTCCGAGATCCGTTGGTGCGCGCTGGGATTCGGTTGACGACGGAAATTCACATTCTCGACACGCCCCCCACCGCCTCATGGGCGAGCTGGATTGATTTCAACCGCGCGTTGATACTGCGGGCATGTGAGGAAGGCGATCTCAGAAAGGATATGGACGTCGATGGCGTTGCCGAATTCTTGACTGCGGGCGTCGCCGGGGTGCACATCTTCTCGAGTCTGTTGGAGGATCTTGCCGGGCTCACGCGCCGCGCGCACGTGCTTTGGGTCCAGTTCATCGGTGCGCACGTGCTGCCAGAGAAAACGGCCTACTGGCTCGGTCGGGCTGATTCGCTGTTCCGTGGGCGTGCCGGCTATCCAGAGCAATGGCCGCGACTGCTGTCCCATCCGGCTGAAGCCCGACGCTGACGAATTCGATGGCTGCGGTGCGTGACCGGGTGCGCGCCGCTGCCATGACTCTCGAGCGGTGCTCGTGACACCCTTTGGCCGTATCGCCGCTCGCTGCGCGACGTGTGGGGACGGCCGCTGCGTACTTCGAGCTGCGTCTTGGCTGCCGGTTGAGATATCGCATGCTGCTATCCCAGAGCCGGCTGCGCCATATTACTGATGCCTACCGCTTGACAGCGGTGTAGTAGTATGCAAAATGGAAGATCATCGAATTGTTGATGTTCCGCAGGAGGGCTGAGTCATGTCCGAGCACCCGTACTTTCCCGAGGGTCGACCCTATTTCCGTCGGCAGACCACCGTCGACCATGCACACGCGATGATGCTCTCCGCGATCGTGGAAGGGCGGCTGGTGGCGGGCGATGAACTCCGCGATCGTGAGTGGGCCGAACTGCTCGACGTCTCGCGAACGCCGATTCGTGAGGCGATCCAGCGGCTCGAATGTCATGGGATCGTCGACATCGCCGCAGCGCGATACACCCGGCTCGCGACCTTCACGCCCGAGGCGGCGCGCCGCGAGGCGCACGTCTGGGCGCATCTGCATCAGGCCATCGTCAGCACGCTGTGTCGTCCGGTCGATCCCGACCTGATCGACCAGCTTGAAGCGGCGATCGCAGTGCACGATCGCACCGAAGGTGCCCGGCGGTTCGCCGCCAGTTTCACGTTCTTCGAGGGGGTTCGAGTCGAGGCGCAGAGCTTCGGCTTGACGGTCGGCGCGGTGGCGGCAGGCTATCGGCTCCGGCTCGCAGCCCCGCAGCTGCCGGAACATCGATGCGCCGACGCCGAGCTGCAGCGCACGATCCTCACCTCTCTGCGCGAGGACGACTTCCGGGTGCTCCCGAACGCCTTCTCCAGCTGGATCGGCGCGGTGACGTCGAGCTGACTCATCGAGCCAGCGCCGCCATGTCTGGCGCGTTCGGTCCTGATCCCCGGTAACGGCGCCACGCCATCCGTGCATG
>CALALQ010000437.1 GCA_937925595.1 uncultured Demequina sp. | reverse complement strand
ACAAGCTCACGGCCGGGCTTCGCCGCGCCCAGAAGCAGCTCGAAGCCTTCGGCGCAGGGCTGCGTTCGATCGGCACGCGATTGGCCGGGATCGGAGCCGCCGCGGTCACCGGTCTCCTCGGCACCGCCAAGGTCTTCTCCGACATGGGGGATGTGCTCGACAAGATGAGCATCCGCACCGGCATCAGCGTCGAGGCGCTGTCAGAGCTCGGCTACGCGGCCGAACTCTCAGGCGCTGATCTGGAAACGCTCGAGTCGGGTGTGCGGATCATGCAGCGCACCCTGGGAGAGGCGGCGCAGGGAACGGGTACCGCGGTCGAGGCCCTCGACCGGCTCGGCCTCAGCGCAGCGCAACTGGCTGGGCTCTCACCTGAGCAGCAGTTTAAGGTTCTGGCCGATCGGATCTCCAAGGTGTCGGACCCCACGCTGCGGGCCGCCATCGCAATGGAGGTCTTCGGCAAGGCAGGGACCAAGCTCCTGCCGCTCATGGCCGACGGCGCGGCGGGGATCGAGGCGATGCAGGAAGAGGCCCAGCGCCTCGGCCTGACCGTCAGCACCGAGACCGCCCGCGATGCCGCTCAGCTCAACGATGCCCTCGGCACCCTCTGGAAGGTGCTCAAGCAGGGCGTGTTCACCATCGGCGGGGCGCTCGCGCCGCTGCTCAAGGACATCGCCGAGCGCATCACCCGCATCATCGTGAGCGCCACGGCCTGGATCAAGGCCAACCGCGAGACCGTCGTGTGGGCGCTCAAGGTCGCGGCGGCGGTCGCGGTCGCGGGTGTCGCCATCATCGCCCTCGGCTACATCATCTCCGGCATCGGCGCGACCCTCGGCATCGTCGCCGGGGTCATCGGCGGGATCGGCACGGCGTTCAGCCTCATCGGGGCCGCCATCGCGGCGATCCTGTCGCCGGTTGGCCTGGCGATCGCCGCGATCGTGGCGCTTGGCGGTGTGCTCATCGTCACCACCGGCGCGGGCGGCGAGGCCCTTGCCTGGCTCGGCGAGCAGTTCACCCGCCTGCGGGACTGGGTGACGAAGGTCGTCGGCGGCATCTCCGACGCCCTCGCGGCGGGCGACATCGCCCTGGCCGCCGAGATCCTGTGGCTGTCTTTGAAGGTAGTCTGGCAGCAGGGCGTCGCCGCGCTGAACAAGGTCTGGCTGGAAGCCAAGGAATTCTTCGTCTCGACCGCGTACGGCATGTGGTACGGCTCGCTAGCCGCCGCCGAGATCGTCTTCCACGCCCTCGAGGTCGCGTGGATCGAGACGACCGCGTTCCTGTCCAAGACATGGACCAACTTCACCACCGGCTTCCAGCAGGTGTGGGAGTCGGCATCGTCGTGGGTCGCCAAGCGGATGCTGGAGATCCAGGGGCTGTTCGACTCCGGGCTCGACGTGGACGCCGCGAAGAGGTCCGTCGATGATCAACTCGAAACCCGCCTGGCGGAACTGGAGAGCGCGGCCCAACGACAGGTGGCCCAGCGCGAAGGACAACGTGCCGCCGAACGTGACCAGGCCGCCGCCCTGCACGAGGCGACCCTCGCTGGAATCGGTCGCGACTTTGACGAGGCCCAGGCCGCGCTCAAGGCGAACACGGAGGCGGGGCTCGCGGAGTCGCAAGCGGCGCTCGATGCCGCGAAGCAGAAGCTCGCCGATGTCATCGAGCAGGCACGCCAGAAACGGGAGGCGGCAGATGCGGAGCGCGGGCCGGGCCGCTCGCCGCGCGACCTGATGGCCGAGTTCGAGGACCGCCTCGCGGGGCTCGGGGAGGTCATCGGCAAGGGGATCAGCGTGCGGGGCACCTTCAACGCCCGCGCTGCGCAGGGGCTCGAGTCCGACGGCGGGGCCGCGGAGCGCACCGCCCGGGCCACGGAACAGACCGCCAAGCACACCAAGCGTCTGGCCGACGCCGCGCAGAGCGGTGGGCTGACATTCGCGTAAGGAGAGTCGTTCGTGCCGATCACGGTGACGGAGAAGTTCGAGAGCCGCAAGTCCACCAAGGGGGACAACCCCTCGGCGGAGCTCGTCTACACCGTGCGCGGCACCAACGACGACCTCGCGGCCCGCAACGCCGCCGAAACCACTAGCCCCGCGACCTACGACAGCCAGCCCCGGCAGTCCGTCTCCGTCGAACCCGTTGGTGATGAACTCTGGGAGGCCGTCGTCCGCTACGGGAAGGCGCAGGGCGGGTCGCTCCCCGAGCCCGGCGAGAGCGTCTTCTCGTTCGACACCGGCGGCGGCACGCAGCACATCACGCAAAGCAAAGAGACGGTGTCGTCGCACGCGCCGTCGGGCGGGTCGGCCCCGGACTTTGGCGGCGCGATCGGTGTCACCGCCGATGGCGTCGAGGGCGTGGACATCACCGTCCCCGTCTATCAGTTCTCCGAGACGCACTACTTCACCAACGACCAGGTGACGCCCTCGTACAAGGGCACGCTCTTCTCGCTCACCGGCAAGGTGAACAACGGCGCATTCAAAGGGTTCCAGCCGGGCGAGGTCCTGTTCCTCGGGGCCTCGGGATCGCGGCGCGGCACCGATCCCGACGACGACTGGGAGATCACGTTCCGGTTCGCCGCGAGTCCGCACGCCACGGGCATCTCGGTCGGCAGCATCAGCGGCATCAGCAAGAAGGGGTGGGAGTACCTCTGGGTTCGGTACGCCGACCAGGAGGACACGGGATCGCACGCGATCGTGAAGCGCCCGGTCGCAGCGTACGTCGAGCGCGTGTACGACGAGGGCAACTTCGCCGGGTTGGGAATCTGACGCATGGGTGACGTGTTCCGCAAAGTCCGGTCAGGCTCACCGCTCCGCATCCCCGCGGCGGCGTACAACGCCTTCGTCGATGCGGCGGTCGATCTGCGCCGGCGGGAAAGGACCACCAACGCCGGCCCGGCGCACGAGCCCGCACAGCGCGGCATCGTGCTCGTCCGCAACGACTCCGACGACGACATCGAGCCGTACCACGCGCTGGCGATCACGGGTGTGCTTGTGCAGCCCGACAGCGAGGACCAGGAACGGACGTTCTATAGCCGCACGCCGTTGACGGCCGAGGTCGCCACGGAGGAATCGCCGTCGCTCTCGTTCGTGCTGGCGCTCCAGCCCATCAAGCCGGGCGACCTCGGGCGGTGCGTGCTCACGGGCGTCACGCCCGCGCGGGTCTTCATTACCAACGAAACGGACACGACCTGCGAGCTCGCCCCCGAGGAGACCGTGCTGGCAAGCACGCCCATGGGTGGCATCCCGATCCTGTGGAAGGAGGAAGGCGTCGGCGAGAAGTGGGCGGTCATCGAGATGGGCCAGCCCTCACCCGGGCGCGTCACCGCGATCCTCGGCGCGGCGCAGCCGATCCCCACCGAGAACAACCGCTGGCGCTACCCGTGGGTTGAGGCCAGGATTGACGGCGATCCCGGCAGCGACACCTACCTCCGGTACGTGCCCGTGCCGGAAGGTCTGACCTCGCAACTCCCCGGTGGCGGCGAGGACCCGACGCGGCTGGCGATCAACCGCTTCGAAGCCCACCACATGAACAACTTCGACGCCGGGTCCGGCTTCGGTGGGTTGCTGGGTCTCGGGCCGGTGTGCGAGTTGCCGGGCGTGCTCCCCAAGTGCCCGCCTGCGCGGTCACTCAAGCCAAAGCTCGTGCCCATCCCCGAAGGTGTCTGCGTGCAGCTCACCTGCGAGCGCAACAGCAAAGGCAGGCCGGTGTGGGTGTTCGAGGCCATGAGCCTGATCGAGATCGCCGACCCAGCGGACGAGGACCGCAAATTCAACATCTACATCGAGGGGGGCGCATGACCACGGCTCCCGTCACTGCAACCGCACCGACTCTGGATGCCCGCCGCGAGCACGAGCGGAAGAAGTATGTCGCGCTGGCGTCGCGGACAGCCGCGCCCGGCGGCGGGGCGGGGTACGGCTCGACCAACCACGGCGCGGCGGCGCTCCCGATGGTGCAGCGACTCAAGCCTCGATTCGTGGTGGACTATGGGTGCGGCCGGAACGACTTCATCGGTGCTCTGCGGCGCGTCGGCATCGACGGTCTCGGAATCGACTTCGCCTTCCCCGAGGCGGACATCCCGCGCGCGATGCACAAGACCGGCCTCCTCGACGATGTCGCTGACGTGGTGACGAGCTTCGACGCTCTGGAGCATCTGCTCCCGGAGGATGTGGACGTGGTGCTCGCGGAGATGCGGCGCGTCGCACGCCCACGGGCACACTTCGTGTTCTCAATCTGCACGCGCCCGAGCCGGATGACCGTCGCCGGCGAAGGACTGCACCCGACGGTGAGGCCGCTTCCGTGGTGGCTGGAGCGCATCGGTCAGGTTGGAACGGTGACGGCACCGAGGGCCGAGGGGCGGTACATCGTCGGACGCTTCGCTGCCAAGGAGGGCTGCGGCTGTGCGTGAGAACCAGTCGGACATCGCGGCGCTTCAGGCAGGGCTGAAGGCGCGGAAGCCCGCGCGGGATGGCCTGCGCCTCTACACCGCCGATTTCGACTCGGTGTCGCTCGCGGGGTTCTATCGCGGGCGCTCGGCATTCCTGATCCTCTCGGGGCCATCGCTCACGCAGGTGGACCTCACGCAGCTCAACCGCCGCGGCATCGTGACGATGGCCGTCAACAACGCCTGGTCGGTCCACCGTCCGACGCTCTGGACGTGCGTGGATGATCCCGGGCGATTCATCGATACCGGCTGGAAGGACCCGGGCATCCTGAAGTTCGTGCCGACGTGCGCCTGGGACAAGCGCCTCCGCATCCAGAACCCCGACGGCACGATGCGCAATAGCGCCTTCAAGGTCCACCAGATGCCCAGCGTGCTGTTCTTCCGCCGCGCCGATCATTTCGATCACGCGCGGTTCCTCACGGGCGACTCCGTACCCTGGGGCAACGATGCCAAGCACGCGGACTCCCTCGGTATCACCGGCAAGCGGAGTGTGATGCTCGTCGCCCTGCGTCTCCTACATCACCTCGGCTTCGGCACGGTTTACCTGCTGGGCTGCGACTTCAAGATGGCCCCGGACCGCAAGTACGCCTTCGACGAGCACCGCGCACCGAACGCCATCCGGCACAACAACGTCCTGTACGACTCCCTGGCCCGCCGCTTCGAGGCCCTGCGGCCGCACTTCGATAAGCACCGCTTCCGCGTCATCAACTGCTCGCCCGGCAGTGAGCTCCAGGCATTCGAGCCCATGGACTTTGCCGCGGCGGTGAAGGCGGCGTCCGCCGAGTGCGGCAAGCCCGTGAGCACGCAAGGCTGGTACGAACCGAACCCGGTCCCCAACAAGCCCGCTCCCCAGGAGGCCGCCCGATGAGCGACGGCCCGACCCGATACTACTTATACATCCCGGTGTGGGCTACGGGGCGTCCGCCCACGGGTGGCGGGTCAAGCAACTACTCCACCCCGTCGGGCTCGACGCCCGAGAGCACCTACTCGACGCCGACCAGCACGCCGAGCATGCCGCCGAGTTACTCGACCACTGGCGATGTCATCTACACGACCGGCCCCGGCGGAACGCCCACGCTCACGTTTTACACCACCGGCGCCTTCACGAGCAATACGTCGGGGACGACGCATACGCCATCGAGCAGCGGGTCGAGCGATTCCATGTCCTCGGGGTCGTCGGGTTCGAGCAGCGGCACGCCGACATCCTCCTCGGGCAGTTCATCCTCGGGATCGACGTCGTCCAGCGGCTCGTCCTCTTCCGGATCGTCGTCGAGCGGTTCATCCAGCAGCGGGTCGGGTTCATCGAGCGGCTCTGGTTCCTCCAGTGGTTCGGGATCGTCCGGATCGGGCAGCAGCGGAATGTCGAGCGGCGTGTCGTCAGGTGCAAGCAGCGGGATGAGTTCCGGAGCTTCATCCGGCGCATCGTCGGGCGGCTCATCCGGAGGCGGATCGTCGGGTGGCGGGTCTTCCGGTGGCGGTTCCAGCGGGGGCGGTTCGGGGCCGGGCGGTAGCGGCCCCGGCGGAAGCGGTCCGGGTGGGTCCGGACCCGGTGGTTCAGGCCCCGGAGGCAGCGGCCCCGGCAGCAACTGCCTCCTCTTCGGCACCCTCGTGCGCCTCGAGGACGGAAGCCTCACCCCGATCGAGAACCTCAAGCCCGGCGACAGGGTGGCATCCATCCAGGTCCCCGGCCTCGAGGTCGATGTGCCCTACCGCGCTCAGTACAACTGGCTCTCGCACCACGGCCTGCACGGCGCGACGCCCGTCACGGCGCGGGTGGCCAACATCCGCCTCGGCGAGCACCACGGCTTCATGGTCATCAACCGCCGCCTGAAGGCGACGCCCGAGCACCCGTTCATGATCCGCCGCGGCGATGAATGGGGCTTCGCGTCCGCTGAACTCATCCAACGCGGCGACTTCCTGATCGACGAGCACATGAACGAGGAGGAGGTCGAGTCGGTTATCCGCATCGACGCGCCAACCCGCACCGTCGCCATCCACATCCCCGGCACGAACACGCTCCTCGCCGAGGGAGTCTGGGTCCACAACGACATGCCCGCGACCGCCCAGAGCTCGGGCTCCGGCAGTGCATCCGGCTCCGGGTCAGGCTCCGGATCTGGGTCTGGGTCTGGGTCGGCCAGCGGATCGGGTTCCGGGAGCGGCTCGGGCTCTGGATCAGGCTCCGGGTCCGGAAGCGGCTCCGGCAGCAAGTCCAGCGGCTCGTCCTCGTTCTCATCCTCCGGTTCCGCGTCCGGAAGCGGATCGGGCAGCATGAGCTCCAGCGGGTCTTCCGGCAGCGGGTCGACCATCGTGCCGGTCTGAGTCCGAGCATCGGAGTCGACGCGGCCCCAGGGCCGCTCGCACGCCCCGTTCCTGCAAGAACTGCCAGGAACCGCTATCATCCCGCCCTATGCCCCCTCCGACCCGGTCCGATCCTCCCCCGGCCCCGCCTGAGGTCATGACCATCGACGACCTTGCAGCATACCTGCAGGTCTCGAAGTCATCGCTCTACAAGCTGGCGCAGGAGGGGAAGGTGCCGGGCCAGAAGGTGGGAAAGCATTGGCGGTTCCATCGGTCGGTGATCGATCGATGGCTCGGCGACAAGCCGCCCGCCGACCGCGAGCGCTGAACTCGACGGCTCTGATGCAGAGGAGATGCGATGCTGGGATTGACACTCAGAGACGAGTTCAAAGGCCGCCGCCTCAAGGGCACGGCGATCGAGCTGACGAACAAGAACAACACCGGCGCGACTCAAGTCGCCGCCGGTGAGTTCCTGAAGATCACCTATCCGAGCACCGACGTGCTCAAGATGCTGGAAGCAACAGGTCCGGATCAGGGACGACCAGTTGTCCTGAAGGGCGAGCGCGGACAGGGCAAGTCGCACCTGATGGCGGTCCTTTACCACTGCCTGACGGACCAAGCCGCCGCCAAGTCGTGGCTCACGCACTGGGCTGGCGTGCTGGAGAACCCGAAGATCAGCGCCATCCCGCTGCGTGACGGAATGCACGTCATCAGCGAGAGCATGCACCAGCAGCACTACAAGTTCCTCTGGGACGTCCTCTTCGACAACCATCCGCACGGCGCCTACTGCCGCGGCAAGTGGGAGGCTCAGGGTGACAAGAAGACCGACGTGCCCAGCGACACCATCATCATGGAGATGCTGGCGCATACCCCCACGGCGTTGATCCTGGACGAGTTCCAGACCTGGTTCGACGGCATCACCAACACCAAGCAGTACCCGTGGCGGACGTGGGCGTTCAACTTCATCCAGATCCTGTCGGAGATTGCCAAGGAGTACCCCGACAAGCTGATCCTGGTCGCCTCGGTGCGCAACGGGTCCACCGATGCCTTCCAGCAGATCCAGCGCGTCAACCCGGTCATCATCGACTTCACCGGCCCATCCGCCAAGCAGGACCGGTCCAGGCTCCTGCTCCATCGGCTCTTCGAGAACCGCCTTCAGGTCTCGCGGTCCGCGATCGAGTCGCTGCTCACCCCGCACATCGAGGAGTACTTCAGGCTGAAGAGCACTCCCCCCGCCGAGCAGGGCCGGCTCCGCGGCGACTTTCTCGACACGTGGCCTTTCGCTACCCACCTGATGCAGCTCCTCGAGGATCAGGTGCTGATCGCGACGAGCGCGCAGGGCACTCGAGACCTGATCCGGGTGCTCGCAGACCTCTTTAAGCAGTCCGGCGACGACGCCGCGGTCATCACGGCCGCAGACTTCCGGCTCGACGATGAGAAGAGCGGGATCGCGGCGCTGCTCGACTCGGTCGCCAACCAGCACCACGCCAAGCTGCGCGAGAAGGCGCTCCGCAACCTCGAGGCCGTACGCGCCGCCGTGCCGGATACGAGCAAGAAGCTCCCTCACCTGGAGGGTGTCATCGGCGCTCTCTGGCTGCGGTCCCTCGCGGACATCAACCAAGCCGGGGCCGACCAGGCGACCCTTCACGTGGACGTCACGCGCGAGAAGCCGGTCGACGACAACGCGTTCCAGGTCGAGCTGTCAACCATCGTCGAGAACAGCTTCAACATCCACGAGGATGGGAATCGGTACATCTTCAGGGAAGAGGAAAACCCCCAGGCGAAGCTGATCGCCAGCGCCCGCAATGACAAGCTCTTCTTGGAGGGCCAGGACCTGGCGCACCTCGCCCGAGAGGTGCGCTACGTCATCGGCGGTGGAGCCGACACAGCGACCCGCTTCCGCGTGGTCGTGCTGTCCCAGGCGTGGAGCCGCGACCCGTGGGAGGGTGTTGAAGAGGCCGATCAGCCGAGCCAGTGGGACGACCGCATCCCCGTCCTCGTCCTGCCGGAGTCGCCACCGAAGGCCGAAGCAGCCCTCGGCCGGTGGCTCCGCGACAACCTGCAGAAGAACCGCAACGCGGTGCGGTTCCTGATCCCGCAGGATGGCAGCACCAATCTGTTTACAGACCGGGACCTGATCGTCCTGGCCCGCTGCGTCTTCCTCGCGGAGCAGTGGAAGGCGCAGAACCCCGAGTACGGCCGCCTGCAGACGAAGTACCAAAAGGAACTCCGCGAGATCCTGAAGTCCCGCTTCGATCGCTTCGCGGTCATCGCCAACTGGAACTTCCAGCAGCCCGAGAACTGCCGGTTCCACATCGAGTCTCACCGGTCGCAGGGGACGGCGATCCCGGAGGCGATCGACAAGCTGATCAACGAGAATCTGTTCATCCCCGAGGACTTCGAGAGCTTCATCCTCGCCGCGGCGTCCAGCAGCGAGCCGATCGGGAAGCTGCTCAAGGAACTTAAGGAGCCCCGCCCGGGCGGCCAGGACTGCATCCCGTGGCTGGGCGAGACGCTCGTCAAGGAGCGGATCATCCGCCTGTGCGCCAAGGGCCTGATCGCCATCAATCTCCGGGGCATGGAGTACCTCCAGACCCACCACGGGGAGGCCGAGGAGACGGCGTGGCGGCGGATGCGCGGCAAGCTCGGGAGCGGGAAGCACCTCGATGAGACCCTCGTCCTCCTGCCGCAGAACGTTCCCGGCACCGGAGGCGTGGCAGGCACCGGGAGCACCGGGGGCACCGGAGGCGCGGGCGGCCCCGGCGGTGATCCGGGATCGGGCGGGACGGGCGGCACCACGACAAGCAATGGCGGCGGCCCTTCTGGCGGCACGACCACAGGCGGGAACGGCACCGGCGGCGGCGGTCAGACGGGCGGCGGGATTTTCGGCGGCGGCACGGCCGTGCGGGTCCAGGTCAACATCCCCGCGACCTCGGCGCTGAACCTGCTCGGCCGGATCGAGAACCAGGGCATCAAAGCGGGCACGCAACTGCACGCCCTCGCCCTGAAAGTGGACAAGCTGACCGGGGCGCAGCTCCAGGAGTTGATCAAGAAGCTCCCCGACGGCATGACGTATGAGCTGGGGCTGGAGAAGGAGCAGGCGGAATGACGCTGACCTGCGACCAGCTCCGGCACCTTCAGGCCGATTCGCCCGGCCCGGCGTGGGCCTCCATCCTTTCCCACGCCTGGGAGGTTTGCTCGGCCCCTTTTGGCAATGCGAAACCGGAATCCGAGGTGCCCCGGCGCGACCGCGAGGTGGGCGACCTTGACCTGTTCCTCGCCACCGCGGGATGGGACCTCTGGCAGCACTACGAGGCCTCCGTCCCGCTCACCACCGACGCGATCGCCAACTGGTGGTCGCCCCGGAGCAGCGGGCGGGCCGTGCTCATCCTCGATGCGCTCTCGCTGCGCGAGGCGCCCTGGCTGCTCGCCGGTGCCGCTGCACGAGGCTTCACAATCCACGACGCCCGCGCCACCGGGGCCGAACTGCCGCCGGACACGACGCCGTTCGCCAAAGCTCTGGGCTTCGGGCAGCGGTCATCGCTGGGCGCAAGCGCCGCCGGCTCCGGCCATCGCCTGCCGGGCGCTCGCACCGAGTGCACCGACATCGCGTGGGAGGACTGCGCCCGCTTCATCGGCTCCGAGGCGGACTGGGTCTTCTGGCACCACTGGCCGGACAAGGATGTCCACGACTTCGCGGACGCCGGCGAGGGCCTGCGCCCGCTGATCGCCAAGGCCGCCGAGTACCTCGGGGGCGACGCCTTCTGGACGCTCGTCGATCGCCTCGCCGAAGGCCGCCGCCTCCTGATCACCTCGGACCACGGCTACGCCGCGAGCGAACTCTTCCCCGACGCCGGCGCGGACCACGCCGACTATCTCAAGCGCACCTACAAGAGCGGTCGCTGCACCGATGCCGGTAGCCAGCCCGCCGCGTGGGTGCCGCCGATCGACCTGCACCTCGACACGCGGCACGGCCCTCACCTGTTCGTCAACGGCCGCCGCAAATGGAAGAGCGCCGGCGGCTATCCCACGCTCACCCACGGTGGACTGTCGGTCCTTGAGGTCGCGGTTCCATTCATCGAACTCTCCAAAGGCCAGACGAGGACCGCATGACCCAGTTGGACTCCAAATCGAAGGCGAAGGCCCAGCCGTGGAAGGACGAGGGTCTCACCAAGCCCGAATGGGTCGCGCGCGAGGTCGCCAAGGCGGTGAACGCCGGGAAGGCCTGGGACCTGGAGACGGTGGACTTCTCCGACCCCAACCGCCCGCTCACCTGCCTGGAGGTGGACTTCCCGATCATCCCGATCAACCAGATCGCGGCCATCGAGGGCAACGCCGGGAAGCCGATCTATCAGATGTCGAAGTGGTGGGCGCGCCGGCGGAGCAGCGTCTTCCGCTCGATGCTGCTCGCGGCCGCGATCAAGGCCCCGGACGACCCGGCCGAGGCCGCCAAGCTCGTGTGGGATGTCTACTACGGCAACCACCAGAAGAAGGGCACGTTCAAGCACCTCAAGGTCGCCGACATCTTCATGGGCGGCGGCACGACCGTGGTCGAGGGCTCGCGCCTCGGCATGCAGATGTACGGCAACGACCTGAACCCCGTCGCCTGGTTCGTCGTGAAGAACGAGCTGGCCCGGGTGGACAAGGCCGAGGTCGAGGCCCTGCTCGCCGACATCGAGGCCGAGGTCAAGCCGCAGATCATGCCCTTCTACGCCTGCGACTGCCCGCGCGGGCACAAGGGCAAATGGACGCAGGTCAGCACCGGCCGCGTTATGGGCAAGAACTTCGACCCGCTCACGCTCTCGCCGGAGCAGCGGAAGGACTACCGCTACGAAGGCCCCGAGGTCATCTACACCTTCTGGGCCAAGCACGGGCCGTGCCCCGTGACCGGGTGCGGCCACCGCACGCCGATCATGTCCAGCCCCGTGATGGCGGTGAAGTCGATCTCGATCAAGGCGTGGAAGCGCACCTGCAAGCACTGCGGCGAGAAGTACGAAATCGAGGAACGCGACGCCCGCATGGCCCCGGGCGTCGAGCTTGTGGTCGCGGACACGGAGCATCCCTACGCCGTTGCCGCGCTCAACATGGCGGGCAACCCCGAGGCGGTCACCTGCCCGCATTGCGGAAAGGAGGAGCGGCTCGGAAAGCTCGCCAAGCCGGGGAAAAAAACAATCGAGTTGTCGCTGCTCGTCCACACCGACTGGCTGAAGGGCGAGCCATCGAAGGACGAGCAGGGCCGACCCTACGGCGGCAGCCTTAACGACCCTCTGGACGCCACGCTACGGTGGAACCGGGCACGCGCGGCTACCTGCAATCTGGTCGAGGTTCGCGGCAAGCTGCCGGATGAGATCACGCTCGCCGACGGGACCAGAGTTAGGACCGGCGACAACGGCGGCACTGTACCCGGCAACAGTCGATTCACATGCCAGGCGGACACCTGCGGCGCTTCTCACTTCATCCTGAAAGCGTTGCAGCACTCTGGGGGAAACGCGCCGGTCGCCGCGTATGCGATTCAAGGGTATTGCCCGACGTGCGATGCCGCAGACGCGCCCTATGGAGGTCGCTTTTTTGACGTTTGTCGAACGACCGGCGCGTACGATGCGGCTTGCGTGGAGTGGAACGAGCGAGCGGATGTTGACCTGTGCGGGTTTTGGCCGAATGCGGACATTCCGTACGGCGATCGGACGCATGTCAAAGACCCGCTTCCGAAGCACGGCTTCAACAAGTGGTCCGATCTGTTCAACCCGAGACAGAAGCTCGTGCTGGCGCTACTCCTCAAGGCGATTGCGACCCCGCGTTCTGAACGGAGCCAGAGTGCGACGGAGCTGGTGCTCGGCTCGTTTCAACAGTACCTCCGCAATCAGAATGTCTTCTGCTTCTGGGACATCGGGTACGACAAGCTCGTGCCTTTTATGAGCAACAACAACTACAATCCTAAGAACACTTTCGTCGAGAACGGTGTGTTCTCAGAACTGGGAAGAGGGAACTGGCGCACACAGTACGACAACCTCATGGCAGCCCTTGAGTGGGCGGCATCCCCTTACGAGAGTGTGCCTAAGCAGCGCATTGCCTCCGTCCACCCCGTATTGGCTCACGCTATTTCCGGAAAAAGTGAGAAAGTTTACTGTGGCGACCCCCTCACCCATCAGGAATCGCTGGCGTGTTTGTCGGCGTCGGAACAGTTGACCTGTGGGACGTCGACCCAGCTTGAGACCATCCCGGGCGGCTCGTTTGATGCGGTGATAACCGATCCGCCCTTTGGTGGGATTCTCCAATATGCGGAGCTTGCGGACTTCTTCTATGTCTGGCTACGGCTTGTCCTGAAAGACACGTATCCGGAGCATTTTGGCCCAGAGCACACGCCCAAGGCTCTTGAGGCGGTTGCGAACACGGCGCGTCACCCGGGGTCGGCAGCTGACGACGGTCGAACGCCGGCAGATGCTTTTTACCAACGACTGCTGACGGAGTGTTGGCGAGAAGCGGGCCGCATTTTGAAGCACGGAGGCACTTTGGCCTTCACGTTCCACCACAATGAGGACAAGGCGTGGGTGTCAGTCCTTGAGTCATTGTTCGACGCAGGGTTTAACCTTGCAGCCACGTATCCGATTCGAGGTGACGAGTCCAAAGGTGACAACGCTCAGTTCGGATCACAGAAGATAGAGTACGACATCATCCACGTCTGCCGGAAGCGACACGAGGAGCCGAAGCCGATTTCCTGGGCCAAGCTGCGGCGTCAGGTGCTCCAGGATGTCCGAGACATCCAGGACCTGCTGGAGCACCACCAGGAGGACGGGCTACCGGAGGCCGACCTCCAGGTGATCCGGCGCGGCAAGGCGCTGGAGTACTTCTCTAGGCACTACGGCAAAGTCTATAAGGACCCGGACACGCCGATGACGGTCCTCGAAGCGCTCCTGGGCATCAACCAGCTCCTGGACGAGGAGGCCGGGGGCATCAAGGAGCCGCCGCCGCACAACGCCGAGCCGTTCACGCGGATGCTCCTGCGGCTGTTCGACGGCAAGGCCGAACTGCCCCGCGACCAGATCCAGAAGTTCCTCCGCGGCACCGGCAGCGCCCCGTCCGACTTCGAGAACCGGGGCTGGGTCACCGAGAAGAAGAAGGTCTTCCACCTCGTCCCGCCCCTCGACCTGGCCCGGCAATGGGTGGGCAGGCTGCGGAAGGGCATGACCAGCGACTACGACCAGGCCATGTACCTCATCGGGGCGTGCTTCGAGAACAGCGGGATCAACGCCAGCGAAACGCTGAACAACCCGAACTTCCGGCCGCACCCGGCGCTGGGCGCGATCCTGGCGTGGTTCAAGACGCACGGGGCGGATTCGCCGACGCGCAACGCCGCGACGATCGCCTCGCAGCTCTACAAGGGCTGGGAGGCCAAGAACCAGCCCAAGGCGAAGGAGCTGACGCTCTTCGACGATCTCGGAGAGGAGGCCTGATGGTCCGCACGCGGTTCAACCACGGGTGGTCGCGCCGGGGGTTCTCGTTGCTCTGGGACGCCGAGACGCTCGCGGAGATCGTGGACCCCGCCGAGGTCGTATCGATCCGCCAAATGTTCAGCATGGTGGATCACTGGCCGGACGATCTCCCCGCCGCCGGGGGCGATGCGATCGTCGTCGCCGGCGTCGAGGGCTGCCTCGATGTGCTGGGCGGCCCCGACGCCGAACGCTGGCTGGTCGAGGACCTGCGGCGGGCCATCATGTCGTTCCAGACGCACTACGAGGGCGGGGCCGGGCTCATCTTGTGGCTCCCGTCCGGCCGCAGCCGGATCTCGATGCGCGGCGCGAGCGAGGAGTACCACTACAAGCACCGCAACTCCGGGGAGAACGGCCTCCACATCGGACGCCTGCTCTGGTCGGGCGCCGAGAACGAGATCGAGCGCATCATGAACACCGACGACCATGCCGCCGACTACGACGGCAAGCACTGGGTGGGGCTGTATCACCCGAGGATCAGTTGATCGTGCCGCAGGTGTTGTTCAACCCCGGCGAACGCGTGGCCCACGCCGACTTCGGCGAGGGCGTGGTCGTCGGCATCGGGACCGACGGCTATCTCCGCGTCTTCTTCCCCTCCGGGGAGCGTCGCGTGAGCGCGGCCGCGGTCGCTCCCGCCCGGAGCCGCGTGGACCGCATTCTGGAGAGCGTCGCCGGCGGCGATGACCGGCTGCGGCGCGCGTGGCTCCATGTGGAGTCGCATGCACTTCCCCTGATGGAGAACGCCGCGGCCTTGACCGCGGCGCGGATCGACCTGCTCCCCCACCAGGTCGTCCTCACGCACCGGATCGCCACAGCGGCCCCGCGACGGTTCCTGATCGCCGACGAGGTGGGCCTCGGCAAGACGATCGAAACGGCCCTCGTGCTCCGGGAACTGGCCAGCCGCGGCGAACTCAACCGGGCGCTGATGATCGTGCCCGCGGGCCTGGTCAACAACTGGCACCGAGAGTTGAACGAGGTCTTCAACCTGAACTTCGAGGTGTTCGGCAGCTCCGGCGATGTGACCGATCGGAAATCGAACGCCTTCGCCAAGCACGACCGCCTCATCGCGAGTGTGGACACCCTGAAGCGCCGAGCCCGCGTGCGCCGGCTGCTCGATGCCCCGAAATGGGACCTCGTCGTCTTCGACGAGGCCCACCACCTTTCCGCGTACAAGACCGGCGGAAAGGTCAAGAAGACGGACAACTACAAGCTCGCCGAAGCGATGCGGGACCACGCCCGCGACCTGCTGCTCCTGTCGGCGACGCCCCACCAGGGCGATCACTTCCGGTTCTGGATGCTCATCCAGTTGCTCAATCCGACGCTGTTCGCCGACGCCGAGGAAATGGTCGAGGAGCGGCACCGGCTCAACAGCGTGGTGTTCCGACGGACAAAGGCCGACGCATGTACGCCCGACGGCTCGCCGCTCTTCGCTCGGCGGTGGGTGCATGCCGAATCATTTACAATGTCCGAGGGCGAGCGTGACTTCTACACGAAGCTCCGGGAGTATCTGCAGGACGGCTTCGATCTGGCCAGGAAGCAAGGCAACCAGGGGCGTGCCCTCGGCTTCGTCATGACGATCTTCCAGAAGATCGCGGCGTCCAGCTTCGCGGCGGTCCAGAGCACCCTCCGCCGGCGCCAGCTCATGCTGACGATCCACGAGGCCATCCTGAAGGACCAGGCCCTCGACATCGACGGGCACCGCAGGCTGCTCGACGAAGCACGCCGCCTCATCCATCGGGAGACGGGTCACCCCGACGACGCCGCCGGACGGGGGGAGGTGGACCGCATTCTCGCCGATCTCAAGCTCCGCCTGATCCGCAAGCTTGACGAGGACCAGCTCGCATTGGCCGCTTCGTCGGAGAGCGGCGAGGCAACGACGGCTGAGGGCGAAGAGCTCGCCGCGATGTCCGTCTCGCTCTCGCTGCCGGAGGAGCGAATGCGAATCAATGAGGTGCTCTCGGCCGCCCCGAACGGTCGGGAGACGAAGGTGGAGAAACTGCTCCGTGGGCTCGGTGCTCTTTGGGAGCAGAACCCCGACGAGAAAGTCGTGATCTTCGCCACGTACCTGGCGACGGTTGACCTGCTGTCGAAGGAGATCGAAGCCGCCTACCCCGGCCAGGGCGTCGTCGTGCTGCGCGGCGGGGATCACGGTGCCAAGCTGGCTGCCGAGAGGCGGTTCCGGCGGCCGGACGGCCCCCGCGTCCTGGTCTGCACGGCCGCGGGCAGGGAGGGAATCAATCTCCAGTTCTCACGCGTGCTCTTCAACTTCGACCTGCCGTGGAACCCGATGGACGTGGAGCAGCGGATCGGGCGCATTCACCGCTACGGGCAGAAGGACACGGCGCAGGTCTACAACCTCGTCCTGTCGGACACCATCGAGGGATCGATCTTCCTGCTCCTGACCGACAAGCTTATGGAAATCGCACGGGCGCTGGGGAAGGTCGATGAGCATGGCAACGTGACAGAGGACCTGAAGGCGCAGATCCTGGGCCAGCTGTCGGATCGCCTCAGCTACGACCAGTTGTACCGCGACGCCCTTAACGACCCGGAGTTGAAGCGGACCCGTCAGGAGCTTGAGGCGGCGATCTCGAACGCGAACGAGGCGAGGAAGGTCGTGTTCGAGCTGTTCCAGGATCTCGATCGGTTCAGCCTCGACGACTACCGCCCGTTCGCGGACATTGATGCCGGGAAGGCCCGGATTGAGGCTTTCCTGCGGACGTCGCTGCTGGCCGATGGTGGCATGCTGGTGCCGTCCAACAACGGGTGCTTCCGGATCGAGTCCGCGACCGGCCATGACGGGGCGGTGTTCACGCTCGACCGCGATGCCGCGCAGGCGGATGAACGGCTGCAACTGATGGGTCTGGACCACCCGCTCATGTCGGGAATGCTGCGGAGATGGAAGACGCTGCCACCTGAGCAGCTCGGCGTTTCGGTGAACGGGACACCTGGAACTCCGCGAGGCGTCCTGACGGTGTGGTCCGTGGAGTCCTTCGGTAGGGCGGCCGAGTCAACGACCCATGTCATCCCGATCGCCGTCGACTCGGCCGGTCAACGGGTGCCGGCACTGGAGAAGCGGTACGCGGAGGCGTTCGCTGGAAGCGCATCGCCCTCGCGGCTGGAGCCCGACGATCGCCGAAGGCTCTTCGAGAGCGCCATCGAGCCAGCGCTGCAGCGGGAGCTCGGGCATCGCGGATTGGCAGGCCCAACCGGGGGGCACTCGGCTGACCTGCTCGCGTGGATTGAGGTTGGATAAGCAGGAGCCCCGGGCATGAGCGGAGCCGAGCAGAATCAGCGGAAGAACATCGACGGCAAGGGCAAGACGATCCGCGAGATCCTCTCGGGCCGGAAGTTCTACATCGACTACTACCAGCGCGAGTACAAGTGGCAGACGAAGCAGCTCGAGGAGCTGATCAGCGATCTATCCGAAATCTTTCTGCGGAACTACGACCCCGCCCACGAGCGGGAGGCCGTCGCCGGCTACGACCGCTATTTCCTCGGCTCGATCATCATCAGCCAGAAGGACGGGCGCGACTACATCATCGACGGTCAGCAGCGGCTGACCACGCTGACGCTCCTGCTCCTGTTCCTGATGAAGCGGCAGAAGGCGGCTGGCCAGGCCAGCAGCGTCGCTGAGATGATCTACTCCTCCAAGTACGGCAAGCACTCGTTCAACCTCGACGTGCCGGAGCGCCTCGGGGCCATGCAGAAGCTCTTCGACGGTGCCGAGATCGACGAGGACGAGCTGCCGGAGTCGTCCCGGAACATCGCCGCTCGGTACAACGAGATTGACGAGCTGTTCCCCAGCAAAGAGATCGACGATCACGCCCTGCCGTACTTCGTGGACTGGCTCACCGAGAACGTCCACCTCGTGGAGATCACCGCGTACTCCGACGACGTGGCGTACACCATCTTTGAGACCATGAACGACCGGGGGCTGTCGCTGTCCCCGACCGACATGCTCAAGGGCTACCTGCTCGCCAACATCGCCGACGACTCCGCGCGGACGCAGGCGAGCGCGGAATGGAAGGCCATCATGGCCAAGCTCCGGGCGGTGGACCCCGACGACCAGGAGCCCGACGCGGACTTCTTCAAGGCATGGCTCCGCGGCTGCTACGCCGACAGCATCCGCGAGCGAAAGAAGAACGCGAAGCCCGAGGCATGGGACCGCATCGGCACCGAGTTTCACCGCTGGGTGCGTGACGAAGCGGAGAAGCTCGGGCTGCTGGTGAACGGGATGCCCAAGTCCGCGGCCTACCGCGACTTCATCCTGTCGCAGATGGCCTTCTATGCAAAGTGGTTCCTCGTGATCCGAAAGGCCGAGCTCGCGCCGGTGCAGGGCCTGGAGAACATCTACCACAACGCCAGCCACCGCTTCACGCACCAGCCGACGCTGCTGCTCGCGCCGCTGGTGCCCAGCGACTCGGACGACATTATCCGGCTGAAGCTGCGGCTCGTCGCCAAGTACGCCGACATCTTCCTGACACGCCGGCTCTGCAACTATCGCGACAGCGACTACAACATCCTCCAGTACAACGTCTTCACCGTCGTGCGGGACACACGCGGCCTGGGCGCGCCGGCGCTCGCGGCGAAGCTCACGCAGCTCCTCGCCGATCAGTTGAAGGAGGAGCGGGGCAGCCTGGCGGGGTTCGACACGTTCGGGATGAACCAGTGGAGTCACCGGCCGATCAAGCGCATTCTGGCCCGCATGATCGACTACGTTGAACTCGGCTCCGGTGGCCAGCCTCGCTACCACGAGATGATGACGCTTCGCGGCAAGAAGGCCTTCGAGATCGAGCACATCTGGGCCAACAGGCTCGAACCGGCGAAGGAGACGCTCGGCCTACAGGCGAACGAAGACTTCCAGGAGTGGCGGAACCGCCTCGGCGGCCTGTTGCTCCTGCCGAAGACGTTCAATGCGAGTTACAAGGATGATACCTACGGCGAGAAAGTCGAGCACTACTTCGGTCAGAACGTGCTCGCGAAGTCCCTCCACACGAAGGCCTACGAGAACCACCCGGGGTTCCGACGCTGCATTCAGGAGCGGCAGCTTCCGTTCCGCGCGCACGCGGAGTTCAAGAAGGCCGATCTGGAAGAGCGGCAGAAGCTGTATCGACGGATCGCGGACCAGATCTGGGACCCCGCGTGGATCGAACGGATTCTCGCGGGCGAGCAGGTGGTGGCGTGAGCGATACACGGGGCACGGTTGATTTGGTGGGTCACGTCATCATCCCGGTCACCGGGATCGACCCCAGTCTCGGGATGTCCTTTCAGAACATTGTGAGCAAGGCGACCACGGAGAAGGGGAAGTGGATCGAGGACCTCACGTTGAGGATTGGGGACTGGCGGGCGCTATTTCGGAGCACCTACTTCCAGTGGGCGCTGGCGATCAACGGACTCCACGTCGCAGCGGAGCGGTACGGAAGCGCGGAATGGCAGAAGCTCGGCAAGGCCTTCACTATCAGGGGACTCCAGGCCGATAAGACCGGGCGCGTCTCCCGCACCGTGCTCGCTCAATGGCCCGGTGACAAAGCGGCCAAGGCGCACCTGGACACCGCGCCGAAGATGTGTGCGTGGGGCTTCATTGAGCTCTATAGCTGTTTTGAGGAGTTCGTCTTTGACATCTATCGCACATACCTGACGCATCATCCCGACGACCTGCTGCAAGGGGCGGAGTTTCGAGAGCTTCGGCGTCTGCGTCGTGAGGCCATCGCGGACGCGACGAAGCGCGAGGCATGGGATGCTGCCCTCGCTGAACGGCTGGACCAGTGGCAGCGGAAGAAGCTGTACGATGGACTGGAACGGGTCTTCCTCGCACTATTCAACACCACCGGCTTGAAGAAGCCCTCGCATTACACGAAGAGCACGCCCGAGACGTGGGCGGAATCACTCGGCGGCATCGCCCTCGTCCGACATCTCCTGGTTCACGGCGCAAAGACCATCCCGCAGGAACTCGCGGCTTTCTGCAAGCAGCCGCATGGCCTCGCCTTCGATTTTGAGGAGGGAAGGCCGCTCAAGGTTGAACTGCACCATCTGCAACTCGTCGAGCTGTTCTCTGATCAACTCCTGAGCGCCGTGAACCTGTCGCTCGTCGAGCATCCTGATGCAGGGGCATGATCCCGGCACGGACACCGGCACTATTCAGATCAGGCCCCTGTTTGGGCGTTTTCTCGTCTGTTAACCAGAGAATGGCCGCCAATATCCCGTCTGGCGGCATGGATTCGACGGTTTGAACCCGTTACGATCGGGGAGTTTTCGACGCCCTCGCGGAAACGCGGGGGCGTTTTGGTTTACGGGTCGGCTCCGGCGGACGCCCTCGGCTCAGGTCGCGGAAAGTCCCGCCGTGGCGGGGGTTTCGGCGCTTCCCGCCCCACCCGCCGCGCTCTCGATCTTGAAGCCGAATCTCGGGGTCCGACGGCAACCCCCACGGTTGCTCTCGCCCCACCGGCGGCAACCCTCTCGGACTCTCGCGCTCTCTGGTTGACGGGTGGCCTGAGTTTAACAGCAGGGTTGCGATCGGGGCCTCTGCGCGCGGTTTCAAGAACGCATCGCGTAGGTATCCAGTAGCGGGCGATACCGCCCCATCTCCTCCGCCGATTCAATGACGAGGCTCCAAGCAAACGACGCCTCCGGGTAGACAGTCTGTCTCCCTGCCTCCCGGTGTGGGGCGCTAGGGGTCACAAACCGATACCATCACCTGCAGGTCGCCTTAGCTGAACAGACCCCATCATGGCTACAGCCCAGCAACTCAAGGCCCTTCTGGAGAGCTACGCCCACGGCGATCGTGGTCGCTTCCTATCCGTGGCCTCGCAGATCGCGGCCCACGCCGCCAGGACCGGCAAGGACCGCCTCGCCGAGGATCTGAGGAAGCTGGTCGATGATGCCAAGCGTGCAGCGGATCGACCGTCGGAGGCTCCGCAGGCGGTCCCGATCGTCCAGCCCACCGGCGAACTTGCGGGGCTGGTGTCGGCCACATTCCCCAAGGCCGCGCTCGAGGACATGGTGCTCACCGATGAACTGGCCCAGCGGCTCAAGCGGGTGCTCCGCGAGTACCGCCAGTCCGACGCGCTTGCTGGGCATGGTCTGTCGCCGCGACGGAAGCTGCTTCTGCTCGGCCCACCTGGGTGTGGGAAATCGATGACGGCTGCGGCGCTTGCTAGCGAGCTGCACCTGCCACTGCTGACGGTCCAGTTCCACACCCTGATCACAAAGTTCATGGGCGAAACGGCGGCGAAGCTTCGTCTCATCTTCGACACGATGAAACGGAACCGCGGCGTGTACCTGTTCGACGAGTTCGACGCCATCGGTACGCAGCGGCATTCCGGTCAGGATGTGGGTGAGATTCGCCGTGTCCTCAACTCCTTCTTGGTCTTCCTCGAACAGGACGATTCGATGAGTCTCATTGTCGCCGCCAGCAATCTGGAGGCGTCGCTCGATGCCGCCCTTTTCCGGCGCTTCGACGATGTGCTGCGGTACGAGATGCCGTCGAAACAAATGGCACGCCGATTGATCGAGAATCGCCTTGCGCCGTTCACGATTGACCGGTTGAGTTGGACGCGGATAGAGCAGGCATGCCAAGGTCTCTCGCATGCGGACATCACTAAGGCGTGCGAGGATGCCGCGAAAGAGGCCATTCTCGACGACAGAGGATCTATTCGCTCCGAGGACGTGCTCGCAGCGCTCCGCCAACGTCAGCGGATTGGACGACCGCAGGAATAAGGAGGCTGCGACCGGATGCCTCCGCACAGGCACCTGATCATCCCGGACGACGCGGAGCCGCGCGACTACACATCCACGAACCGTGGGGGTGGCTCGTTCCGAACGCCGCCCCGCGATGATCGCGTGGGTCACGCCAACCGGCTGCTCGGGCAAATCAATACCGCCCGCGAGGAGCTTGAGGCGCAGGCGGCGCAGGCCGCACACGTCATCGACAACATTGCGCTGGAGGTCGTTGGCCAGACTCGAGGTCTGGAGATCGAACGCCTCGAGAGCCTGCGCCGCGGGCTGGGTATCGAGTTGCGCAACGTCCGAGATGAGGACGGCCACCGCTTTGCGACGATCTTCGTGCCGCGTGATCGGCTCGCCACCTTCGTGCGGAAGATCGAGGCATACCGCGACGAAGACACGCCCAGAAGGCAGCGGCCAAAGAACGAGCCTCTCGTCGCGGGCATTGACGAGATCCGAACACCCGTACTGCGATCATTTTGGACAGACGATCCGTACTGGTGAACGTGGCAAATGGCAACCCAGCCTTGTCCACATTGTGGCTACG
>CALALQ010000436.1 GCA_937925595.1 uncultured Demequina sp. | reverse complement strand
TGTGACAGAGGCGCCGACAAAAGAAGCCCCCGCATCGCGGAGGCTTCAATCGTGGAATGATATCGGTTCTTGGTTTTGCCTTGAGTTTCCGGTGGTCACGGTTACCTCCATGCGCGGTCGAATCCTCTGGCGCGGACGCACTAATCCTCTGCAGGCCACTCCAGCACGTGCCAGCATTGCTAGGGCGTTGTTCTCTCGCACCTACTCGCGCCGGATGCGGACCGCGTGCCGCGAGTCGTCTTCTGGGTGGATGCTGAAGCTGCCGATCTCTGTTGCCGCCAGCGCTGCGCTACGCCTCATTCCACTTGACGCGCTCGTGCCAACTTCGCCCACTGGCCCGCTCGTCGAGTGCCCGCCGGGACGCGTCCACTAGGCAAGTTCCGCCGCGCTACGCTCGCGGCATGCCCGAGGACTATGTGTCGAGCCCTGGCCATGTGTGCCTGCTTTGCGGCGCCTCCACCGAGGGACTCCTCGACGGGTGCATCGGCCTCTTATGCCTCGATTGTCTCCCCAGCGGCACCGTCGGCTACCAAGAGACGATCACCGCACGCATCAGAGCCGCCCTCATCTTTCGAGAAGTGCCCGCCGAAACGGACATCGGTCCTTTCGGCACGGAAGAGCTCCCGCGTTGCGTCGCCATTCCACCCGACGCTGATGAGTTCTACATCGATTATCGCCCCGGCGAGCAAGTCGAGGCACGCGCTCTCGTCACCGTCCGTATACGCGCCAAGCTGGCCAGCACCGTGCGACGCGACGCCATCGAGGTCGTCGTCACGTTCAACGAGTGGCGCCGCGACAGGAAACGCTACGAGGACCGTCTCCAGGTATTTCGTCGCGCCGAGAACCTCTACCTAGAGCTCTACGCTCGGCGAGGCACGGACGACATCGTGTGGAGCTCGGGGTGGCAACCGCTCGACCAGCACCTCCACGGGGCTCCGCGCGTGAGCGGCCCAACGCCATCCGAGATATCGCTCCCGATCCTTCGCCGCACCGCCGCCGAATAGGTTCCCACTTGCTCGCCTCGACGAGGTCCGCGCCCAAACGCGAGTGGCCCCCGCTCCTCGCCGCCGTCGAGAGCCTGCCAGGCACGTTTCGCCTCCTCGAGGCCCTCGGACGCAAGTACGGCGCCGCGGAGCTCCGCCGTGTTGGCGGCGGCGAGGTCAGCTACCGCGTAGCTTTCCGCGCCGACCACATCGCTTGGCGCACCAGACTCGCCTGACCGCCGAGCGAATCCATGGGGCCTTCTTGCGAGCTCACGGCCCAGTGGCGGAGCGGTCGCTGGCTGGGGTGCACCCAACGGATGACGGTGGGCGCCTCAATGCAAGCGCTAAGTGACCGCCCCGCCCCGACGCAGGTCAGCGCCAGTGGATCGGGTGTCCCGTCTCCAGCGTCGCGCAAGCAGCGGGAAGGGCGCCCGCCCGGACGACGTGCGGCTTCGGCATACGCGCCGGCCGATAAGTCATGCGAAAACACTCCACCGAACAGCGGCATGAGCCTCTCCGAGGCCCGAAACCTATCGACGAGGGCAACCCACTCAATCGGATGACAACCGCGACACTCATCCCCGTTGAAATCGACAATCCTCCCTCCACCCCGGTGTTCAGTACGCGGTGTACTTCAGATCGCCCTTCCAGCTGATCTCTCGATACCCGTAGGCGCCTTCGCCGTTGACGATCACGGTGCCAACCGCGCGACCCAGCAGTCGATACTGACCTTGCGGGATGTACGGGGTGCCGTTCGAGTGCGAGAAGCCGAAGTAGCCCGTGTTGCCCTTGGGTATCTGAACCGTGTTGGTGATCTGGGTGGTGCTGGTGCTGGTGCAGAGCCCGAACCGAAGGTGCGTGATGAACTGCGCATTTGTTGTCGCCCATGCCTTGATCGAGGGGGACCCCTGCCGAATACGGTGAATCGTGGTGTAGTACCGGATCGGGTTGGGCCCGTCGTTGACGAGTACGTGCAGAGGGAGTGACCCCGAGTCAAGACTGACCATGAGGTGTTGCCTTTCGTTAGGCGCTAGCGGAGAGCCAGTCGCGTAGTTCGCTGAAGTCGCCGCGCTCGATAACCGCACGGAGGAAGTCGCCAGTGATGTCATCCCGATCGAGGACAATCTCGGAGAAGAAGCGTGTTCGGGTTGCCTCCAGATACTGACGGGCCATGTCCCGCGCGTACTCCGTCCGCGCGCTCTCCCCCGCCGTGAGGATCGCTTGTTCTACGGCCGTGGTCCATTGCGACAGGGCAAGTGAAACGCCGTAGCGTGGCTCATAAATTGCATTCGGCTCATGATCTTCGAGGGGCGCCCGCGGCGCAAAGGTGAACCCCGGCGGGAGAAAGAAGGAAAAGTTCGCTGTTGCGTCAAGGTACTCCCGCTCGACGGCCGCCACACTCTGAAGATTCGTGCCGACCACGGGGTTGTGTCGCTCGCTGAGAATGCATCCGTGTGTGAGGCCGCTCATCGTTTGTCCTCTGGACGTAGCCTCAAGTGCTGTCCGGGATGAAGGACTGACGTTTCGCGCTCTAGACCGTTCAGGGTTGCCAGGTCCCAGCTCTGAATGCAGACTCGTGCCGCGATGTCGTCGAGGCGATCCCCGACCGCAACTACGTACTCACGCGGCTCCCCCGCAGCATCGCGTTCCACTTCTCCCGTTGCGTGGCGCGCTACGCCGGTATCGGCAGCGGTGCCGACCATGACATCGACCGAGCCGTAAATGGTGGGGTCCACATTGAACCGCCCCCACGCGACGGCTTCGCACCGCGGGTGGGTGGGACCGGGCGCGGCGGGCGATTCGTGCGGTGAAGTATCTTCATCGCTGCTGTCGCGTTGGCTTCGCAGTTCCTCCCACGCCTCCGCGATCTTGCCTCCGCGCGTTTCGTTGTGATCCACGGAAACGGACGGTGGTGTCGCTGTTGGCCAGCTCGGCGCCGGCGCACAGCCCGCCAGCAGTAACGCAGTGAGGACGAGAGCCGAAAGCCCGAGTGTGCTGCGCTTGTGTGCGTTCACGGCCTCGACTGCTTTGAAATGGTGTGGCATCGACTCATGAGCTTGCCTGAGCGGGAAGGAACGGGGCGACGGAGGACTGATTGATGTGAGTGCGCATCGGCTCAAGGTCTGCGGCTTCGAGTGCCGGCAGCAGCACCGCGCTCTCCCACTCATGTGAAGGGTCGATCACGTTCAGGACTCTGGGCTCTGTTAGGGGAAACTGCGACGCAACGTTCAGCCAGTACGCCTGCGCATCGACATCGCCTCGGTCGAAGGCAGCAACGGACGCGTGTTCAGCGGCAACGAGCCACCACACGTACGCGAGCGCCTCACCGTCACCACGGAAGCGGTCGGGCATAGGCAGTTCGCTGGATGCTGGGACGTCCCCTGGAAACGAGTACCCGAACGGCAGCTCGTTGGGGAACAGGACAGTCGCATCGGAGTATTCCGCTTGGAACTCTGCCGGAGAGACGGACGGGCGTGCGTCGCTGTCCACGGATGTTCGCCGCGGAGAAGCCGCGATCGCTTTGCTAGCCGCTGCAGGCACAAGTGCCAGCCCTCCGAGAACGCCAACTGCTGAGAGCACACTTCGACGAGAGATCGTGTTGGTCACTATTCGGTCCTCACTCGACGCTGCCTGGGCGGCCGCCTGATGCCCCGACCGTAGTAAGAGCTGCGTCTCCCCACACGTGCTTATGGCCCAGTCAGAGCTGTCCGTGGCGTCACACTGGATGTAGACACCCGCTCCGGAACGCCGCTGATTTCAAGAGGTCGACCCAGACATGACGCTCCACTCAGCTGGCCGTGACGTACGCCGAACTCCCCGCGCTTTTCACTCATTTGCATGAACTGTCGTCACCGAGTAGCCACCACCGCGCTACGTGCTGACGGGCTTTCGCCGGCACCCACTAATGCAAACTCGCCCAAACGCGCGGGTGTCCTGTCGCCCGCGGCGCCCCTTGTCGTCGCTCTACTGCTACCCCGGAGCTCTCAGACCGCGGTCTCGTCCCGGTTAGTATGCGGCCATGTCACGGAACGTTCGAACGAGTGGGAAATGGTCGACTGCGGGAGCGTGTGTAATCGGCTTAGCGCTTACGGGATGCGTGTCTGAGCCCTCCCCAGCCGATCCCGCTCCATCCTCGACGGTGTCGGCACAAGCCCAGGACGGCAACACCTGTGACGCCTTCGGCGACGTTCTGACAGTCATCGACAACGCCGATGCCGGGTTGGCGGAGCGACGCATGGAAGCTCAGGAGCGAGATGGCTGGTATCGAGTGGCTACGCGCGTCCTCGACCGGATTCCCACCCGAGGCACTGGTGCAGTCCACGAGAGCATCCAGGAGCTCCGCGCAGCAGCCCCCGCGGTCAAGTTGGGCGCGATTCTCCCGACAGGGATCCGGTCGGGGGCGTGGAGCAGTGGTTTGTCGTCGCTCGCTGAAGCGTGCGCAGCTGAAGGGTTCGACCTGGCCAGCGAGGCGTTTACCGGGGGCTGAGTACTGCTCACCTTCACATCCGACGAAATGGTCCAGCAGCGGCCACTGCCACCGTGAGTCGCAAGATCCCCCCGTCACCTATTCATTGCGACACGTGGCGCTCTGTTCAGTCGAGCTCGAACCGATCGTACGCCGCCGCCGCTCATCGGTGTCGCAGGGTCCCGTGGCGACATCCGCCGCATCTATGGGGAGCGGTGTAACTGAATCGCAGGTGGGGGTTGCACCGATTCGTCGACGCCCCGGCGGGGCTTGATCTGAATGAACGTCATGTGGTGCGACTCGCACGGCTCGACTTCGAATTCACTCAATCCGTCCAGAGCTGATCGACATCTGTCCAGCGCGACGATCGCGCCCCAATGACGATGTACGCGGCAGGTCCTCTGCGGGCGATCAGCGACGCAGCGTGTCGTGATGACTAGGCGCGGCCATTGCAGTCAGGGCGCGCAAACACATGCCGCGCCGCTCTTGCCCCCAGCGGACCGCAGG
>CALALQ010000435.1 GCA_937925595.1 uncultured Demequina sp. | reverse complement strand
AGACGAGGTCCTGGTCGTACTTGATGCCGCGCTGACCGTTGAGGTCGATGTGGAACAGCTTGCCGTGGAACAGCGCCTGCGCGATGCCGGCGGTGAAGTTCAGGCCAGCCATCTGCTCGTGGCCAACCTCGGGGTTGAGGCCAACGAGCTCGGGACGCTCGAGCGAGTCGATGAACGCGATCGCGTGGCCGAGCGTGGGGAGCAGGATGTCGCCACGGGGCTCGTTCGGCTTGGGCTCAAGCGCGAACTTGATGTCGTAGCCCTTCTCGGTGACGTAGTCGCCAAGGAAGTTCGCTGCCTCGCGCAGACGCTCGAGGGCGGCGTGGATGTCCTTCGCGCTGTCGTACTCGGCGCCCTCGCGGCCGCCCCACATGACGAAGGTCTTGGCGCCCAGCTCGGCGGCAAGGTCAACGTTGCGGAGCACCTTGCGCAGAGCAAAGCGACGCACCTCGCGGTCGTTGGAGGTGAGGCCACCGTCCTTGAACACGGGGTGGGAGAACAGATTGGTCGTGACCATCTCGACGATGACGCCGCTGTCGTCGCAGGCGGCCTTGAGGTCATCGATGTGCTTCTGGCGGACCGAGTCGGAGCTTCCGAACGGGAAGACGTCGTCGTCGTGGAATGTGATTGCCCACACCCCAAGTTCGCCGAGCTTACGGATTGCCGCGGGGTTGTCGAGCGGGGGACGGGTTGCGCTGCCGAAGGGGTCCTGGGCAGTCCAACCAAGGGTCCACAGACCGAACGAGAACTTGTCCGCTGGGGTGGGCGTGAGCACCATTGCAACACTCCTGAGTAGAAAATGCTTATGTTGTTGCCCACAACATATACTCATCGCTCAGACGCTGTCAAAAGATGGGAGAGTCATGGTCGACGCCCCAGTTGCGCCCTCGCAGCCGTGGACCGTCCGCGGTTCCGGTGGCGCGCGCAACGAGTCGATCAGGCGCCACAATCTGTCCACTGTTCTGTCCGCAGTGCACTACGGTCGCGAGATCTCCCGCGCTGAGCTCACCCGCGAAACCGGCCTCAATCGCTCGACCATCGGAGCCATGGTCGCCACCCTCGAAGAGGCGGGACTCGTCGAATCGACGCTCCCCGACAGCGAGCGCTCGGTGGGCCGGCCCAGCCCCATCATTCGCCCTGCGAGCGCGGTGCGCGCGCTCGCGATCAACCCCGATATCGACGCGATCAGAGTTGCCGTCGTGGGACTCGGGGGCCAGGTCCTCGCCGAGACCTCCCAGACCTTCACCACTGTCCCCAGCCCGGCCGACGCTGTGGCGACCGCCGCCCGACTTGCCGCTGAGCTCGTGGGTGAGGAAGCGTCGGGCCTGGTAGGCGCCGGGGTGGCGGTGCCCGGTCTGGTGGACTTCGACGGCGGCACGGTCGCCAACGCGCCGCACCTTGGGTGGCGGGACGCGGCGCTCGCCGAGCCCTGGAGCCAAGAGCTGGGGCTGCCGGTTCACGTGGGCAACGACGCGAATGTCGCGCTGCTCGCGGAGGTGCATTTTGGTGCGGCCAAGGGCGCTCGCGATGTGCTCTATCTCAATGGTTCGACATCAGGCATCGGTGGCGCCGCACTTGTGGGCGGCCGACTCATGACGGGCACGAGCGGGTATGGCGGCGAGTTCGGTCACATGGTGGTGCGCGGGGGCGCGGCCGATTGCGATTGCGGTCGCGTGGGCTGCCTCGAGACCGAGGTCAACCTGCAGCGACTCGCAGGGCTTGACGGGGGCGACAGGGCGGCAGAGGTTGAGCGCCAGGCGCGAGTGCTCGCCAGCGCCGTCGCGAACCTTGTGTCCGCCTTCAATCCCGAGCTCGTGGTGTTCGGTGGCTTCCTCGCGGAGCTGTTCGGCTCGCATTCTGAAGCGGTGCGGCAGATTGTCGCCCAGGAGACGCTGTCGCCGCTCGACGCCGGAGTGCGCATCGTGCGCGCCGGCCTTGGCGACGCGATCCTGCCGCTTGGCGCCGCGGAACTCGCCTTCGCGCCGCTCCTTGCAGATCCCGTGCCCGCGCGCGCATGACTGTCACACTGGACAGCATGCTCACCGTCTCCGTTCCCGACCAGGAAGTGGCCGACGCTCTTGGTGACGTTGGCCCCGATGCTCGCCTTGTCATCTGGGATCCCGCGCAGGGAGACGCTCCGGAGGACGAGCGAGAGAACATCGAGATCGTCTGCATCCCGCATAAGACGGGAGGCCGCAAGGTCTATGCGCGCATTGCGAAGCTGCCCCGCCTCAAGGTGATCCAGATTCCCTCCGCCGGCTACGAGCACGCTTTGCCGATCGTGCCCAAGGGAGTGGACCTCGCGAATGCGCGCGGCGTTCACGACACCCGCACCGCGGAGATGGCGCTGACGCTCGCGCTCGCCAGTCAGCGCATGTTCCCCGAACTGCTCGAGGCGCAGAAGGCGCACGACTGGCGCGGAGGTGTGTACCCGCCGTCGCTCGCGGATCGCCGCGTGCTGATCGTGGGCTACGGCTCCATTGGCAGTGCGATCGGCGAGCGCATGAAGGCGTGCGAGGCGAGCGTGCTCGGCGTGGGCCGCACCCCGCGCATGGCACCCGACGGCACCTTGGTGCATGCGGTGGAAGAGCTTCCGGAGCTGCTGCCGTTCGCGGAGATCGTGGTGCTCGTGACCCCGCTGACGGATGAGACTCGCGGCATGGTCAATGCCGAGTTCCTTGCGGCCATGCCCGATGGCGCCCTGCTCGTCAACGTGGCCCGCGGCGCGGTGGTCGACACGGACGCGCTCCTCGCGGAGCTGAACTCTGGGCGACTGCGCGCGGCGCTCGATGTGACCGACCCCGAGCCGCTGCCGGAGGATCACCCGCTGTGGGATGCGCCGGGCTGCATCATCATGCCGCACGTGGGAGGGATGACGCCGCTCACCGATCGCCGCTACACCGAGCTGGTGCACCGGCAGATTCAGGCGCGACTCGCGGGGGAGCAGTGCGTCAACTATGTGGGCACCGGCGAGTGGGTGCCGGAGGAGCGGCCCTAGCCCTCCGAGCCGGCCCCAGCGTCGGCGGCGTCGCGCAGTGCGATCCATGCCTTGACGATGCGCTCAAGCTCGTCCCTGCGCTCTTCGGCCTCCGCGATGGACACGATGCGCATCATCGTGGACTCGGTCCCGGACACCTCGACATGGGGGAAGTGGCCCGGGATGCTGCGGCCCGAGTGGAACATGAGCGTCGCGACGGACAGCGACTTGGGGTAGAAGCTCGCGAGGTAGCCCTTGTAGACGAAGGTCGGCGTCTGCCACTTCACTGTCTCTGTGATGCGCTCATCGCTTTGCAGGATGATCTGGCGCACGCGCTGAACGACTTCCTTCATGGGGTTGTCGTATCGCGCCATCCACGCGTCGACCTCAGCAGACGTCATAGCGACGAAGATAGCGCCCTGACAGGCCGTTGGGGAGTGGCAAACGACAACGCCCCGCACCCTCCATGGCGGTGGAGGCTGCGGGGCGTACGGTTTGTCGCGGTTTAGGCGGAAACGGTCTCGAGAGCGAAGCGCTCGACGTGTGCGGCGACGGCAGTCACGAAGTTGCTGAGCACTGCGGCGACGTCCGCGTTGACGACCTCGTCACCGGCGTA
>CALALQ010000434.1 GCA_937925595.1 uncultured Demequina sp. | reverse complement strand
GCGTGTAGTTGTTCGAAGAGGGATGCGTCGCCGCCCTGCCCGCCTGGTAGTGCCTGAAGTCCGCGACGATCGCCGAGTCGTTGGGGTGGGCGTAGTACACGTGGCTCACCCCGATGAACTTGTCGAGCTCCTGCTCACCCCACGTGTAGCCGTGCTTCCTGGGATCCTCGGGCGCCTGGCACATGTCGAACGTGTCCACACCCTTGCCGCCGTACGCGTGTCCCCACTTCACAAGCTGGAAGAGGTCCTTGCCAGCGTTGCCGTACACGGTCTCGACGTCGACGGCCTTGATGGTGTCATTGCCATCCTTGCCCTCAACCTTCTGGACGTAGAACGCCGTGACGTTGTCCTTGCCCGGCCCTGCGTTGATCCAACTCTCGCGCTGGCGCTCGATGACCACTGCGGCGTTCTTGATCTTCATGGAGTTGAGGCCCCAGACAGAGATGCTGTCGTCTCCGGCGCCGCCATAGACGGCCTTGACGACGCCGGGGCGGTTCTCCTCGTCGCGGTCATCGCCGGGGGAGGACGCTAGGACATCGTTGTCCCACGCGAACCCGCCGGCATCACGAGTCTCGTAGTAGTCACCAATGAGGGTGTCGCCCTTGACCTGCTCCCAGGTGCCGTCCGACTTCTTGATGTCGATGCCCGTGAAGAGCTGGTCGCTGCCCGGACCGCCCTCGAGGTAGTCGTCGCCGCGACCGCCGTCGAGGTAGTCGTCGCCAAGGTCTCCAACGAGCTT
This sequence comes from uncultured Demequina sp., assembly GCA_937925595.1. The sequence continues at coordinate 12,617 of CALALQ010000434.1, read as the reverse complement.
GTCGTTGCCGGCGCCGCCGTACAACTTGTCGTTGCCGTAGCCTGCGCTGATCTTGGCGGCGTCCTTCTTGCCTTCGTCGCCTGTGCCAACCCAGCTCACGTCTTCGCCTTCGGTGAAGTCGTAGTCGCCGTAAATGGTGTCGTTTCCGGCGTCCCCGTAGAGCTCATCCCGGTCGAGACCGCCAACTATCAGGTCATCACCTTTGCCACCCTTGATCAGGTCGATGCCGCCGAGGCCGTAGAGCGTGTCGTCACCGTCGCCACCTTTGATGTCGTCGTGGCCCGACCCCCCGACGACGTTGTCGATGCCGGAGCCGCCCACGATGACGTCGCCCGAGTCGCCCGCGAGTACGAGACTGCCGCCGTTGCCCACATAGATGTCGTTACGGCCAGGCCCTCCGTGCACCCAGTGCTGGCCCTTTTTGCCCGCGCCGAAGAACTTGTCTTGGCCTTCGCCGAGGTACGCGGTGACCCTGCCGTCCGTCTGTACGCAGACCGTGTCAGAACCTGCGCCGAGTTTCACAGTGGCCTGTCCCTTCACGATGACGACGTCCTGACCGCTTGTACCTTCGTAGGTGCCGGAGGATACGACCTTCGTGACGGTCTTGCCGTCGCACTTCTCGGCGGCGAAGGCTGCTGGTGCAACGAGCAGTGCCGAGGCGATCAACGCGCTGGTCGCCAGCGTCGCACTCAGTGTTTTCGTGGGAGCTCTCCCCATGATCAATACTCCTTGTGAAGGCGCGCCGCATCTCGCGCAGATGTGTTGTGCCGGGGGTCGTCTCAGCGGCGACCGCAACCCAGATGGGCTCGGCAAAGTGGCGTGCGCTCCGGAGGCGCTGGAGGGGCGGCGTCGTCGCTCGCGCGGTGGTGGCGACGGGACTTTCCCCCGGCCGGCTTGTGGCTGGCGTAGTGAACCGTAGCGGTGGAATTGTCCGAATGCAAGCGTTTCGGGAAAAATCGCGAACCGGTTCACAAAATCGTTTCAACCTGGGACTTCGCAACGGTGACCTGTTGAACCCTCACATGTGAACGGTTCTACCGTGTTGGCACAGCATCCAACGGCGAGCGGCCCTTGCAGACCGCCCGCCGCTGTGTGTGAGGAGAAGTGCGTTGCCGCACTTCCATCGGCGCGAACGCCACTTCCACTGTAACTTCGCGCCCGCAGGCGGCTCGGGACTGAGGTCCCTGAAACAATGGGCAGGTGACGCACCCAGAGGAACTCCCGCAGGACGCCCCGCTCGACGCCGAGTGGCTCACGCGCATCGTCGCGATCGCGCTCGACGAAGACCTGGGAGTGGCACCCGGCAGGGACGTCACCACCCAATCCACCATCCCCGCCACAGAGACGGTGCGGGGTGCCGTCGTGGCACGGGCCGACGGCGTGGTTGCGGGCCTCGCCGCCGTCGCCGAGACCTTCGCGCAGGTCGCGAAGCGGCTTGATCTCGCGGTGCCCACGGCGACCCAGCTGGTCGAGGACGGCGCGCGAGTGACCCGCGGCACCGTGCTGGTGGAGTTCGAGGGACCGGGCCATGTGGTGCTTATCGCGGAACGTACGCTGCTGAATCTGGTGAGCAGAGCGTCGGGCGTTGCGAGCCACACGCGAAAGTGGGCCGACGCGCTCGAGGGGACCGGAGCGCGAGTACTCGACACCCGCAAGACCACTCCCGGCCTGCGCGAACTTGAGAAGTACGCGGTGCGCTGCGGCGGGGGAGTGAACAAGCGCATGGGGCTGTTCGACGTCGCAATGATCAAGGACAACCACATCGTGGCTGCCGGATCCGTGGCGGGCGCGATCAACGCGATCCGCGAGACGTTCCCGGAGGTCGAGATCCAGGTGGAGGCCGAGACCTGGGAGCAGGCTCAGGAAGCCCTTGACGCGGGTGTGACGTTCCTCATGCTCGACAACCTGCCGCCCGCTGAGATGGCGCAGTTTGTGGAGCGAGTGCGGTCGCGAGAGAGCGAGTTGGGCAAGGTGTGGATCGAGGCAACCGGCGGTCTCACGCTGGAGAATGCTCGCGATGTGGCGGCGAGCGGGGTCGACTTCATGTCGGTTGGCGGCCTGACCCACTCGAGTCCCATCCTCGATGTGGCGCTCGATCTGCACTGACCTCTGCTCACGTGTGAACGCCGCCTAATCCGCGCCCGGTAACCTTAGGGATGTGAATGACGCAGCGCCGGAACCGTCCCTTCCCGAGCAGATTCAGGTGCGCCTCGAGAAGCGCGCCAAGATGATCGCAAACGGGGTTGAGGCCTACCCGGTTGGCGTCCCCAAGACCGCCGAAATCGCTGCTGTGCGCGCCGAGTACGCGCACCTCGAGGACGGCGAAGAGACCACCGATGTCGTTGGTGTTGCGGGCCGTGTGGTGTTCATTCGCAACACCGGAAAACTCTGCTTCGCCGCTATTCAGAATGGCGAGGGCGAGCGCCTGCAGATCATGCTCTCGCTCGATGCGGTGGGTGAAGAGGCGCTGGCCGCCTTCAAGTCCGACGTCGACCTTGGCGACCACCTGTTCGCGTCCGGTCCTGTGGGCAAGTCGCGTCGCGGCGAGGTCTCCGTGTTCGCCACGGAATGGCGGCTCGCGGCCAAGGCGCTGCGGCCTCTGCCCACGCTCCACAAGGATCTCAGCGAAGAGTCGCGCGTGCGCCAGCGCTACGTGGACCTCATTGCGCGGCCGCTGGCTCGCGACACCGTTCGCCGCCGCGCCCACGTGGTGCGATCCCTGCGCGAGTCGCTGCACAACTCGGGCTTCATCGAGGTCGAGACGCCCATGCTGCAGACGCAGGCAGGCGGTGCCGCCGCGCGCCCGTTCGTCACGCACATGAATGCGTTCGATATTGACCTTTACCTGCGCATTGCCCCTGAGTTGTTCTTGAAGCGCGCCGCCGTTGGCGGAATTGAAAAGGTCTTCGAGATCAACCGGAACTTCCGCAACGAAGGCTCTGACTCCTCGCATTCTCCGGAATTCTCGATGCTCGAGGCATATGAGGCTTACGGCGATTACAACACCATGGCCACGCTCACCAAGGGCCTCATTCAGACCGCCGCGATGGACGTCTTCGGCAGCCACGTCGTGACCCTCGCCGACGGCTCCGAGTACGACCTTGGCGGCGACTGGGCCGAGCTCACGATGTACGGCTCGCTGTCTGAGGCGCTGGGTGAGGAGATCACCCCTGAGACCTCCGTCGAGCACCTGCAGAAACTGCTCGATGCCGCCGACCTGTCCGTAGACCCCAAGCGCGTGAACCACGGCAAACTCGTCGAGGTGCTGTGGGAGCACTACGTAGGCGACGACCTCACGGCGCCGACGTTTGTGCGCGACTTCCCCGTGGAGACCAGCCCTCTCACTCGCGACCACCGCTCGCAGCCTGGCGTGGTCGAGAAGTGGGACCTCTACGTGCGTGGATTTGAGCTCGCCACCGCATATTCCGAACTCGTTGACCCTGTTATTCAACGCGAGCGCTTTGCCCAGCAGGCGATCATGGCGGCGCAGGGTGACGACGAGGCGATGAAACTCGACGAGGACTTCCTCATGGCCATGGAATACGCGATGCCACCTTCGGGCGGAATGGGCATGGGCATTGACCGCCTGCTCATGGCGCTCACCGGACTCGGCATTCGCGAGACCATCCTGTTCCCCCTGGTGAAGCCGGAAGAGTCATGAGCACCTGGCAGCAGGTTCTCGTTGGCGTCATTCCCTCCATCGGCGTCGGACTGATCTTCTGGTTCGTCATGCGGGCCGTCATTCGCGCGGACCGCAGGGAGCGTCAGGAACTCGCTCGCATCGACGCGGAAGAGGCAAAGCGCGCCGCTCAAGAAGGATCCGAACCGAGCGGTAAGTAACACCCTCTGAATTCGTTGTAGGGTGTAACTGACAAATGGCCCCCGTGGCGGCGCTGGCCTTTGCCTCGAAATTGACATTTCATTGAAAGGTGTGACCCATGGCACAGAAGATCCAGGTTGTGCTCGTTGACGACGTCGATGGTGGCGAGGCAGCAGAAACCGTGAGCTTTTCCCTCGACGGCGTGAGCTACGAGGTGGACCTGAACGAGAACAACGCATCGGCCCTTCGCTCCGCGCTTGAGCCGTGGATCGCAGCCGGTCGCCGCGTGAGCGGTCGCCGCAGCACCAGCAAGGGCGGCCGCGCCAAGTCTGACGCCGGCAAGATCCGCGAGTGGGCCCGTGCCAACGGCTACGAGGTCTCCGAGCGCGGTCGTGTCTCCGCGCAGATCCGCGAAGCCTACGCGGCCGCAAACTAACCACGTATGACGACGCTGTGGTGGGGGACTTACCCCCCGCTTGGTCTCGGCACGCCCGTGGGCCAGGGCGAGGGCCTCTATCGACAGGATGGGGCCGACGCTGTCCTGGCCGTGCCGCTCGACGCACCCTCCTTTGTGGTCGCGCACCCGGAACTGCCGCTGATCTACACGGCGAGTGAATCTTCGGCGAGCGTTTTCCACGTCGTCGACACAGCGTCGGCCCGTGTTGTTGCCTCCGTGCCCACGGGCGGCGCGGATGCGTGCCATCTGCTGCTGGCTCCCGATGCCTCCGCCGTGTACGTGAGCCACTATGGCTCAGGCCATCTTGCCGTGATCCGGCTTGGCGAGGACGGCCTGCCGATCGCGGACGGGCCGCAGCAGCTCTTTGGACATTCGGGCACTGGTCCGCGAGAGGACCGCCAAGAGGGACCTCACGCGCACTTCGCCGCCTATGCGCCCGGTGGCAAGCACGTGCTGGTCGTGGACCTTGGCACGGATGAGCTGCGCCGGTACCGCATCATCGCGGACGGGCTGCTCGAGGAGGACGGCATTGCTGCGGCCCTGCCCCAGGGCTCCGGGCCGCGTCACCTCGCCGTGCGCGGCGAACTCCTGTACGTCGTGTGCGAACTCGACCACCACGTGCGCACCCTGCGGTGGTCCTATGAGGATGCCGAGGCGGACCTCATTGCGGAGGTGCCCACCACGCCGGTGGCGCAGCGCACAGGCGGCGACATCTACGACGCGCACATCGCCGTCGTGGAAGGCGACGAGCGCGACGTGCTGCTGGTCTCCACGCGCGGCCCTGACGTCATCGCGATCTTTGACCTCAGCCCAGAGGGCGAGGCGCGCTACCGGACCAGCCTCGACGTGGGCGAGTGGCCGCGCTACTTCGCGGTCATTGGGGACCGTCTGCATGTGGGCTCCGAACGCGGACATGAGGTGCGGTCCTACGACCTCAAGCAGGTGCTGTCGCTCCCGCCCGAAAACGGCGTCGGCGCGATGGCAGCCCTTCCCTACGAGGCCGCGCGGGTCGTCAGCCCAGCCTGCGTCGTCGCAAGGTGACGTCCGGGACTTAGGGCGTTAGCGTCGGCCCGGAATGTGCGGGAGGATGGACGCATGACGTACAAGCTGATCCTTCTCCGCCACGGCGAGAGCGACTGGAACCAGAAGAATCTGTTCACCGGCTGGGTGGACGTGCCCCTCAACGACAAGGGCCGCGCTGAGGCCTCGCGCGGCGGCGAACTGATCAAGGAGGAGGGCGTGCTCCCCGACGTGGTGCACACCTCGCTGTTGCGCCGCGCCATCATGACCGCGAACCTCGCGCTCGACGCCGCCGACCGTCACTGGATCCCCGTGAAGCGCAACTGGCGCCTCAACGAGCGCCACTACGGTGCGCTGCAGGGCAAGAACAAGGCCGAGACGCTCGCCGAGTTCGGCGAGGAGCAGTTCATGATCTGGCGCCGCTCCTATGATGTGCCGCCGCCGGAGATCGAGCTCGGCACCGAGTTCTCGCAGGACGCCGACCCGCGCTATGCGGACATCGAGGTGCCCCGTACCGAGTGCCTCAAGGACGTCCTCGAGCGTGCGCTGCCGTACTGGCACGACGAGATCGTTCCCGACCTCCGCGACGGCAAGACCGTGCTCGTCGCTGCGCACGGCAACTCGCTGCGCGCGATCGTGAAGTACCTGGACAACATTGGCGACGACGAGATCGTTGGCGTGAACATCCCCACGGGCATTCCGCTGCTGTACGAGCTCGACGAGGACTTCAAGCCCGTCACCCCGCGCGGCCGCTACCTCGACCCCGAGGCCGCGGAGGCGTCGATTGCGGCGGTGGCCAACCAGGGAAAGAAGTAGCCTGTAATCAAGTGTTCGGTCAGCCTCTCATTTGCTGGCCGAAGAGGGCGGGGCTCCGAAGAGGGGCCCCGCCCAACCCCCGGTTGCGGTTCGTGAGTGTCGCGAAACGGCCGTTTCGCGACACTCAGATACCGCAACGGGTTGGTGAGGGGGCGTTGAGGTGAGCCCAGCGTCGGGCCGACGCTCAGGCTGGCTTCAGATCTGCGCGCGGCTTCCGCCCAGGTCGCCCGTGACCAGGTAGACGATGCGCCGCGAGATGCCGACCGCGTGGTCGCCAAAGCGCTCGTAATACCGGCCGAGCAGGGCGATGTCGAGAGTGGTCTGGGCATCGCCCGCGTAATCGTCAGCAAGCAGCGAGGAGTAGGCCTTCGAGTGGAGGTCGTCGAGGATGTCGTCGTCGGCTACGATGCGCGCCGCGATGTTGAGGTCGCGGGTCTGCAGCAGTTCGAGAACCTCGGAGGCCGCCCGCTTGGCCGCCGCCGCCATGCCCTCGACAGTCTCGCGAATCTCGGCCGGCACCGCGCTCTCGGGATACGCACGGCGCGCGGCCTCGGCGATGTGCTGGGCAAGGTCGCCCATGCGCTCGAGCGCTGCAGAGATCCGCAACGACGCCACGATCGTCCTGAGATCAAGACCCACCGGCTGCTGCTGCGCGATGAGCATGACGCAGCGCTCGTCCACCGTCTCCTCGATGTCATCGAGCTGCGCATCTGCGGCGATGACCTCTTGGGCGAGCGCCAGATCCTCGGTGAGGAGAGCGTCGGACGCCTTGGAAATGGCGGTGTTGACGTGCTCTGCCATGGCGATGAGGTCGTCGCGAAGCTCCGACATCTCAGCGGTGAACAGCGTGCGCATTTCGCTCCTTGGAATCCGTTTGTCCTCAGTCTGGCACCACGTCAGGTGAACTTCAGGTGACGATTCTGAACATTGGGTTAACTCTGGTCTCGATGGCTACTGTGAACTCATGACGCCCTTAGCGTGGTTGCTTGTGGTGGCAGCGTTGACGCTTGGGACAGGTGCCGGGTCTCTCCTGGCGCGCGCCCGCAGGGATGATCGCAAGGGCACAAACACCCTGGTACCTGCCCGTACACGCCAAGTCCTTGCGGCCCTGCCGATGGGCGCGGTCATCGTCCGCAGGGATCAGCGCAGCGCGTATTGCAACAATGCCGCTCTCGCCCTGGGCGTCGCGCGTCCGGACGGCGCGCTCCACCCAGAGCTGTTCCGCCTCGCCGAGCAGGCCTGGTCCCACAACGCGGTCGTGGAGCGCGAGATCGAGGTCAATCGCGGAGTGCTCGTCTCGAGCCGCAGCGTGCACGCGCGGCTCAGCGTGATCGACACGCGGCTGGCGCTCGCGCTCGTCAGCGACACCACCGAGCAGCAGGCGGCCGAGCAGATGCGCCGCGACTTCGCCATCAACGTCTCCCACGAACTCAAGACCCCGGTGGGCGCCATCCAACTTCTCGCGGAGGCACTGGAGGAGGGGGCCGACGATCCCAAGGTCGTCCGCAAATTCGGCAAGAAGCTGCGCAAGGAAGCCAAGCGCCTGTCGACCCTCATTCAGGAGGTCATCGAGATCACCAAGCTCCAGTCCGACGCTGTGGTTCTGGATGCCGCGCCGGTGCGCCTTGAGGATGTGGTCGCCGAGGCGGTGGAGGAGACCGAGACTGCGGCAGAGACTCGCGACATCACGCTCGTCACCGATGTCCACGGCGAAGCGACGGTGCTGGGAAGCGAAGACCTGCTCGTCATGGCAGTGCGCAACCTCATCGAGAACGCGATCCAGTATTCGGACCCCGGAACGCGCGTGACGATCACGACCGGGGTAGAAGGTGATGTCGCCTCGATCGCGGTGGTGGATCAGGGCATCGGCATCCCGCCGGGGGAGACAGAGCGCATCTTCGAGCGCTTCTATCGCGTGGACCCCGCGCGGTCTCGAGAATCCGGCGGCACAGGTCTTGGCTTGTCGATCGTCAAGCACATCGCGCTGCGACACGACGGCGAAGTACAGGTGTGGAGCACAGAGGGCGTGGGATCCACGTTCACCCTGCGCCTCCCGGCGGGCACCGCGCACGCAGGGCAGGAGCAGGCATGAACGCCGAGCGCATCCTCGTGATCGAAGACGAGGAGTCCTACCGCGACTCGCTCGCCTTCCTCTTGAGCCGCGAAGGCTTCGACGTGATCCTTGCGGAGACCGGCACTCGCGGGGTCGAGCAGTTCCAGCGCCACGGCGCGGATCTGGTGCTCCTGGACCTCATGCTCCCCGGCATGTCCGGGCCGGAAGTCTTGCGCACCCTGAGAGAGCGCAGCGACGTCCCCGTCATCATGGTGACCGCCAAGGACGAGCAGGTCGACAAGATCATCGGGCTGGAGATGGGCGCGGACGACTATGTCACCAAGCCCTACTCGGGACGCGAGCTCGTGGCGCGCATCCGCTCGGTGCTGCGTCGCCAAGCCGCGGCGCACTCGGCTATCCCTGACGAACCAACCCGCCTCAGCGTCGGGCCGCTGACCCTCGATGCCGAGCGCCTCACCGTCACCAAGGGCGATCAGACCACCGCCCTGCCTCCCAAGGAGTTCGCGCTGCTCTACTTGCTGGCGCAGAACGCGGGCCGAGTGCTGCCGCGCCACGTCATCATCGAGCGCGTGTGGGGAGCGGACTACTACGGCGACACCAAGACCCTCGACGTGCACATCAAGAGGGTGCGTGCGCGCGTCGAGGAGGACCCCGCGGAACCCAAGCTCATCCAGACGGTCCGCGGCGTGGGGTACACCTTTGAGGCGTGACGGCGGCGAGTTCACTGAACGTTCACCGAAGGTTCAGAAATCGCGGGGTGTCTCGTTACTTTCGCTCCTTAGCGTGAAGGTATCCGGCAAGGAGCCGGTGTCTTCAGGTAAGGACAACCGACTGTGAAGATTGGGTACCGCACCAGCGCTCTGACCGCTGCTGCAGCGCTCTCGCTCTCGCTCGCCGCGTGCACCGCGACGAACGAGAATCCCTCAACGAACGTCCCAACGACCAGCAACGCCCCCGCGGCCCTCGCTGGAACCCTCAACGGCGCTGGCGCCTCGTCCCAGGAATCCGCGATGGATGCCTGGCGAGCTGGCTTCCAGAACGCCAACCCCGAGGTCACCGTCAACTACGACCCAGTGGGTTCCGGTGGCGGTCGCACCGCGTTCCTCGACGCCGCCGTCTCATGGGCTGGCTCCGACTCGCCGCTGTCTGGCGACGAGTACACGGAGGCAGAAGGCCGCTGCGGGGCCGAAGGCGCGATCAACCTCCCCGTCTACATCTCGCCCATCGCCGTGGTGTTCAACCTTGAGGGCGTGACCTCGCTCAACCTTGACGCGGAGACCCTCGCGCTGATCTTCGACCGCAAGATCACTGCGTGGAACGACCCCGCGATCGCCGCGCTCAACCCGGGGGTGGATCTCCCGGATCTGCGCATCACCACGGTGCACCGCTCCGACGACTCGGGCACCACCAAGAACTTCACGGACTACCTCGCCAAGGCGGCGGCAGACGCATGGCCGTACCCCGCCAACGGCGTGTGGCCCGTTGAGGCGGGCGAATCCGGTGAAGGCACCTCCGGCCTCATCGACGTGGTCCGCAACACCCCGGGGACCATCGGTTACGCCGACGCTTCCAAGGCTGGGTCTCTTGGCGTGATCTCCGTGAAGGTTGGGGAGACATTCAACGCCCCGTCAGCCGAGGGCGCCGCGACCGCGCTTGCGAGCTCGACGCTCGCGTCCGTCAACGGTGACAACGACCTCGCCTACGACCTCGATCGCACCACCACCGCGGATGGCGCGTACCCCCTGCTGCTGCTGTCCTACGTCATCGTGTGCCAGGCGTACGACGACGCGGAGGAGGCCGCAAAGGTCGCCGAGTTCCTGTCCTACGTCGCGTCGCAGGAGGGACAGCAGGCTGCTGCTCTCGCCGCCGGCTCGGCTCCGCTGCCCGTCGCGCTCTCCGCCAAGATCGAGGAGATCCTCGACGAGATTGGACAGGCATAGCTCGATGAGTAAACCGAAGGCCACGGTGGCCTCCGCGATGCCGGCTTCGCTTCACGCGAGCCGGCCTTCGCGCGCCAACCGCGCGTTCGCAGGGCTGTCCGCAGGCTCGGCGACGATCATCCTGGTGGTGCTCGCGGCCGTCGCGACCTTCCTGCTCATCGAGGCGTGGCCCGCCCTCACAGGCCCGGAATCCATCGACGAGCACGTGTCGTGGATCGACGCAGAGAAGGGTCAGAGCCTTCTGCAGATCATCGCGTACCTGATCTTCGGCACGCTGCTCGTCTCTGCCATTGCCCTCGTGATCGCCACACCCCTCGCGGTGGGCATCGCGCTGTTCATCTCGCACTACGCCCCCCGCCGCCTTGCCGCGGGACTTGGCTACCTCATCGACCTGCTCGCCGCGATCCCCAGCGTGGTCTACGGACTGTGGGGAGCGTCGGTCCTGGTGCCCGCGCTGCGGCCGTTCTTCACGTGGCTGACAGACAACCTGGGCTGGATCCCGCTGTTCGCGCCCGATCCTGTGACCGGCGTCGCGTCGCCTACCGGCCGCGTGGCGCTCGCCGCGGGAATCGTGCTTGCGATCATGATCATCCCGATCATCTCCGCGGTGTCGCGCGAGGTGTTCCTGCAGACGCCAAAGCTGCACGAAGAGGCCGCGCTCGCCGTGGGTGCCACCCGCTGGGAGATGATCCGCATGGCCGTGTTCCCCTTCGCGCGCTCCGGCGTCATCGGCGCGACGATGCTTGGCCTTGGGCGCGCACTTGGCGAGACCATGGCCGTCTACATGATCCTGTCCGGCGGCCTCAGTTTCTCGTGGGGAGTGCTGCAGTCCGGCAAGCATGAGACCATCGCCGCGTACATCGCCTCGCAGTTCCCTGAAGCGAACAGCTGGGGCGTGAGCGCCCTGATCGCCATGGGCCTCGCGCTGTTCATCATCACCTTGCTGGTCAACATGCTCGCGCGCTGGATCGTCTCGCGCCGCGCCGAATTCTCGGGGGCGAACTGACATGGCCATCGACTCCGGGACGACGCTGTCGCAGCTGAGCGCTCGCCGTCGCCTCACCAATGTGGTCGCCAGCGTGCTGGTGTACGCGGCGTTCGCAGTTGCGCTCATTCCCCTGGCGTGGCTCGCGTGGACGGTGGTCAGCCGCGGCATCGACCGCTTCATGGTGGACCAGACGGGCGCCACGAACTTCAACCTCGACTTCCTCCAGCAGTCCATGCGCGGCGTCATGGGCGGAGCCATCTCTGGCGGCGCCCTTCATGCCGTCTGGGGAACGCTGCTCATCACGCTCACCGCGGCGCTCATCTCCGTGCCCATCGGCCTGCTGACCGCGGTGTACCTGGTGGAATACGGGCGGGGCCGGCTCAAGCGGGCTGTCACATTCTTTGTCGACGTGATGACCGGCATCCCGTCGATCGTCGCCGGTCTGTTCGCGTACGCGCTCGCGGCCGTCGTCCTCGGTCCGGGGACCAAGACGGGATTCGTGGGAGCGATTGCGCTGTCTGTGCTCATGATCCCTGTGGTGGTGCGCGCGTCTGAAGAGATGCTGAGGCTCGTTCCCAACGAACTGAGGGAAGCGTCGTACGCGCTGGGCGTGCCCAAGTGGCTCACCGTCATCAAGGTGGTGCTGCGCACTGCCATCGCGGGCCTGGCAACGGCCGTGACGCTCGCCATCGCCCGCGTGATCGGCGAGACCGCGCCGCTGCTCATCGCGGTGGGCGTCGCGGACTCGATGAACTTCAACATCTTCGACGGTCGCATGATGACGCTGCCCGTCTACATCGTGGCCGAATGGCGCAAGGGCGAGGCGGTCTGCAACGACGCCGCCATCGCGTGCCTTCCCCAGATCACCGAGTACCGGGCCTGGGCCGCGGCGCTCACTCTCATCCTCATCGTCATGGCGCTCAATCTCGTTGCGCGCCTCATCTCCCGACTCTTCGCCCCCAAGGCGGGGCGCTGACGCCAGGAAAGGCAAACCCGTGTCAAAGCGCATCGACGTCAACAACCTCAACGTCTACTACGGAGACTTCCTGGCCGTTGAGGACGTGTCGCTGTCCATCGAGCCCAACTCCGTGACGGCCTTCATCGGCCCGTCCGGCTGCGGCAAGTCCACCTTCCTGCGCACGCTCAATCGCATGCACGAGGTCATCCCCGGCGCCCGCGTCGAGGGTGAGGTGCTCATGGACGGCGTGAACCTCTACAGCCCCGGAATCGACCCTGTGGCGGTGCGCCGTCACGTGGGCATGGTGTTCCAGCGCCCCAACCCGTTCCCCACGATGTCGATCGCGGAGAACGTGCTCGCGGGCTACAGGCTCAACAGCAAGCGCACCTCCAAGGCGGAGGCGGAGGAGATCGTCGAGACCTCGCTGCGCGCCGCGAACCTGTGGAACGAGGTGAAGGACCGGCTCGACCGGCCCGGTTCTTCGCTGTCCGGCGGCCAGCAGCAGCGACTGTGCATCGCGCGCGCGATCGCCGTCGAGCCGAGC
>CALALQ010000433.1 GCA_937925595.1 uncultured Demequina sp. | reverse complement strand
GGGCCACGAGCCTGACCAACCACTGCATCACGCTGAGCGGCTTCACGGTCATGTGCTTCGTGCCGTCCTCCGCTACCGGGCGCTCCTTCACCGGGGCGCGGCCCGCGTACGCGAATCGCTGCTCGGTGAGCTCGGCTGCCTGAGTGTCGAGCTCGTCGAACTCCTCGTCGATGAGGGGGAAGAACCGGGACGGGCCGCCGACGTCGTTGTGCTCGGTGCCACCCTTGGTCATGCCCCACCCGTCGCCGGCGGCACCTGAGCGGGGCTTGCCGGCACGGGACTTGGAGGCGGGGTACGCCCCGTCAAGGCCGTTGGCCGCCTCGGTGGACAAGAGGGTGTTCGACGGCCAGCGGCCGGGTGGGTTGTAATCGGTGCGAAGCTCCGATCCGAAGTCACCGAACACGTCGTTGCCGCCGTGACGGGTGCCGAAACGACCGTGCGCGTTCTTCGTCTTCGTCTCGGCCTCGTCGGCGGCGTTGCGGTACGGGGTGCGGGACTCTTCGATGCTGAGACCGCCCGTGCCCCACTTCTCGATGTTCTCCGCGACGGTACCGTCGAGAGGCTTCTGCGCCATGACGACCGGCTCATGACCGGGCTTGAGGCTCTGCGGAGTCTTCGCGAACGCATCGGAGCGGATCCACGCGATCGTGTCCTTCACGACGAGGCCGGACAGGCGGATGGACAGGCCCATGAGGTCCACGGTGCGGGCGCCGGCGAACGAGACGAGGTAGCCGCCGGGCTTGAGGACACGGTGCACCTCATCCCACAGGGCGGGCGGTGGGACGAACCGGTCCCACGCGTTCCCCATGAACCCGCGACCGGCGGGAACGAACGCGCGGTCATCTGTCAGCCAGTGCCCGAGCGCTTCGGTGAGCTTCTTCGGCGGGATGGCGGTTAGGCCGTACGGCGGGTCGGTGACGACCGCGTCCACGGAGTTGTCGGGAAGGGTGCGGAGACCTTCGAGAGCGTCGGTGAGGGTGAGGCGAGCTGTGGGCATGTGGGCGCCTATGCGCGTGCCCGCGCGAACGCGTGCGCGCGCGAAGGAAAGCTCGAGGATGAGCGCCGCGACGCATAGCGATGACATGACGACGACGAGGACGGCGGGGGAGACCCGCGAGACCGAACGCACCATACTCGACCGGCTGAATGCCCGGTACTCGACGTTCAACGGCAACGGCATCCGCTACTCGCGTGCTGAGCACGTCAAGCTCGGTGCGGGCTGGGCTGCTCGCCGCATCTGCGACTTCATGGCGATGGACCTGTGGCCCGGAGGGTACGGCCGCGACGCCTACCCGAAGCTCCACGGCCACGAGGTCAAGGTGTCCCGCGCCGACTGGCTCACGGAGATGAAAGACCCCGACAAAGCCGAAGCGTTCCGAAGGTTCTGCGACTACTGGTGGCTGGTCGTCGCCGACAAGCAGATCGTCCACCCCGGCGAGCTCCCCGAAGGCTGGGGCCTCATGGTCGCGTCCGGGACGAGCGTCCGCGCCGTCGTGAAGGCCGAACGGAACCTCGACGTGGACGCCCTCCCGCGCGACCTGCAGGCAACCCTTCTGCGCGCGACGACGAAGACGACCGTGCGCCTCGACCGCACAGGCGACAAAGCCACCCGGTTCCTTGCTGACCGGATGGGTTTCCCGCGCGAGCGCGCATAGCGGGAATGTGCACCGAGTAGTTACCCCCGCCGAGCTGTTCCTCGTTGAGGCCAAGACGTGGTCCAGTGCTGAAGTCCAGGCCTCCGACACCCCCGACGGGGAAGTGTCCATCGACCTCATATACGTCGAACCCGGCCAGCGCGGCCACGGCGCTGCCCGCGCGGTCCTCGAAGGCGCGTCGGTGTGGGCGGACCGCAACGCTGTCGTCCTCGTGTTGAAGGCGACCAGTGCTCTCGGCGCTGACATCGCGCGTCTCGTGGAGTTCTACCGCGGGTACGGGTTCATCCCCAACGGTGTGACCGCCGACGGCGAAGTGAAGATGCGCCGTGTCTGGGCTCGCTGACGCTCGCGGCTCGCACGCCGCCGGTGGCGACCTGCTCACTGGGCTCGCTGACGCTCACGGCTCGGCGGCCGCAAGCGACCGACTCGCAGGGCTCGCTGACGCGAGCGGCTCGCAGCCCGCCGGAGGCGAACTGCTCACGGGGCTTGCTGACGCTCGCTGCTCGCAGCCCGCCTTCCGGGAGCTCGTCACCGCTGTCGCCGCCACCATCCGAGAACTTCTCCA
>CALALQ010000432.1 GCA_937925595.1 uncultured Demequina sp. | reverse complement strand
CCGCACCAGCAGATTTCGCGGCTGAACCACCAGTCGGGGTGGGGCCCGCCGTTCTCGCAGGTCTCAGGGGAGTCGCTCACGTTCTGCTCTATGCGCGTGGGCGAGGTAGCCGGCGACGTACGCGCGGAACTCCCCGTACCGGTGGTCTTCGCTGTCCCACGCGAACCCGATGGAGTGCTCCTCCCACGCCTTCTCAGCGTCAGCGGCGAGGTGCGTGTCGAGGTAGCGGCGCTCCGTCTGGCAGTAGCCGGGGCGGGGACGGAAACGGATCTCCGTCCACATCGGCCGCCGGGCGGGGCGACGCTCGAACCGGCGCCCGGACGGGGACATCGTGTCGAGGTACGGGGCCGGGTCCAGCGACAGCAGGTGGTCGTACCGGGTGCGGTCCTGCTCGAACTCGGGGCGCGGGTCCAGCGGCAGCAGGTCCGGGGCGCCGCCGTCGTGAGCCCACCGCGTGCCGTCGTGGCGGTTCCGGAACGGGAGCGGGTCGAGCTCCGTCATGCTGCCGCCTCGTCAGCGACGTCGTCGGCCGGGTCGTAGGCGGTGCCCTCACTGCGGCTGTCGCGGACGAGAATGAGCCGCCAGCCGAGACCGGCGAACGTGTGGAGCTTCGGGCTTTCCAGCAGCGCGTCACGGAACTTGTTGGCCGCCACGATGTACTCGGGTCGGTCGTCCTCCGGGTCGCCCTTGAGGCGGAGCCGGTACGGGTTCTTCGGCAGCTTGACCGTGGTCATCAGCGCCCAGTGGGTCTTCGCCCAGATGTGGCGGGCGAGCGCGACCAGCAGCCACGCGACGGCGACGGCGAGAGCGAGCCCGCCGAGGGCGATGAACGGGGTGATGACACCCCAGGCGTATTCAGACATGAGTCTCCTTCGAGTCGGCGTACTTGCCGAGGGTGGTGAGGTCGATGGGGAGGGGGACGAGGACACGGGCGGTTTCGTCCCAGTCCTGCTTTCGGAAGCCGTACGGGTCGCCGGCCACCTGGACATTGCCATTGCTGTCGATGTGGGCGATGCGGCCGTGGATGTTTCGCCGGTCGTAGCCGGAGCCGACGGTGAGATTCACGACGGACCCGACATGCAGCGACTCGAACGGCAGGTGCGACCACGTCCACGCCTGCGCATCGGGGTCGCAGGCAGCGTCGAACAGCCGGTCACACCGGCGCTTCTCGTCGATGAGCCGGTCAGCCATATCGAGAGCGGCGATACCGAGCTCGAAGGGTTCGAACGGGACGGGCACGCCCAGCGGGTTCCCGTTCATGACGCCATTCAGCAGGTAGTCGTCCAGGTCGGTCACAGTGCACCATCCAGCTGCTCCATGCCGTCGATGAGCGCGTCAGACGCCTCCCCGACAAGACGCACACCACGGTCCAGGTCGTAGAACGGACTGGTGCCAAGAGACGGCGGAGGCAATGGGAGGTCTGCCCGTTGGAGCGCCTTCATCGCGCGGCCAAGGTGCCCGATAGCCAGGTTCACCTGGCGGCGCTGCCGGGGTGTGAGCTCGGCGGTCACGATGCGGCTCCCGGCTTCTTGCGTCGGATGAGGGAGTCTGTGGCACGGTCGATGTGCCGGCTCATCTCGGGGCTCGGGTCGATGCGGCGGAGCGTGTCGAAGTAGTCACGCTGACTCTCGGTCAGTTCCGCGTCAGCGGGAAGGTCAAGGGCGCGCTTCCCGGCAGTGGACAGGGAGAAGAACGGCTGGTGGACGTCGTTGTACTCCACGAGCACGAGGCCGAGATCAGCGAGAGCGCGGGCGGCGCGGGCGCCCTTCATTGGCATCGTCCCGCCCTTCGAGCCCTGGAACCCAGGGCGGGAGCGGGTCGTCTTCTCCCAGGCGGGGGAGTCCGGCCAGAGCTTCTGAGCGAGCTGGCGTCCGGTCGCGCCCCGGTCACCGAACTCGGCGATCGTTTCGAGGGCGCGACGCTGCGCGTCGGTCAGCAGGCGGTCCTTCTTAGCCATGTGCGATCCTCTCCTCGTTCCGCAAGCGGGCAAGACGGGTTCGCTCAGCGACCTGCTCGGGGCTGGGTTCGACGAAGTCGTGGGTGAGGATGCGGTGCATCCGCTCGGAGATCCCACACTGCCCGCACCCGTGGACCCGCTTTCCATGTCGAGGGCGACGTCGATGATGTGGCCCGGGTCACCGTGCCGGGAACGCGCCCAAGTGTGCGAGTGCGCGTCGATGTGGTCCTCGCCGGGGTGCGGGAAGTCGAGGACGCACTTGCCGTACACCTCACCGGGCGAAAGGGCGTCACAGGCGCAGCTCATCGGTCCTCCTTCTCGGAGATGTGGAAGTGTGCCAGGAGTACCTGCGCGGTCTCACCGTCCACGAAGTCTTCGAGGCGGCCGCGGACCGTCTTGGAGTTGCTAACCACCCACGCCGCGTAGGCGGGGGTCATCGTCTGGATGGCGAAGTCCTTGCCCCGCATCAGACCCTCGGGGTCGGGCTGCCCGAGCTTCACGCGGAGGCTGACGATCGCTTCGTCATCGGCGAGGGGTCGGGCGCTGATGGCGCGCTCGTGCTCGGCCGGCTCATGGAACGCGAGCACCTCACCGTGGATGGTGATGGGCTTGCCGACGATGATGTCGTCACGGTGAATGGGCATGGGTCTCCTCGAGGGCGGTCGCTACATCCATGCGCAGCGGATCGTGGTTTCCGCGGTCAGTAGATGGTGATGTCCAAATGGACGGTGCGGCCGCCGACCGTTCGAGGCCGGCACCAGCTCGGGTCCTACGGGTGGGCGGGACCGTCACGGGAGTACAGGCCCTCCGAGGGGGGCGGTGCGCGTCGGGACGCGGGGCAGCTCAGGTGCAGGGCACCACCCCGGCGAGTACGGGTGCGCGGGACCGTCGCACGAGCGTCATTCGCCGGCTTCCCGTCGTTCGCCTCGCCACTGCCCCCACTCAGCCCACGTTCGACCGTGCACCTTGACGGTGTTCACGATTGACCGCGCGAGCGCGATGGCGTCGTCGAGGTTCTCCCACCGGTAGTGCCGTTGCAGGTGAGGTTCCGGCTCGTACCGCCAGTTCCCCTTCCGGGAGACGTGACGGTTGCCGTGCATGACTGCGTACCCGCCACGGCCGGTGTCGCCGCGAGGCCCACGCCAGCGGACGGTGAGGGCGAAGTCACGGCGTTCGTCATCGTCGATCTCCATCCCGTCGGGGAGGACGAGGACTTCGGTGACGAGTTCAAGCATCAGGGGCCTCCTGGGTCGGTGGCTCTCCTATGCGTCTATGCCGGGCGGCATGTCGTCTCGAACCGAGACCTGGCCGTCCTTGTGCAGGGCAACCCACTGACCGTGGAAGACCTCGACGTCACCGCGCGCGGACCCGAACACGGTCGAGGCACCCCGCCCATGCCCGAACCCGAACGTGCGGCCGTCAGGACCGGCGAGCAGGCGCAGGACTGGTCCGGGCACGCCCTCCCACTGGACGGCGGCGACCACGGGGGACGCGGGGAGCTGGGCGAGGAGTTCGTACGGATTGTGCATACCGCAGGACTGCGGGTGGTAGTCGAAGCTGCCGAGCTCGGCCCGGAACGCTTCGGCGCCCTCACGGAAGACGGTGTCGCGGATGATGTTGAGGTTCCGCTCCGACACCGCCGTCAGAAGGTCGCGGACGAGAGCCTCGGGGACGGTGGTCGCGCCGACGAACTCGCGAAGGTGCGCGTGGATTGTGTCGCGGGCGCGCTCGATCGCGTCGTACGCGGCGTCGCCGTCAGCGGTGTCAACGCGGCTCACGCGGCGGCCTTCGCCTTCTCCGCCTCACGCTCAGCGAGACGCTCACGGTACCGGGCGACACTCTCGTCGGCGAACTCCGGGTAGAAGCCCTGAGCGTCGAGGGTGTTGCAGAGACGGTCGAACAGCTCCGTCTCCCGGTCCCACTTGTGGGCGTCACGGAGGATGAAGTCCAGACGGTGCGCCAGCTTCGAGTAGCGTTCTGCCCACTCGGCGGCGGTGCGCTCCTGCCCGTCGAGGGCGAGCTCGTGGATGGAAGCGGACCAGCTCGCGTTCGCGGTGAGGACCTGGCCGAGGAACTCGACCTGGTCGCCGGTGAGGCCCTTCTTGATTGGCGCGTCTGTGTCAGGCACTGATCTCCTTCCGGATCTGCTCCTCGAACAGGCGGGCCCGCTCGTCGTGGACCTTCGGGTCGAGCTCGGTGAGCTTCTCCTCGTACTTCTTGAAGTGGTGAGCGCAGAACAGCAGCTCCGACTTGTAGCCTTCCACGGTCACCTCGACATACGCCTGCGCCTGGCAGGTGTCACAGCGGTCAGCGGCGGTCAGACGGAACTCGGAGATGGTCTCGCGGGCGGGGGCGGGGGCTGTTGCGGTCGTGGTGCTCATGATTACTCCATGCGCAGTGGTGGCGGTTTCTCGGGTCAGCGCAGAGGCCGGCCCTCGATGTGGTCGTACAGGTAGCCGAGAAGGTCTCTGCCTTCCATGTGTTCGGCAAGCTCCGCCGCCAGAGCCCGGTCGGATTCCGGGAGTGTCGGGTCCATGACACCGTCGCGGCGGAGCGCTGCGAGGTTCATGGCGAGGCGGACCGCGTGGCGGCGTTTCTTGAAGTTCCCGAAGCAGAACGCCTTGACGGTCCGCTGGTAGCGTGCGACCACCTCCGGCCCAGTCACCCGAACCGCTTCCAGCATCGGGCGCACCTGGTCGGCCGCCGCGTTCTTGCCCCAGACCTTCTGCGTCGAGAACAGCGCCTCCACAGCCTGGTGGGAGCCCTGCATGACGAGGGTGACGAACCGGCCGACACCGACGGTCAGCATGTCGGCGTCCCCGGCGATGACCTGCTGGGAGCGGGGCCACCGTGAGGTCGTCACCGTGAACGTGTCATGGTCGGAGCCGGCATGGGAGAACCCGTACAGGCGGGAGCCGTGCACGGTCTCGAAGATCACCTCATCAGGCGGGCGGGGGCGGCGAGTCATGCCTCCCGCTATGCGTCAGGCTCCTGGTCCGTGTGGCGGACGATCGTGAAGTGCTTGGTCGGGTCAGCGCTCTCGCGGACCTCGAACCAGTGCCCGTGGAAGAAGCCTTCCTGATCGCAGGACCATCCGCCGCTGAACGGGTGGCGGGAGCACCACTTCACGCGGGGCACCCAGGCGAAGTGTACCTCCTGCGTCTCGCGGAACCAGCCTTCGGGGGCTTCGCCGAGCATCGCCGCTTCCGCAGCCTCGATGACGTCGAGCGGGAGGTTGTGGCCTTGCAGGAGAGCGGCATAGCCGCTGTCCTCGACCATGAGCGTCGGGTACTGGATGGGCATGGTGTTCTCCTTAGTCGCTGAGCTCAGCGG
>CALALQ010000431.1 GCA_937925595.1 uncultured Demequina sp. | reverse complement strand
CAGGACCGGAATCTCGCAGGCCACTCTGAGTCGAATCCTGAGCGGTGAGCGCGCGGCGAAGATGCCCGAGATCATCCTGATCTCGGATGCTCTGGGATGCACGGTGTCCCAGCTCACAGGAAGTGCTGTTGCGGACCGTGTGACGTGCGCTGCCCGATCCGTGAACGGCGCAGACATGGACGCCATGCGGCAGCGACTCCTGCACTTCATGGAGATCGACGCTTACCTCGACGACCACGCGATTCCCGCAGCGTGATGCCGAGTGCAGAGCAACAGGCGAAGGCTGCTGCTGAACAGTTCCGCGAGAAGCATCAGCTGGGCGTGCAGCCCCTCGGAGACCTCGTCGCCCTGATCGAGCAGACGACGGGGCACGATGTCGCGGTGCTCGATGCGGTGCCCGATGCCCACGGCCTGACGATGCGCGACCCGGCGCGGGAGCGGGCGTTCATCGGGGTCGCTCGGACCCCGCATCCCATGCGTCAGCGCAGCACGCTGGCGCATGAACTGGCGCACGTGATATTCGACGATCAGATCGAAGACCTCGCCGTGCGAGGGTCGGAAGAAACGCGCGCCGACGCGTTCGCGCGTCACCTGCTCATCCCGCTGGGGGGTCTCGGATCCTTCCTCGATGACGGGGAGCATGCGAATGAAGGAGTCTTGTCCGCCGTCGTGCAGCGTTACCTCGTCTCGCCGGCGATGGCGGCGATCGCTTTGAGAGACGTCGGGGCGATCTCCCAAGCGACGGTTGACGCGTGGAGGAGCCTCAACACCCGGCATCTTGCTACGCGGTTCGGCTGGAGCGACTTCTACGCCACGCTCCAGGAAGACTCGAACCGTCTCCGTGCCCCTCAGGGGCTGGTGTCGCGGGCCGTCGCAGGGTATGCCGCCGGCGTCCTCTCGGCTCAGGCCGTGGCAACCTTGCGCGGGGTGCCTGTAGACGCGGTCGTGGCCGAGCTTGCGGAGATCGGCATCGTTCCGCAAAGCGTCGATGCGGAGGACTTCGAAATCGATGAACTGCCGCAGATCGATCTCGACTTGAGTGATCTAGAGGAGGGCGGCGCGCCCTCATGACCCGCCGCCCGATCATGGATGCCGGGCCAGGCATCAACTTCTTCTCCCTGAACAAGGAACGACTGCTCATCGCGACGCTCGGCCCGCTTTCGGTTCCAGAGATCGTGCACGGGGAGATTCGCAGGAAAGCCCGTCAAGAACAGCGTTTCGCGTCGGCAGAGCGCGTGCTAGCGAAGCTTCCCGAGAAGTACCTCAAGGTTCTCTCGGACGACGTCACGGACGAACTCTCGGCAGTCGTCAATCGTATTGCGGGGATGCCGATGGAGATGCGTGTCCGCGCTCGCAAGGACCTGGGCGAGACCATGGTCGTCGCGCACGCTGTCGTCGCAGCGGAAGCGGGGGAGAGCGCCACTGTCCTGATCGACGATGGCGGGGGACGTCGGGTGGCCGCGGCGGAAGCCCAGCGGCTGGAGCGCCTTCGTGAAGCCGGGCGTCAGGTCGGCCGTTTGAGGCTCATCAGCACACGCACAGTGCTCAAGAACGCGGCCGGCACGGTGCATCTGCCGAACCGGCAGGCGATGCGTGACATGTACACGCGCCTGCGTCAACTCGATGACGGACTCGTCCCGCTCGAACAGGCCGGTCTCATGAACTTGCCGTGCTGGAGCTGACGGTATCCGCGCCGCGGTCCTGTGAGAACGAAGCCCACGGAGAGTAGAATCAAGGCGTGTTGCCCGCCTGCAGGTAAGGAGCCAACGGCCCTTCGTCGCGAGTGGCACGATGAGGGCACGAACCGTGGATGATGTTGCGCAAGCCGCCCCGGTTCCGAGCCTTCTCGCCGGCAAAGACAAGGGCTGGCAGTCCCGAGGCTCTCGCCTCCCGGCGAGGACGGGACTTCTGATCGCCCGCCGCTGACTCCGGCCCGAAACGGCTGGTGAGAGGCCCGGATTCGCAGGATTCTGCGGATTCGGGCCTCTCTTGTGCCTGCTCTCGAATGACCGCCGGTGGGCCATCGCGACGGTCGCGGGAGACGGTCGCCTCGACCTTCGTCCGCGCATCCGAACACGGCCGGCCTGCACGGCCGTCAGGCACGCAGCTCGGGTCACCGCGAAATTTCACCCGGGCATCACCCGGCCCGCGAATCCCAGTGCTGGTGCGGAATTCACGCCCCCGGCGCCGATACCGCCGTTGACGCACGTCCGACCGGCCCGGACCACAGCAGCCCAACGGATATGGTGAACGAAATGGCGGCACGGGCAGGGTTTCGTGCGCCGTTTCTCTGTCTTCGGGCTGGAGTGTGTCAGCGATGGATCCCGCGAGAGGCGACTGAAGTATGCGCAACGTCTGGCGTGTGTTTGTTCGCGACGTGAAGCGGTTCGGGCGTGTGCCGCTCGCGTGGGTCATCATCGGCGGAGCACTCATCACCCCCTCCCTCTACGCCTGGTTCAACATCTCGGCGTTCTGGGATCCCTTCGACAACACGAAGAATCTCAGCATCGCCGTCGTCAACCTGGATGAAGGTGGTTCGTCCTCGCTCACCGGCGAGTTGAATGTCGGCGACCAGCTCGTGGCGCAGCTCGAAGACAACAACGACCTCGGGTGGCATTTCCTCTCTGAGGACCAAGCCATGGAGTCGGTGCGAAGTGGCGAAAGCTATGCCGCGTTCGTCGTCCCGGCCACCTTCACCGCGGACCTCCTGAGTCTCACGACGGGCGACTTCACGCAACCCAAGCTCGAGTACTACGTCAATGAGAAGCTCAACGGCGTCGCTCCCGAGATCACCGACACGGGCGCGACCACGGTCCAGACCCAGATGACGAATGCCTTCACCGAGCAGGTCGCGAGCGCGGTCGCCGCCGCGATCAAGACCGGCGGAGGCGTCGCCGAGCAGGACCTTCTCGACGCCGAAGCCAAGATCATCGCCGACCTCGAGGCTGCGGCCCAGATCGTCTCGGAAACCAGGGGCGACCTGGTCGATCTGCAAGCCGGCATTCAGTCGACGCGCGAAGGACTGCAGAGCAGCGTCGTCACGCTCGGCGACATCGACGGCGCCCTCGGGGGCGTCCAGGGCACGCTGAGCAACGTCCGCGCGCTCGCAGACAAAGCGCAATCGGACCTCCTCCGTCTCGCCGGCGAAGCCATGACCGGCCACGTCATCGGCTCCGCAGAGGTCGCTCAGGGTGCAGCATCCGCCATCTCCGCGCTCGGCAAGGTCACGGCGGCGACGAGCTCGCTCTCGGCGGGTGTCGACGCGCAACGCACACTATTGGGACAGGCATCCGGTCTCTTGACGGGTCTCGACGGGCAGCTCGCCCAGACCTCCGCCGCCCTCGCGAGCCTCGACGGCGACCTGGCATCGCTCGAAAGCGACATGGCGCTCGCCGCCACCGATCTGCGCGCCGTCGGCGGTGCAGCCGCGTGGCGGGAACTGCAGGCCCTCACGTCGCTCGATCCCGAGCAGATCGCGCAGTTCATGTCGACGCCGGTCGTCGTGAAGCAGCACACGATCTTCCCGACCAACTCGTACGGGTCGTTGATGGCCGCGCTGTTCATCAACCTCTCTCTGTGGATCGGTGCGTTCGTCCTCGTGGTCATCCTCAAGCTCGAGGTGGACCGGGAAGGGGTGCCCGGTCTGACCGAGCGGCAGGGCTACCTCGGCCGTTGGCTGTTGTTCGCCTCGATCGCCGTGATGCAGGCCATCACCCTCAGCATCGGCAACCTCATCATCGGCGTGCAGCACGTCAACCCGTTCGTGTTCGTGATCACGCCGATCCTGATCGGGCTGAGCTATCTCAGCATCATCTACGCGCTCTCGGTGACCTTCGGGTACATCGGTAAGGGCCTCGTCGTCATCCTCGTGATCATGCAGATCCCCGGGGCCTCTGGCATCTACCCGATCGAGCTCATGCCACAGTTCTTCCAGTCGTTGTACCCGTTCTTCCCGTTCACCTACGGCATCGACGCGATGCGCGAAGTGATCAGCGGCTTCGCCGGCTTCGCATACGGGCGGTACATGGGAACCCTCGCACTGTTCGTTGCCGTCGCGTTCTTCCTCGGCCTCGTCCTGCGGCCCCGCCTCTCCAACCTCACGAGGCTCTTCACGCAGCAGGTGCGCACGACCGAGCTGTTCACCACCGAGGACGGCGCCCCGTCAGGCCCCGGCTACCGGCTCAACCACCTCCTGCGGGCCCTTGCGAATCGCGCCAGCTACAAGGAGCGGCTCGCCAAGCGTGCGCTGCCCTTCGCGCGGTCCTACCGCAACGTGCGCACCGCGATCATCGCGG
>CALALQ010000430.1 GCA_937925595.1 uncultured Demequina sp. | reverse complement strand
CCGGCGTCGACACGACCGACCTCTACGAGTTCCTCCAGGCCCACGCGCCGCAGGAGTGACGCCTCGGAATGACTAAGGGCCGCGCCGGCGCGTGCGTCCCGCGTCAGTGACGTCGTGCTTCGTTCCCCCAGCAGTCAGGGTTTCTGCCGACACTTCTTGAGTCGGCGCGAGCAGTGCAGGTAGTTTCTGAGGCTCACGCATTCATGGAGTTGATCAGATGCCAGGGGCTAAATGCATTGGACGTCGCCCGATCCTCGTCACCACTTTTGCGATCGTCTTTGCCATCTGGACGGGTGTCTTTGCTGCTGCCTTCAGCGCGAGCGCCAAAGATCTCGGGAGCTGGGCCTGGACGCACAACGGCGGGCAGACGTTCCTCTCGACGACGACGGTAGACAAAAGCACCTACATGACGAGGGCGCGCGTCCAGCACATGGACTTCCTCACGCCGGCAACCACCTACTGCGGCGCCCAAGCCAAGGTGGGTGGCACTCTGACGACGGGGGAGTCGTGGACGAGAACCTTCGGGTACGAATCGGGATGCAATCTGGTCATGGTCGACGAGACAACAGCGCCGAAGAAGTACTTCAAGGGTACGAAGCAGTTCTGGGGCCAGGCTTACCACGACGGGTCGTGGGCGGCGGGGAAGCCGTACGTGTACCCATGAGCACTGCGAGTCACACGAATGGCGCAGCGCGAATCGGTGGGATCTTTTCGCTGGCCTGTCTCGCCGTCACGGTCACCGCGTGCAGTCCGCCGATCTCCGCCGAGGAGCCATCTCTGAACCTGGGGGTTCTGCTTGAGAACTCCACCGAGTTCGAGCGATCTATCATCCGCGATGGAGTGGTGACCATGGCCGAGTACGAGCGCGCACTGATCGCGCAGCGGGATTGTGTTTCGCTCGCAGGGGCGACGCCCGGCGAGATCTACGAGAAGGGCAACAACGAACTGACCTTCGACTATGACATCGTCGGGCCGAGTCGCGATGCGACCGAACGGATCGAGCGCAATGCCGAAGCATGTTTGACGGAGTATTTCGACGACGTCGGACGGGTCTGGTCATTTCAGGAGCTGCTCACCGAGGACGAGCGTGCCGAGATGCGTCCCGCTGTTGCGGACTGCCTCATCGAGGCCGGTGTTCCCGGGCTGAAGCACGATTCCGGCCTTGAGGAGATCCTCGCCGCGATGAATCGCGGCGGTGAGCCGCTCTCGGACGAGCAGTACGACTGCGTTGCTCGGTATAGGGGGTACTTCTCCACATGGGAGAAGGACGGGGCCGGACATTGACCAAATCGACACAGCGACGAGTCATGAGGTCCCAGGCTGATCGGCTCGGGTGGTCAGTGATCGTGGGGCTCTACGTCGCCCCGATGGCGGCCTTGGTCTACGGTCTGCATCTCATCGATGAAGAGCCGATAACCGCGCGGCCTGCTCCCGAACCAGTGACCGCCCTCCCCGAACGCGTCGAGGTCGAGGAGAAGATCGACGTTGAGGCGGACCTGCGGTGGTCGCCTGGTGCAGCTTTGATCGCGCCCGCCTGGTCGGGTCTGATCTCCGATGTCGCAATAGACATAGGTGACCAGGTTCGAACGGGGGACCGAGTGGTAAGGATCGACGGCGTTTGGCGAATCGCCGCGGCGACCCCATTCCCTTTCCACGCGCCCGTCGATGCATTCAGCCCCGCACGGGAGCTTTCCGCTCTGTCGGCCCTGCTGGCTGACTTCGGGTATGAGGTTCCTCGCGGGAAGTGGAGTCACGCCACCTTGAAAGCTGTGCGAGCTGTGGCGACTCGATTGGATGTGCCTAACGCCATCGGAGTGACGGCATTCGATCCATCGTGGGTGCTCTGGATGCGCGAACGCGAGCTGGTGCTGGACTCCATCAACCTGCAGGTCGGTTCGATTGCCCCTGCACAGGGGGACTTCACAGCTCAAGGAGCCCCGGAACTGGCCGCGATCAGCCTCTCCTCCCCGATGGGTGCCGCATTGCCTCCAAGTGACGAGGCGGCGGAGTGGACCATACGCCTGGATGGCATGGAGTTACCGTATGCGGCGATCGACAGCGTTGAGGCGCTGCGGTCTGTGGACGTGCCGTCGCCGTTGGCTTCTTCCGAACCCGAGGCTCTCACAGGCGCACTGACCCGACGTACGCCAGTCACCGGGTGGAATGTCCCGGTCGGAGCCGTGCACACCGATATCCATGGCGTCCAGTGCGTATTCCACGTTGGGCCGGATCGAAGTTATCGCGCCGTGGAGGTGAGTATCAGAGACGGGGGAGCTGGCGTCGCTCTCGTCACCGCCGACCTTGAAGAAGGTGTCGCCATTCTCCTGAACCCTGCGGACACTCAGCGGGATCAGGAATGTGGCTGAAAGTCGAGGGTATCGGGTTCTCGTATTCAAACACCCGTCCGCTCCTGTTCAGCGGTGTGACGGGGGTCTTTCGTTCGGGGGAGCTCGTTGCTGTCACTGGACCCTCTGGTGTTGGAAAGTCGACCCTGCTTGAGGTTCTCGGTGGGGTGCGACGCCCTACCCATGGTCGACTCCTGCTCAGCGATGATGAGACTGGTGTACGGTCCCAGGCGGACCACGTTGACGCGTGTGCATGGGTGCTTCAGAACAACCCCGTCTTCTCTCATCGAACCGTCCTCGAAAACGTGACGATCGGGCTGAGGGCTAGAGGAGCCGATCCGCAGGATGCGCGTGACCGTTCGCGGCGGGCCCTCGCGTCGCTAGGGCTGCGGGATTTCGAGATGGCCGACATCGACTCGCTCTCCGGCGGTGAACGGCAGCGGGTGACGATCGCTCGCTGCATCGCATCGCCATCCGTCGTGCTCCTGGCCGACGAACCCACCGGGAACCTGGACGTGAAGAACACCGTGCGGGTTGTGCGATGTCTGCGCCGTGCGGCGGAGTCCCAGAAGATCGTCTTCGTGGCCACGCATGACCCGGCGGTGGAGGGTATGTGTGATCGGAGCGTGCGCCTCGAGGGCGGGGAGAGCACGTAGTGGTCAACACGATCATCTCCGAGTCATTCCGCACCCATCTGGTGCGGCCGTGGCGGCTGATGGTTGCGATCCTCGGCTCCGCAATCGCGCTAACTGTTCCGGCAGCGCTTGAAGTCGTCGCGGCGGCGTCGTTGCGAGATCTCATTGCTGACGAAGATGCCAAGGGGCGGTTCGTCCTCGTCGTCGAAGACGCGGAGGGGGCCCTGAGCTCCCGTGACTGTGCAGCGCTTGGAGGTCTAGGCGGCGTAAGGAGAGCAGGGGGCGTCACTTCTCCGGAGGTCGTCGGAATCGGCCTGCATGGGCTCGTGCAGGCGCGGCGGGTATTTGCTACCTCAGCCTTCTTCGCCATCGTTGGCTTTCCGCTCCCCAGCGATCCACGACCGGTCGTCGTCCTTGGCCCTGGTCTGACCGAAGAAGTGAGCTTCGCAGACGGCGCGCCCGTCACGCTCTCCGATGGCGGTTCCTTCGGGGTGGTGGGCTCAGTAGTTGCTCAGCGATTGCCAGCAGCCATGGAAAGGTGGGTGTTCGTTCCTGCACCTCCTCGCGGCGACGTTCAGCAGTGCTGGATTGAGGCGGAGCGGGGTGCTGCGCAAGCGATTCAGGCTGCGACGCCCTCCTTCTTCCCCGGAGCTCGCGCTCTCACGGTCGAACGCCTACGCGACGCGAAGGTGACGGATCAGGCGATGAGGGCATGGGAGGAGCGTCCGATGAGGTACCTCTCTGCTGGCGCCGGCGCGATGGCGGCGTTGCTCGTCGCAGCGGTGATCTGGCCCAGAAGGTCCGAGTATGCCTTGTACCGCTTCGTCGGGATGCCTCACCCGCATGTCATCCTCGTGGCTTTGCTTGAATCGACGGTGCCGCTCGCCGGGGCAGTTATGTTGTCTGTACTGTCGCTGATGAGCTTCTTCGACGCGGGCACGTTGACAGTCACTGTCGGGCTTCTCCATCTCCTCATCGGCAGCGCCGTGGCCGCGGCGGCGCAGCTCTCGATCGCCGTTGTCTTGGCGTCAGGTGACCGCGCGCGCATTCTTCGAAGAAGGTGACTGCCGCAATCAGCCCCCGGATGCTCCTCGCGACCCTCCCCACCGGCGCGTGCCCCGGCGCCGCCGCGACCGACCTGTACGAGCTCCCGCGGGCGCACGCGCCGGCCGGCTGAGGGGCTGTCAGAGGGGGGCGATGATCCGTTGTCCCGCGGACGCCGCAAGACAGGTTCCTAAGGTGGGTTCTTCGCGTGTCAGGCGTCAGCGTCTTCGCTCAGCTGCCTGTAGTGGCGCTCATAACCCGACAGGAGGATGGCGTCGTAGTGGTCCCCGAGTTCGTCTGCCAGCCTGGCGATGCTGGTGAGGTGCTCTTCGACCTCTCACACCAAGCGGTCAAACGTGTCGAAGTCTTCCCATTCGGTCAGAGTCTGCAGGTGAGCGGTGAGCCGCTGGATCGGGATGGTGATTCGCGGGATCTATCTGAGATTCGGCGAGTTCGCCGATCGCCAGCGACCACGCCCGCGCACGACGCGGCGCGACTGACGCGCGTTCGATGAGACGCTGGGGGGGGCGGCGCGGACCATCTTCCTCGCGCGAAACTGACCGGGCTCAACCAGTCGATGCAACACCGGCCTGTTGGAGCAACAGTA
>CALALQ010000429.1 GCA_937925595.1 uncultured Demequina sp. | reverse complement strand
CGAATCAAAGACATCGCCGAAACTGATCACGTTCACGTGAACACCGTGAAGTACAGATTGCGTCGGGTGGGTGAAGCGCTGGGAGCCGATCTCCGCTCGGCGGATGTGCTGATGGAGCTTCGCCTGGCTGTGATGATCGACGATCTTCGGTTCGCTCGGGATGCATGACCTAGTGGCTATTTAATGCACATAAATTCGAGCACACGGGAACTCACCACGGCTCACACTCCCGCGGAATCGCGGGCGAGTGAGCCCGGGTGAACTCCAGTGATCCTCCACTTGGGAACTTCTGCTTCCCAAGCAGACAGCGCGGGTTCGATTCCCGTCATCGGCTCCATTGGAACATTTCCCTGGTCATGCCGAATTTGGTCGAAGCGTGACGGTATTCGTGTGCAATCAGACCGCGTCTTCGACTTCATACAGCACGCGATGATCGTCGACCCGGATGCGCCACGCGTCCTCGAATCCGGCAAGCTTCTTCACTCCCGGCGGGCGTGGGTCATCCTCCAGGCCAGCAAGCGCAGCGAGAATGCGACGCCGCAACCCCGGCTCGAGCTTCCGCATCTGCCGCCTTGCCGAAACCGGGATCGCGCGGGCGACGAACGGAGCGACCGCTGTGACTTCCGCCCCGCTCGCGTTCGCTCCGGGTATCGACTTCTGCGCTGCAGACAGCGCACTGCGCTGGGTACTAGCCGCGGAGTCTCGGAATACCCTCGAGTTCCAGCGTGAGGCCAGACGCGTTCTCGACGCAATCGACCGCACCGACCACGGTCACCACGGCGTCGAGTTCCGGCTGTGCCGCCACAATTCCACCGACCGCGAGCGTGCCCTTCGGTCGACCGGGCTGGAGCAACGCCTGGGCGATCTCGGCAACGCCGGAATCGAGCGAGAACTCGCCACCTGAACGCTCCAGCATGAAGTCGCGCACGTGCGTGGCGAGATACGGCTCCGCGGCGAACTCCTCGCGCTCCAGCGGCGCTTGGAACCAGGTACGAACTGCGAGATCCGCATACCCTGAACGCTCCGTTGACCGGCGATACAGCGCGTCGATGTATCGAACGATCGACTCGGAACCGGCATCCGCCGACCTGGCCCACGCCAGACCGACGAAGTCCATTCCGGCAAATCGGTCGAATCCCGCGATACGCCCGCGGTATCGCTCGATCAGCTGGGCTTCTCGGTCCGCAGCCTGAGTCAGATCCGGTGGACGCCCCTGCGCGAATTCCATCGGTCAGCCCCCGCTACAACCCGGCTGTCGATGATCCCGAATAACACAACGCACCGTTCACGAGTACAGCATAGGAACCGGGAGTCACGACCGCGCTGACGCCGTGGCTGCTCCGGGTGTTCTTCTGGTGTTCTGCGTCCCACGAGCCAGAGGTTGGGCCTCCATCGAAGTTCTCATTCCAATCGCGGCCATACGCATTCGCCAGCGAAACATTCCACACATGCCACACGGTCGGAGCGTAGACACGGAACGCTGTTCCGATTCGAACCACCTCGGGGCCATTACGCGCGAGGAGGAGCGTCGAGGTGCCGCAGGGGCCGCCGGTCGCGGCGATCGCGGGCGCACCACCGGCTATCGCCATGAGAGACACGCTCACTGCGGCCATCGCGCTTCCGACTGCTCCAGGAAACCAATTCATCGAGTTCTGCCCCTTGCTTCCTCAAGGTTGCGCAAGCTCGCGCAACCTCGAGCCTCTCCAACCGAAAGACGTGCCACCAGTCGCCACTAGTGCGGACTAATATGCCCAAACCCCGGCATATGTCCACCTAAGCTCCGCTTCCCGAGCGGAGCCATTGGCCGTGCCGTCCGAGCGGCCGCCCGCCATCCGATCATGCGCGGCTCGGATGATCCGCGCCCACGACTCAGCGATGATTGCCTGCGAACGCGAGGACGGCGCAGTCCTGGCCTTCGACCTGGTGCGTCGTGCCGGATGGTGGCGGCGTGCGCGATGCACTCAGAACCGAGCGCCACCGGTTTCGAGGTAGTCGAACACCATTTTGACGACGCTCGCACCCTCACCGATCGCCACCGACATGCGCTTCACCGATCCGCTGCGGGCGTCACCGACGGCGAACACGCCCGGGAGCGACGTCTCGAGGGCCTGCCGGCCTGCATCCGGGGAGGACACCCACCGTCCGGTGACGAGATAGCCGTCCTCATCGCGTTCGACATCCGGCCCGAGCCACGACGTCGCCGGTGTGCACCCGACGAAGACGAAGAGGTGCTTCGTGGCGATCTCTTGACGCTCGCCCGACGGCCGATGCTCCACGATGACCGATTCGAGACGGGTCGAGCCGGTCGCCTCGACGACCTCGGTTCGCTGGTGCACGGTGATCCGCGGATGGGCCTCCACCTGAGCGACCAGGTATCGCGACATGTTCTCGGTCAGGTGCGCCCCGCGCACGATGAGATCCACGTGCGCGGCCGTCTCCGCCAGGAAGACCGCGGCCTGCCCGGCCGAGTTTCCGCCACCGACCACCACGACCGGCTCGGAGCGACACTCGCGCGCCTCGCTCACCGTGGCCGCGTAGTAGACGCTGGTGTACTCGAACCGATCGAGGTGCGCCGCGCCGAGGCGGTTGACCGCCATACCGGTCGCGACCACGACGGCTCGTGGCGCGATGCTCGTCCCGTCCTCGAAGCTGACCTCCAGCCCGCCTTCGTCCCAGGTGAGCCGGCGGGCCGTGGAGGGCACGAAGAGCGTGGCGCCGAACTTGGCGACCTGCAGCTTCGCACGCTCGGCGAGTTCCGCCCCCGAGATCCCCGAGGGGAACCCGAGATAGTTCTCGATGCGCGCCGAGCGTGCCGCCTGGCCACCGGTCGCGACGGCGTCGGCGAGCACGACGGAGAGCCCGTCGGAAGCGGCGTAGACCGTCGCAGCGAGACCGGCCGGTCCCGCGCCGACGACCAGCAGATCGGTGGTGGCCGGGGGGCGGCTTCTTCGCAGGCCCAGCGCGTGCGACACCTCGATGACGGAGGGGTTGCGCAGGACGCGCACGCCGCCGATGATGACGACCGGCACGTCCGTGACATCCAGCCCGAGTCGCCGCACGACGGCCTCGGCGGCGGGATCGCGTTCCAGGTCGAGGAGCCTGTGCGGGATCCGGTTGCGAGCGGCGAAGTCGAGCAGCCGACGAG
>CALALQ010000428.1 GCA_937925595.1 uncultured Demequina sp. | reverse complement strand
TCACGCAGCAGATGCAGTCGGAGGGCGTGTGGGTGTTCGCGATGCCGTTGACCCAGCCGACCTCTGCAACGGTCGTGCGACGTGGACCCTCCGGCGTTGTTCTCGCGGACGGGCCGTTCGCGGAAACGAAGGAGTACGTCGGCGGTTTCACCGTCATCGACGTCTCTGACCTCGACGCCGCTCTCCACTGGGCGCGACTGACCTCGGAAGCGACCGGGCTCGACGTGGAGGTCCGCCCGGCTATGACCTTCGGTGGCTGATTCCCTCGACGGGGCCGCGCGTGCGGCCGTCGCTCGGGCGTTCCGGGCCGAGCACGGTCGCACGGTCGCGATCTTGATGCGAACCTTTCACGACTTCGATCTCGTGGAGGAGGCGGTACAGGACGCGTTCGCGAGTGCAGCAGCCACCTGGCCTTCCGGCGGTGTGCCGCCGAGTCCGCAGGCGTGGATCGTGACCGCCGCCAAACGATCCGCGATTGACCGCCTCCGACGCGCTGCCACCTCTCGCCGGCATGCCGCGTGCCTTGAACCACTACTCGCTGCCGCGCCCGGTGACAGCCTCCTCGATGACGAGCTACGCCTCATCCTTCTGTGCGCTCACCCGAGCCTGTCGACCGAGCAGCAGATCGCCCTCACCCTGCGATTCGTGGGAGGTCTGACGGTGTTGGAGATCGCCCGTCTGTTCCGCGCCCGCCCCGCGACGATCAGTCAGCGGCTCGCTCGTGCGAAGACGAAGATCCGCGAGGCCACCATCACAATGCGCCTACCGGAACCCGACCACTGGGCCGACAGGATCGACGTGGCCCTCGCAGTCGTCTACGGCATCTACAACGAGGGATATCTCCCCACCACCGGCGCGCTCGTTCGATCCGAACTGACACGCGAGGGCATCCGCCTCGCCCGACGACTCCTCAAACTCGCTCCCCAGCACAACGAAGCTCGCGGGCTCGTCGCACTCCTCCTTCTCATCGATGCACGCTTCGCAGCCCGCGTCGATGGTGATGGCTCCCTGATCCCTCTACCCCAGCAAGACCGCACAAGATGGGACCGTCAGCTAATCACCGAAGGCCAAGGCCTCCTACGCCAGTGTCTCCGCCACCATCGGCCCGGGCCCTACCAACTCCAAGCCGCAATTCAAGCGGTGCACTCCGACGCAGCGACCGACGCTGACACGGATTGGACGCAGATTCTTCGCCTTTACGACGACCTGTTGACCATCCACCCCGCCGAAAGCGCACGAACCGCACGCGTAGTTGCTCTCTCGAAAGTCCACGGACCAGCCGAAGGCCTCGATGCCCTCGACGGCTTGCCCGAGGATCACTACGTTCTCGCGATCCGCGCGGACCTTCTTACTCAGCTCGGACGCCACGCCGAAGCGCTTGAAGCACTCACCCGAGCCTCCGCACAGACCGAGAACACCGCGGAACGCGCCCATCTCGAAGGCAAAGTCGCAGCAGTCTCTCCTGACGGCTAGCAATGTCCTGAGTGGCGGTCTCGTAGCCTCGGCGGTCCAAGCGAGCGCGGTAATGCTTCCGCCGGTCGCGAAGGCCTGCCGGTGCGAACCCGATCGGTTTTGCACCGTTCATCTGCTGACTTTTGGTTAACGGAGTTCAGCGCTGGTTGGAGGATTCGCGCCTGAGCGGGATGTTGTAACTCCCGCGACCCGCGCCGCCCACTGCCCAATTGCGTGGAGCGATGGTTCGTCGACGAGCATCCCGTTTGACGCACCCAGCCCCTGCCGGTGAGCCTCGTCGAGGATCGCGCCCATCGCGGAATCGCCCGCGCCGATCGTGTCGGCGACCACGATGCTTTCGGCGGGCACGGTGACGCGCGCGACGGAGGAGGCGAGCAGCAGCCCTTCGCCTCCGCGCGTAACCACTGCGAGCTGCGCGCCGAGCTCAAGCAGTCGGGCTAGCACGCCGTCGAGGTGCATTGTCGGGTACAGCCATTCGGCGTCCTCGTCACTGAGCTTGACGATCTCGCAGGACGCCGCGACCCGCTCGAAACGCGCGAGCGCGTCTCTCTGCCCGCCCACGAGAGCCGGGCGGATGTTCGCGTCTACGCTCGCGGTAACTCCCGCCGGCAAGGCCTCGAGTAACTCGAGCGGCTAGCGACCGGCCCACAAGGGGCGGAGAGCATCGAGATCTTGGACCACTACCTTCACGCGGATTCCCTGCGTTCAGCGGCGCGAGCCACAAATTTCCACCACAGCAGCTTGCAGAGCAGGATCACTCGAATCAGTCAGACCCTCGGCGTCGATCTAACATCAGCGGCAGGCCGCGAGCGGATTGCCGTCGCCATGTTGCTATGGAGAGTCTTCAGAAGCTCGATGACCTGACAATCCCGATCGCAGGGGCGCGGTCAGGCTGGGTCTAGATCGCTCATCGTTTGTGCGGTGCGTCCGACTACTACCGACCCCCGCAATGCGACGAAGTCATCTCGTCTGCTATCGCAGCGTCGCGCCTGTGATAATCCGCTGAGTGCGCCGGATCCACTCCGACCCGCTCGACCCGCGCCGCGTGGGGCGAAACCGATGGGTTTCGCACCGGATGCGAGGTCATCGACAAGATCCCGCGGATTGGCGGGTCGACGTGATGCGAAACCCCGGTGGGAAAGGTGTCCGGATGGGGATCGCTATCCGGTACATCGAGGGCCGTCGGCCCTCTGACATGACTTCCGCGAGATTCCGCGACTCGGTGTCGTACCGCATAGGCGTCCGATAGCTCATACCGTTAAGGGTGGCCTATGCGATACGCTCCGCTTATGAAGGTCGGATACGCACGCGTCTCAACGATCGAGCAAGACGCCGAGCGGCAGGTGGCTCGGCTGCTCGAGCTCGGCGTGCCGGAGGACCGGATCTACAGCGACGTCGGCTTCAGCGGCGCGAAGATGACCCGCACCGGACTGGATAACGCCCTTGCCGCGGTGCGAGAGGGCGACACCTTCGTCGTTCCAGCGCTCGACCGTCTCGCACGGAACACGGAAGGCGCGCTCGAGGTGGTCCGCCGCCTAACGGATGCCGGGGTGATCTTTCAGAACGGCACGACCCCGTACGACCCGAAGGACCCGATGGCGAAGCTGTTCTTCACCATCCTCGCCGCGGTTGCCGAGGCGGAGGGCGGATGGATCAGCATCCGCACGCGAGAAGCAATGGCCAGGCCCAAGGTGCGGGCGAAGCTGAAGGGCCGGCGCCCAAAGCTGACGGAGCGGCAGGACGAGAGCATCGCGAAGCACATGGCCGCAGGGGACCTCGCGGTCGCCGAGATCGCGCACATGTTCAACACCTCACGGACCGGTGTTTACCGGGCCGTCGACCGACACAACAAGCGCCAACCACCGAAGGCGGGGGAGTGATGATCGCCGAGGGTCGACTCCGGTTCATCCGCAGCGACGCTGCGGGTACGAGCCGAGTAGGGCGAAAATCACGCTGGATAGCGTCGAACTCAGGTCTGACTGAGGGAGGCGGGGATGGCGTCACGTCGTCGCGCGCGGAAGCCGCACGAGGGACAGGGTGTCTTCGATCTGTGGGGGCTTTCCGAGCAGCAAGCCGACGAGAACGTCGCGCAGACGCGCGCGGCGCCGCTCAGCACCGTCGAGCAGCAGCTCGTCGACGGGCAGTTGGCATTCGACTTCGACGAGTACATGGAGGTTGTCGATGAACCGGTACGGGATCCTGGCGCGCGAGCACTGGACGACGCACGCGCCGAGCAGGGTGAATCAGCTGGAGAATCCGGACGAATTCTTCACGGAGCTGGGGGAGCAGGTGTCGGAGCGGGTGGCGAGCCTGTCGATGATTCTCGAGCAGGAGCACCAGCCGTCGCCGAACTACCTCGACCAGGTGGGGCGGTTGAACGCGATCCGGAAGCAGGCCGAGGAGGTCGCGCTGAAGGACCTGGTGTGGCTGGCGCCGGAGCAGGTGGAGTACGACGAGGTGGAAGCGGCGTCGCAGGAGCTGGGGGAGCTACCCGATCGGGCGGAGCTCGAGCAGCAGATCCGGCACCTGCAGGAGGATCAGAGCGACCCGGACTCGGCGCTGCTGACCGCGGTGTACGAGGAACGCCTGGCGCAGATGCAGCAGACACTGGCGCGGATCGTCGAGCTGGAAGCGAAGATCCCCGAGGGGTACTGAGCTTTCGTCCTACCGAGCAGGAGGATCTCGCGCCCTCGGGTGCGAAGGCGCGGTTCCGAGCGAATATCGCCGCCGTCGAGACCATCCGCGTGCTCGAGGCGGAGGGGCGGCCGGCGACTGCGGGGGAGCAGGCGGTGCTGGCTCGGTGGTCGAGCTGGGGCGCCATCCCGGAGGTGTTCGACGAACGCCGCGACGACTGGGCGCGTGAGCGCGAGCAGCTGCAGACCATCCTGACCGAGGACGAGCTGACCGCGGCACGTCGGACGACGATCAACGCGCACTACACCGACCCCGCCTACGTGAAAGCGATGTGGGAGGCGATGCAGCGCCTCGGGTTCGAGAGCGGCCGGGTGCTCGAGCCGGGAAGCGGCGCCGGGACCTTCATGGGCATGGCGCCCGCCGGCGCCGAGATGACCGGTGTTGAGATGGACCCACTCACCGCCGCCATCTCCCGGGCCCTGTACCCGGCCGCGCACGTGCGCACCGAGTCGTTCGCAGACACCCGCTTGCAGCGGGCGTCGTTCGACGCGGCGATCGGCAACGTCCCGTTCGCCGACGTCGCGCTGCACGATTCCACGCACAACCGTGGCGGGCACTCGATGCACAACCACTTCATCATCAAGTCCCTCGCCCTGACCCGCCCGGGCGGGCTCGTGGCCGTGCTGACGAGCCGGTTCACCCTCGACGCGCAGAACCCTGCCGCTCGCCGCGAGATGAGCGCCATGGCCGACCTGGTCGGAGCGGTGCGCCTGCCCACTGGCGCGCATCGACGCGCCGCCGGCACCGAGGCCGTCACGGACCTGCTGATCCTTCGTCGACGAGAGCCCGGCGCCGACCCGGTGGATGCGACTTGGGAGAGCGTCACCCCGCGGATTCTCGACGGGGAGAAGGTCTACGTCAACTCCTACTTCGACAACCGACCGGACCACATCCTCGGCGTGCTCGAGGTGGGAACCGGCATCCACGGGTCGATCACGCTGCAGGTCCGCGGAGATCTCGAGACCGCGGCCGCGCAGCTGCACACAGCCCTGGTCGACATCACCACGAGCGGCATGGAGCGCGGGCTGATGATGGCGGCGCCAAGCGCTGACGTCGCCGCCGAGCGGGACACGCGCGTGGAGGCTGACCCTGCGCTGTGGGACGGAACCATCGTTGATCAGGGCGGGGGAGAGTTCGCCACGGTCGCCGACGGCGCGCTGACACCGCTGAAGGTGCCACGCACGCACGCTCGCGAGCTCACCGCGCTCCTGCGCCTTCGCGACCAGGCCCGCGCCCTGGTCACGAGCGAGGCGCACGAGTCAGAGGACACCGACGACCTCACGGCGCAGCGGCATGCGCTGCTGGCCGACTACCGCGCCTACGTCGACGCCTACGGCCCGATCAACCGGTTCAACGAGCGCTCCACGGGCCGCACCGACTCCGAGACCGGGGAAGAGATCCTCGCGCGCGTCATGCCGAAAGCGGTCAGTCTCATGCGCGACGATCCGTTCGCGCCGCTGACCATGGCGCTGGAACGCTTTGACGAGCAGACCCGCACCGCCGTCCCCGCCACGCTCCTCACCGAGCGCGTCGTCGCGCCGCGCTACATCGCCCAAGGTGCCGACACCGCGCAGGACGCGCTCGCGCTGAGCCTGGACCGCACCGGAGGTGCCGACCTCGAGCTGATCGCGGACCTTCTCGGCGTCGACGAGGAAGACGCCCGCGCGCAGCTGGGCGCCCTCGTCTATGACGACCCCACCACGGGCCGGATCGTTCCCGCCGCCGAGTACCTCTCCGGCAACGTGCGCGTGAAGCTCGACGAGGCGATCGCGGCGGCCGCGGATGCCCCGCACCTGCAGGTGAACGTCGATGCGCTGCGCGCGGTGCTTCCCGACCCGATCGGCATGGAGGAGATCGAGGCGCGCCTGGGCGCGGTCTGGGTCGACGCCGCCACGCATCAGGCGTTCCTGCGCGAGATCCTCCATGACAACTCCGTCACCGTGGAAAACCCGCTGCCCGGGAAGTGGGACGTGCGCGGCCAGCGGTGGGGCATCCGCGCCACCAACGAGTGGGGCACCGAACGCCGCCCCGCAACCGACATCGCCGCCGCGCTCATGGAGCAGCGCGACCTGATCGTGCGCGATACGGTCATCGACGTCGAGGGGCGCGAGCGCCTGGTCCCCAACGCGGTCGAGACGGAAGCCGCGCAGGAGAAGGGGCAGGCCCTGCAGGCGCGGTTCGCGGAGTGGGTGTGGGAGGAACCCGAGCGTGCGGCCCGCCTGCACGACGAGTACAACCGCCGTTTCAACAGCCTCGTGCTGCGCGACTACTCGGCCGCCGGCGAACATCTGACCCTCCCGGGCCTAGCCAGTAACTTCACGCCGCGCCCGCA
>CALALQ010000427.1 GCA_937925595.1 uncultured Demequina sp. | reverse complement strand
GTGACAGTCCCAAGCGCCCTGTCGGTCGGCGGTTCCGCACGGGCGTATCTCGTCTGCGCGGGTGTCATGGCGCGGCTGGGCATGTTGCTGGGCTGGTCTCACTACGACGCCGGGTGGCACGCCACCGCAACGACGGGCGCAATGGGCGCGGCGGCGGGAGCTGCAGTCGCCTTGGGCCTCGAGGAAGAGGCGATCGCCGCGGCGATCGCGCTGGCGATTCCCGCGTCCGGCGGAGTGCAGCGCGCGTTCGGAACAGACGCGAAGAGCTTGCAGGTCGGATTTGCTGCGGATGCCGGAGTGCGTGCCGCTCGCCTCGCGGCGAGAGGGTGTGGGGCAGATGACTCCGCCGTCGATGAGTGGTTGGCGCTCATGGGTGCGGATGTCCGGCGCATGGATGGGGAGGTCGCGATCCCGGGTTCGCTGGGAATCAAGCTGTATCCGGCCTGTTACGCACTTCAGAGGCCCATTGGCCTTGTGAAGCGAATCCTTCCCAAACCCGTGCCTGCATCGCTCGTTGAAAAGGTTCGAGTCTTCGGGCCAGAGAGCACCTTCGCGCCCCTCATCCACCACCGCCCGAAGACGGGCCTCGAGGGCAAGTTCAGTTTGGAGTATGCGGTTGCGACTGCAATTGTCGACGAGCATCAGGGGCTGTGGGAGTTCTCCACGGAGGCAGTGTCGCGGGCAGATCTTCGCGCGCTTGTTGAGCGGACAGAGATCGTGCACGTCGGCTCCGGAACGGGACTCTTAGCAGGGGAAACACGGGTGGAAGTCAGCCTCCGCGACGGCCGCACGCTCTCCGATACCTCGAGCCTGATCCCGGGGGCAGACGTGATTGATGCGGGAGGCGAGCACTTCCGGCAGAAGATTGCGGACTGCCTGCGGGGTTCTGGGGTAAGCGAGGCAGACCTCACCTGGGAGGCTTCGGCCAAGATACTCGACCACGTCGTAAAGGGCTGATTCCCGAGATCGTCACGCAATCATCAGCCGTCCAGGCGCCCAGCCGACGACCCTGCGGCATACCGACGCAATATCGCCTCAGCGCGGAGCAGCACGGGCCGGTCCACCATCGCGCCGTCCACCACAGCAACCCCCCGAGCCTGCGTTGCCATCACGCGTCGCGCCCACGCGAGTTCATCATCGGTCGGAAGAAACGCCTTCGCCACGATCTCAACCTGCGAGGGGTGTATGCAGAGCTGGCCACCGAATCCGAGGGTCCGCGACCGCAGGGCTTCCCTCCGCACGGTCTCGGCATGCTGGAACTCGGGGGTAGGCGAATCGATGGGCGGCGCAATCCGCGTCGCCCGTGACGTGATGACGAGGGACGCGCGAGCGTGATCGAGTACAGTGCGGTCGGCGGAGCCGACATCAGCACCGAAATCGAGGGCGCCGAACCCCAGCCGGACAACCGCGGGCGATGCGGCGAGCGTAGCGCTTGCAGCGAGGCCCGCTGCACTTTCAACGAGAGCCATGACGGGCGCGCCAGTGACGACTGTCGCGACGAGTTCCACTTCTTGAGCCTCTTCGGCCTTTGGCAGGACGACCCCTTCGAGATTGCCGCGGCTGCGAGGATCCAGTTGTGCGATCGCTCTCAGATCCCGTTCACCTCCCTGCAGCAGGCCGTTTATCCTGATGGCTGCGCGCAATCCCTGGTTGATTGACGCTATTACTGCTTCTCGTGCGCGGTCCTTGTCGCCGGCAGCGACAGCGTCCTCAAGATCCACGATGACCACGTCCGCGCCCGACTGGCTGGCTTTCGGAAAGCGTTCGGGCCGGTTGCCCGGGACAAAAAGTGCGGTTGTCGCCCGCGCGAGCGCCCCCGTCATCTTGCGCTCGGAGTCGCGGGAAGGCTCTCCTCCGAGGGCCGAGATGAGGTCACGCTGGGAAGGTGGCCCTTCTTGTACACCATGAACGTGCGCCGGTAACTAACGACGATCTTGCCCTCCTGATTGAAGCCTTCGGTTGCAACCTCCACGATTCCGATGTGGGGTCGACTCTTCGATTCGCGCAGGCTCAGTACCTTGGACCGCGAGTAGATCGTGTCGCCTTCCAGGACCGGGTTTGGCAGGCGCACTTCATCCCAACCCAGGTTGGCGAACACGTTCATCGAGAGGTCCACGGTCGACTGTCCCGTTACCAGAGCCAGGACGAACGTTGAGTTGACGAGCGGCGCGCCGAACTCGGTAGAGGCGGCGAAGTGTGCGTCGACGTGCGTCTTCGACACATTCTGAGTCGCGAGGGTAAACAGCTGATTATCGGCTTGTGTCACCGTCTTCCCGAAGGGGTGGTAATAGATGTCGCCGACGATAAAGTCTTCATAGAGGCGTCCGTTCCACCCGTCGACAACCTGGGAACCACTCTCGATCATCTGGCCTTCTCCTTTGTGCATAATATATTCTGGTTGGGGTGCTTTGGCAGATCCGTCGCCGCT
This sequence comes from uncultured Demequina sp., assembly GCA_937925595.1. The sequence continues at coordinate 4,361 of CALALQ010000427.1, read as the reverse complement.
CTGTTGGTCAGGAACTTGTACGTCGATCAAAGTGCTGCGCCAGGAGCTCGCCGGCATGGGCGATATGTGCCCGCATCGCATTGCGTGCTCCCGCTGCGTCGGCAGCCCGGAGGGCGTCGAGCAGCGCCTCGTGATCGGCCGTCGTCGCTTCCGGCCAACCTGGGATCGAGCCATAAAACTCGCGCGGCACATACCTCACTACAAGTGAGAGGGCCCACTGCACCTTTCGTGACCGAGCCATCCGGTTTACTGTGCGATGGAACTGGTGGTTCTTTTCTTCGAGTCCAGTCGTGTCACCGCGCCGCGCCGCGGCGGTCAGCTCCAGATGGAGGGCCTCGAGTTCGCGGAGTTCGGCCTCGGTCCCGTTGTCTGCCGCCCTCGCAGCGAGTTCACCCGCGAGAAGCGCCTGCACAGCAAAGAGGTCGCGCACGTCGTCTCCGGTCAACGGCGCGACGGTGAAACCATGCCCGGGGGTGAGATCGAGGAAGCCCTCGGCTCGCAATAGCTGGAGCGCCTCTCTCGCGGGAGTCGTCGATATCCCCAGTTCGGTCCCGACGGATTCGGGGCGCACGCTCTCTCCCGGCGTGAGGGTGCCGGACATGATGAGCGCTCGCAGATGGTCGGCGGCTTGATCGCTGAGCTGGCGCCGAGAGACACGGGGTGAGTTCGTCATGGTGGCTTCTATTGTGGCGTGCGCCTCGGCACGCTTCCGCCAGACGTTCGGGCAAACTCGCGGCCAACTGCGTCGGTGTGCTGACCCAATGTGGGAACATCCCCCATGCGGTATTCGAAGCTCCGACTGGTAACCGGCGGAAGGAGGGCGGCGATCTCTCCGGCACTGGTATGAACCGTGCGCCATCGATCGCGCGCACGGAGTTGCGGGTGTTCCGCGACCTCCATCATCGAGCGGAGGCGCGCATGGGCGATTCCCGCCCCGTCAAGAGCCCGCTCCACTTCCTCCGTGGCAAGTGCGCCAAGGCGAGAACTGATGGCGTCGTGTAGGAAGACTCGATTCACCACGCGGGACGTGTTCGACGCGAAGCGCTCATCGTCGGCGAGATGTCCTGCTCCGAGAATCTTGCTGGCGAATCTCGCCCACTCCCGGTCGTTCTGCACGGCGAGAAAAACCGTGCCGTCGGCAGTGTCGAACGGGCCATACGGGGCAATGCTCGCGTGGTGCGCACCGCTACGGGGCGGCGCGGAATTGCTGTACATCGTGTAAAGCAGGGGCTGTGCCATCCACTCGGTCATTGCCTCGAGCATGGAAATTTCGAGGATGTCGCCCTCTCCCGTAACCGAGCGCTGGAGAAGTGCAGTCAGTATCCCCGAAAATGCGTACATCCCCGCGCTCACGTCCGCGATGGAGATTCCCGCTTTCGCGGGCTCATCGCTCGTTCCCGTGACGCTGAGCATGCCCGACTCGCATTGCACCAGTAGGTCGTACGCCTTCCTTCGCGAATACGGCCCATCCGCCCCGTAGCCGGAGATCGAGGTGTAGATCAGTCGAGGATTGAGGTCCAGTGCTGCCTCTGCGGATAGTCCCAGTCGATCCAGGGCTCCGGGTGCGAGATTCTGGATTAGGACATCCGCCGTCATAACCATCTGTCGCAGAACCCCGAAGTCTTCTTCCTTCTTCAAGTCAAGGACGACGCTTTCTTTGCCACGATTGAGCCAGACGAAATAGCTCGATTCTCCCCGGACTGAAACGTCGTAGCGCCTGGCGAAGTCGCCGCTGTCTCGCTCGATCTTGATGACGCGAGCGCCGAGGTCGGCCAATTGCCGTGAGGCAAAGGGCCCGGCGACGGCCTGTTCGAGCGCGATGACCGTCAGTCCCGCCAAGGGCAAACTCATTTCTTCCTCCAGAAGGCGTTCTCCATGCATAATATATTCAAGAAGGAGGCGAAATGAAACCCGGCGCTGGAGTTGCACAAAATATTCCGGATCACGAGCTCGCGGACGAGGAAATCGAACTCGTCTCGCTCGTAAGAGATTGGGTCGATCGCGAGGTTCGGCCAGTGGTACAGGACCTCGAGCATGCAAACGTTTACCCCGCAGATCTCATTGAGCAGATGAAAGAGATGGGGATCTACGGCCTCGCGGTTCCGGAGCCGTGGGGCGACACGCAGGTCAGTGCCGCGTGCTACGCGGCGATCACGGAGGAGCTCGCTCGAGGATGGATGAGCCTCGCTGGTGCGATGGGTGGTCATACCGTGGTCGCCAAGCTTCTTGTCGCATTCGGAACGGCCGAGCAGCGGGATCGCTATCTTCCGAGTATGGCAACCGGGGAACTCCGGGCGACGATGGCCCTGACGGAACCAGGTGGGGGCTCTGATCTGCAAGCGATGCGGACGACCGCGCGGCGCGAGGGCGACGGCTACATCATTAACGGATCGAAGACGTGGATTTCCAATGCCCGGCACTCTGGGCTCGTCGCGCTCTTGTGTAAGACAGATCCGACCGCAGAGCCTGCCCACCGCGGGATCAGCATTCTTCTGGTAGAGCACGGCCCGGGATTGACGATCTCTCGGGATCTTCCCAAGCTCGGCTATAAGGGGGTGGAAAGCTGCGAACTGTCATTCGCGGAGCTCGCGGTTCCCGGGAACGCGGTGCTCGGTGGCGTCGAGGGGCAGGGTTTCCCCCAGATGATGCGAGGCCTCGAAATAGGGCGCATCCAGGTTGCCGCCCGCGCGCTCGGAGTCGGGCGCGCGGCGCTTGAGGACGCACTCATCTATGCGCAGCAGCGGGAGAGCTTTGGCAAGCCCATCTGGCAGCATCAAGCCGTCGGGCATTACCTGGCGGATATGGCAACGCACCTCACCGCGGCGCGGCAGCTCGTTCACTTTGCGGCGAGGCGGTACGACAGTGGCGTCCGCGCGGATCTCGAGGCGGGTATGGCGAAACTGTTCGCTTCGGAGGCTGCCATGAAGATCGCTCTTGATGCGGTCCGCATCCATGGGGGTTACGGGTATTCGACGGAGTTCGACGTGGAGCGGTACTTCCGCGATGCGCCGCTCATGATCGTGGGCGAGGGAACGAATGAGATTCAGAAGAACGTGATCGCGGCGCAGCTCGTGAGGCGTCACCCGGCATGAATAGCGCACGGACGGAACGGGCACGAGAAGGCCGTCGTATGGTCGTGACATGAGCCACAAACTGTTGAACGGAGTGCGCGTCGTCTCCTTGGAGCAGTACATTTCTGGTCCGTACTGCACCAGCATCCTTGCCAGCCTCGGCGCGGAGGTGTTGAAGGTTGAGAACCCGCGCACGGGAGGTGACCCGCGCCGCCGCTATACGCCGCTTCGCGACGGGATCAGCAGTGGTTTCGCCGGGTACAACCGCGGCAAGCGCTCGGTTGCCCTCGACTTCGACGAGGCCGAAGGGGCCTGCCGCTTGACGGACTTGATCGCAGAGTCGGACGTGCTCGTATCGAACCTACGGCCCGGCGCTCTGCAGAGACGCGGTATTGGTGCTTCGTCCCTGCGCGACCGATACCCGAGCCTTATCATCTGCGAGATTACCGGATTCGGTGTCAGTGGTGGGCCATATGGAGACTGGCCGGCCTTTGACTCGGTGATTCAAGCTATGAGTGGACTTAGCAGCGTGCTACCCCCTGGTTCTGACGGCCGACCCGCGCTCGCTCCGATGTCTACAACGGACATCCAAGCCGGAACGTGGGCCGCACTCGGCATCCTCGCGGCCCTCGTACGCCGGAGAGAAACGGGCGACGGGACGCACATCGACGCGGCCATGTACGACATCGCCGTCGCCGCCTTGGAGCGGCCTCTAACGCTCCTGGAGTTCGGCATGCCGCCTAACGAGGGGGGCAGAGATGCGCAAAGCGCAGTGGGAGTCTTTCGGGCCTTGGGGGGATGGGTCGCCATCGTCATTCCCACGGATGATATGTGGCGCCGATGCTGCTCCGCGATTGCGCGCGAGGACCTCCTCGACGACGAGCGTCTGCGGACGCTCGAAGGACGCGCCGCTCACATGACGGGTGTCATCGTGCCCGCGCTTGAGGACTGGGCGATCTCACGTCGTCTCGACGCGACGGAATGCTCGGAACAGTTGCGCGCGCACGGTCAGCCGGCCGGGGCTGTCCAGTCGTTGAACCACGTTCGGGAGTGTGTCCACCTGGCCCATCGTCAGCTCTTCGAGCCGCTCCAGGACGCGGCCGCCCCGGCGCCGCGCCTGCCGCGCTTTCCGTTGCTCTTTGACGGAGAGGCTTTGCCATCCGGTGCAATCCCCGACCTCGGAGAGTATGACGTCGGGGCGCCACCGCGTTGATGAGCGCCCTTTGGCAAGGGTGAGCGGCGCTTGACCCCTGATCTTGGACACGCTGATTCCAGCACGGCGCTGGGGAA
>CALALQ010000426.1 GCA_937925595.1 uncultured Demequina sp. | reverse complement strand
CGAAGTAGGCGGCGGATTTAGCTCCTTCGAGGTCGACGAGGATATCGGCGCACACGTGCTTGACCGCCTGGAATGATCCGATGGGCCTGCCGAACTGATAGCGCTCTTTGGCATACTGCACGGATTGGTCGAGTACTGCTCGAAGGCCTCCGACGTTCTCGTTGGCAAGCGCGACGCACGCCAGTGCGAGGACGCGGTCGAGTACTGCAGTTGCATCTCCCGGCTCCCCGAGCAACCGCGCCGGTGTGCCGTTGAACGTGAGTGTTGCCTGCTTTCGAGTCAGGTCCATGGTCGGCAATCGGTCTTTGGTCAGTCCGTCCGCCCGGCCCGAGACGACGAAAAGCGACAGTTCACCGTCGAGTTCGGCAGTGACCACGACCACGTCGGCGATCGACCCGTCGAGGACATAGCTTTTTGTTCCGGTGAGCAGGTACCGGTCTCGAGTACGGGTAGCAACCGTCTGGTCACTACTTGTATCCCATCTGCCGTGACGGTCGGCGAATGCCACCGTACCGATCGTGCTGCCATCGGCCAGAGAGGGAAGAAGGTCCTTCCGCGCGGCGTGATCACCGGATTCCATCACCGCGGATGCGGCGAGCACGGCGCTGGCAAAGAAGGGACCACCGGCCAGGGAAGCACCCAGTTCTTCGAGGACAACGCAGAGTTCGACGTATCCGTATCCCGAACCTCCGAACTCCTCCGGAATATGCAGTCCCTGAAGGGCGAGCTGTTCGCCCATCTGGGCCCACACCGCCGGGTCGTAGCCCTCATCGGTGTCCATGAGCCGACGAACCTCCGCTTCCGGAGAGGTCTGATCGAGAAAAGCGCGCACGGTACTACGCAGTTGATCGTGTTCCTCGGTATGTACGTAAGTCATAGCTGTTTCTCCGTCTCGGTGTGCCCCAGGTCCGGTATCAACGCGGGATGTCCCGCCACGGAATGCCCTTGTCCACACGAAGGTCACCGGGTAGGCCGAGCACCCGCTCGCCGAGGATGTTGCGCAGGATCTCCGACGTGCCGCCCTCGATCGTGTTCGCCCGTGAACGCAGGAATGCACTGGTTGTTTCCGGCACCTCCTGACCGAGAGGAGGCCGAGGCCGGTTCATCCGGTAGCTAGCGACCAACATCGCCGGGGCACCGAGAAGGTCGACAAGGAAGTTCGCCGCCCGCTTCCGATACTCCGCCGTGGCAAGCTTGAGCACCGAGCCTTCCGGTCCGGGTCGTCCCCGGTTAGTCGCCGCTGCAGAACGTTCCGCGATGAGGTTGTTGACGTTGGCCTCGATCCACAGCCGTACGGCCTCATCCCGACGGACCGGGTTGTGATCACCCCGGTCGACCGCGGCACGGTAAGCATCGAGGACCTCGGCGCCGACCTCGGCAGTATCACGTTTCATCGTGCCGCCCAGCGAAAAGCGTTCGTTCATCAAGGTTGTGGTGGCAATGCGCCAGCCTTCACCGACTTCACCGATTCGGTCGCTGTCGGGGATTCGTACATTCACGAGGTAGACCTCGTTGAACTCGGCTTCGCCGGTCATCTGACGTAATGGCCGCACCTCGACTCCCGGCGCGGTCATGTCGAGGACGAAAGCGGTCAAGCCGGCGTGCTTGGGGACATCTGGGTCGGTGCGGGCGAGCAACAAACCCCGGCCGGCGATATGCGCCCACGACGTCCACACCTTCTGCCCGTCGACGACCCAGTCGTCTCCGTCGCGGCGGGCTCTGGTGGCCAACCCGGCAACATCCGATCCGACCGAGGGTTCACTGAACAGCTGACTCCATACTTCGCGACCCGAGAACAATGGACGCAGGTACGCCGACTTCTGCTGCGCGGTTCCGTGCGCGAGAAGCGTCGGTCCGGTCATCCCGATTCCAATAGGGTTGTAGGAGAAAGGTAGTGGCGCATTCTTCTCGGCAAGTCGACTTTCGACCAGGGCCTGCAGCGTCGAATCCAGCCCCAGCCCACCCTCACCGGGCGCTGCCCACACCCAGGCCAATCCGGCATCGAACCGCGCCTCGAGAAAGTCGCGGGGATCCGAGGTCTCGATTGGGTATTGCCGCACGAGGGCGTCAACACGTCCGATGAGCTCTTCTGGAGACATCGATATTCCTTCGGTCATAGGGAAGTTCGGAATGATCGGATGGTCACGTGTTCACCGAGCGGGTCAGCTGTCGGTCCATCGTGGTTCACGGCGCTCGAGGAATGCGGCGATTGCCTCACGACTGTCGTTCGTGGTCGAGGCCAGCACTTGCGTGCGGTTTTCCAGAGCCATTGCCGCGTCGAGACCCGGGATCTCGACCGTCGACCACATCACCTGCTTGGTCATGTATGTACCGAAAGGCGAGTTGGCCTTGATGAGGCGCGCAAATTCCAATGCTCGCTCGAGTAGGAGTTCATCCGGCACAACCTCGAGAACAAGCCCGATCCGTAGAGCCTCCTCGGCCTCGATGATGCGGCCAGTGAGAAGTAATTCGTGGGCACGTCCAATGAGGTTTTCTCAGTGAGTTGATCTTGCTTGGGCGGTGTCAGGACCGGATAGTCAAGAGACGCAGAGCCCCTGGTAGGACTGGATTTGCGAAGATCAAGTCCACGAACCAGAGGCTCCACGTGATCACCTATTCTGCCACGCTCGACGTCCCTCGATCGCTCGCCCAGTACCTGGGTCGACTGTTGCAGGCCGACCGCCGCGCACGCGGTACCCGCAGGGGCCGACGGGCCCTGACCGCGTTCGCCCAGGCGGTACTCGTGCTGCGCTGGTTCCGGCAGGACACCGCGCTCACCGCCCTGGCTCGCGACGCCGGAATCTCGATCGCCACCGGCTACCGGTACCTGCACGAAGGCATCGACGTGCTCGCCGCCCAGGCCCCGGACCTGCCCGACGTGCTGCGCGAGCGCCTCGCCGCCGGCGAGACCCACGTGATCCTCGACGGCGCCCTCATCCCCAGCGACCGGGTCGCCGAGACCACCCTCGGCAGCAGAGGCACCCCGATCCACCTGTGGTATTCCGGCAAACACCGCCGATTCGGCGCGAACATCCAGTTCGTGGCGACCGCAGACGGGTTCCCGTTGTGGGTCTCCGACGCGCTGCCGGGCAGCACCCACGATCTGACCGCCGCCCGCGCACACCGGGTTACCGGAGCCCTGTACGCCGCCGCAGCCCAGGGCCTTACCACCCTCGCGGACCAGGGCTACCAGGGCACCGGCATCGGTATCCACACGCCCACCAAAGCCCCTGCCGACGGCAACACCCTCGACGCCGACACCGTGTGCCGCAACATGCTGCTGACCAGTCTGCGGTGCCTCGGCGAACGTGCCGCTGCGCTGCTCACCACGCGATGGAAGGCACTCGCCAGGATCACCCTGTGCCCCAAAAGAATCGGTTCCATCATCAAAGCGGCGCTCGTACTCACGCAATTCGAGCACGCCGGTCGTTACTGAGAAAACCTCAGTATGCGGCGATGAATCGCCACGGCGACTGCCCGATAGTGGGGTTCTGCACCA
>CALALQ010000425.1 GCA_937925595.1 uncultured Demequina sp. | reverse complement strand
GAAGGAGCACGTCCAGTGACCATCGTCGAAAACCTCTCGCGGCCGGTCTCGGACGTGGAACGCGAATACGCCGCCGCCCTCGAACGCGATGCCGCGCAGCTGCGCCGAATCGTGGATCTGCTCCAACGTGTCGATGTCGACGATCCGCTGCTTCTCGACGTTGCCGAGAAGCTCGATGCCCTCTCCGAACATCTGGAGAATCCGATCGACACGGTGACCGAAACGATCCGCAACCCCGGTTGGCGGCACGACCCGGTCAGTGGAGTCGAGAATGCGATCGCACCCCCGATCGTCCTCGAAGCCGGCCCCGACGGAACCGTAACGGCAGAAGTCGAATTCGGACTCCCGTATCAGGGCCCCAACTCCTTCGTGCACGGCGGTATCTCGGCAATGGTCATGGACCACGTGCTCAGTGCGGCTACCGCGCCGCAAGCCGGTGTCATCTTCACCGCGCAGCTCACTGTCCGGTACCACCGCCCCCTGCCGCTGTTCGTGCCACTGACGATTGCGGCTCGACTCAGGGAGCGTGAGGGACGCAAGATCTGGGCCACCGGGGAGATTGTCGTCGACGGGAAGGTTGCAGTGTCCGCCGAAGGGCTGTTCATCGAGCCGCGCCCGAAAGCCGCGCAGTAAACGTTCGGGTCGGCCGATCAGGAGGCGATATGGTCACGTGGGAGATTCCGGGTTCTCGGAAAGAGCTGTCGCGCTATTACACCGGTGCAGAGACCTATCTGACGGCTGTCCCCGGTGAGTCTCCGCTCGACGACACCGCGAGCCAGCTCCGCCGCATCGTCGAGGCACTCTCCCTCACGAAACCCGGCGCCGCGCACATACCGCTGACGACCGAGCGACTCCGCGACCTCGCCGACGAACTCGAACGACACACCGAACCGCCCACGGATCGCTTGCTCGGGATGTGGGAGGGTGACGGCGTCGTCCGGCACGATCCGGTCACCGGGCCGGAGAACACGCTCGCCCCACCGCTCGTCATGCACGTCGCAGAGGACGGATGGGTCGAAGGGGAAGTGACTCTGGGCCTGCCGTACCAGGGACCACCTGCTGCGGTTCACGGAGGCATCTGTGCCGCACTGCTCGACGCCGCCCTCGCCGTCGCCAACCATCGCGCCGGAAACAACGGCATGACCGCGAAACTCGAGATCAGTTACCGGCGTCCCACTCCGCTGTACCAGCCCATCACGGTGCGCGCGAAGCAGTTGAGGCACGAGGGCCGCAAACGGTTCACGGTGGGGGAAATCGTCGTAGACGGTGAGATCAGCGCCGCCGCGGAAGGGTTGTTCATCGCTCGGCGCAGCTGAATGCTGCCGAACCATCAGTAGGAGGCAACGTGAAGTACGTCCGTCTCGGCAACAGCGGTCTGCAGGTGTCCAGGCTCGCGTTGGGCTGCATGAGCTACGGGACCCCCGAGGCGGGGACGCATGCTTGGACTCTCGGTGAGGACGACGCCCGGCCGTTCATACGCACGGCTGTCGAGGCTGGCATCAATTTCTTCGACACGGCGAACAGCTATTCGGACGGTACCAGCGAGGAGATCGTCGGTCGTGCTCTGAAGGAATACACCAAGCGTGAGAGCGTCGTGATCGCGACGAAGGTGTTCGGACGGGTTCGTTCTGGCCCCAACGGAAGTGGCTTGTCACGCAAGTCGATCATGACCGAAGTGGATGCGAGCCTGCGTCGACTGGGAACCGACTACCTCGATCTGTACCAGATTCACCGCTGGGACTCTCGCACCCCGATCGAGGAAACACTCGAGGCACTGCATGATCTCGTGCGGTCCGGCAAGGTCCGATACCTCGGCGCGTCATCGATGTACGCGTGGCAGTTCTCCAAAGCGTTGTACACCGCGGACCTGCACGGCTGGACCAGATTCGTTTCGATGCAGCCCCACTACAACCTTCTCTACCGCGAGGAGGAGCGGGAGATGCTGCCGCTCTGCGCAGACCAGGGGGTAGGGGTTCTGCCGTGGAGTCCGCTGGCTCGCGGACGCCTGACGCGCCCGTTCGGTGAGTCGAGTGTGCGGGCCGAGAGCGACGAATTCGGTAAGGGCCTGTACGACGAGGACGACAGGTCGATCGTCGACGCCGTCGGCCGCATCGCGGACGAGCGAGGAGCCGAGCGCGCGCAGGTCGCGCTCGCGTGGGTGCTTCGACGCTCTACGGTGACAGCTCCGATCGTCGGAGCCACCAAACCCAAGCACCTCACCGACGCTCTGGCCGCGCTCGAGTTCGAACTGACGGATGAGGAGTGTGCGGCCCTCGAATCGCCGTATCGGCCGAGACCGGTCGCCGGCTTCGCCTGAGAAAGGTGCCGACGGTCGTCGACCCGTCATGGAGACGGGTGACGAGCCGCGGCCCTCATGATCACATCCACCAGCGGCTCGACCTGGGCCGTGGAATCTCGACGTGCGTCGTCGCGTTCGTGTTCGGGCATCGAGAGAACGTGGATCAGTAGGGAACCGAACAAGGATTCTACGAGAGGACGAACCGGTAGGTCCGACGAGATCTCACCACGACCGGCGGCGCGGGTGAAGATCTGTGTGACGCCCGAGTTGAGGGCCCCGATGATGCGTTCCTGGAACGGGTCGAGCGTGGTGAGGTCGACAGCAGAGTCGACAGTGATGCGGAGCGTCGCCCACCCCATCGGGTCGAGGAAGTGATGCAGGATCCGGGTCGCGGCGTCGATGAGGTCGCCGCGCAGGCTGCCCGAATCAGGTGTCGTCGCCAGCGGTAGGGCGACGGATTCGATGCTGGCGACGAGTAATTGCTCCCTGTCGGCCCAGCGCCGGTACAGGGCGGACTTGCCCACGCCCGCCCGCTGCGCGACTCGTTGCATCGTGAACCCGGACCAGCCCGTCTGGGCGTACTCCTCGAGGGCAGCCGACATGAGGCGCTCGTTGATGTCGGGGTCGCGGGGGCGACCGATCGGCCGTGGTTGCTCCTCGGGCATTGCTCTCGATTCCTCGCTTCTCGATCTCGCGGGTGCGATCGTGTGTGCGAATCAATCCTCACATTCCGCCTTTCGTCTGCGACGACTCCCTTGCGGACGCTAGGCGTCCGTAATATCGTGTGATACGTGTTACATAGATGACTAGGTGGTCCTCTATGTCTTTGCTGCGGCGTTCCCGTTCCTCCGGTGCGCACTCTGCGTGCGGTATGACGCGCTGCTCATCTCCGAAAGGAATTTCGTTGACCGATCTCGAAGGCAGAGTCGCATTCATCACCGGTGTCGCCCGGGGGCAGGGCCGCGCTCATGCGGTCAAGTTGGCCTCGCTCGGCGCCGACATCATCGGCGTCGACATCTGCAAGGACATCGACTCGATGGACTATCCCAACGCCTCGCGTGAGGATCTCGAGGAGACGGTGCGCCTCGTCGAGGCCGAAGGCCGTCGAATGGTGGGCCGAGTCGCCGACGTGCGGGATCGTGCCGGGCTGGCCGCCGCGTTCCAGGAGGGCTTTGCGGAGTTCGGCCGCCTGGACATCATCATCGCCAACGCGGGCATCGTGCGCCTTACCCCGTGTGCCGAGGAAGAGCGGGAAACTCTGTGGCGCGACATCATCGACACCAACCTCACCGGTGCGTGGAACACCGTCGAAGTCGCGCTACCCGCCCTGCGCGTGGGTGGACGCGGTGGTTCGATCGTCCTCACGAGTTCGAGCGCGGGACTGAAGGGGACCGCATCCGATCAAGCCGGCTCACAGGCCTACACAGCCGCGAAACGGGGTCTCGTCGGCCTGATGCAGACGCTCGCGAGTCAGTATGCGCCCGAATGGATTCGGGTAAACACCATCCACCCCACCGGTGTCGTATCCGGTATGACGATGAATGCGACGATGGAGAAACTGTTCGCCGCGGCCGCTGCGGGGGAGGGCGCCGGGATGGCGACCATGCAGAACGCACTGCCGATTCCGATTCTGCAATCCGAAGACATTGCCAACTCCGTCGCGTGGCTCGTCTCCGACGAAGCCAAGTTCGTCACCGGAATTGCACTGCCTCTCGATGCCGGCTTCAACGGCCGCTAGTACCCCAACCGACTTCGGCGCACGACAACAGGAGCAACCATGATCATTGCAGTGTCCGATCTCACCCGTCCCGACGTTCACCTGCACATCGGCGCCGATCGAGAAGCTGAGGGATCGGCGGGCACGTTCGACCACGTGAACCCGGCAACGGGCCAGGTCGACAAGACCATTCCCATGGCAGGTCCGGCCGAGGTCGATCGCGCGGTCACCGCAGCCGCGGAGGCGTTCGAGTCGTGGAAGCGCACCACACCGGCGGAGCGGGCCCGCCTGCTGCACCGGCTGGCAGATCTGATCGACGCCAACGCCGAACAATTCGGTCGCCTCGGTGCGATGGACAACGGCACCCCGCTGGGTACGGTCGCCAACCTCATCGGGAAGTCGGTCGCGTGGACCCGGTACTACGCCGGGTGGGCCGACAAGATCACCGCCGAAGTCACCTCCACGCTCGGTACCGATGGCGAATTCGGCTACACCCTGCGGCAGCCTTATGGGGTGGTGGGCATCATCATCACCTGGAACGGACCGCTGATTTCGCTGGCGATGAAGATCCCGCCGGCCGTTGCGGCGGGCAACACCGTGGTGGTGAAGCCGTCCGAGCTGACCCCGTTCTCTGCGGAACTGTTCGCCGATCTCGTTGTCGAAGCGGGTTTTCCGCCCGGCGTGATCAACATCCTGCCCGGCGACGCTGCCTCCGGAGCTGCACTCGTCGAGCATCCGCAGGTCAAGAAGGTGTCGTTCACCGGTGGCCCGGCCACGGCCTCGAAGATTCTCGCCGCCTGCGCACCCACGATGAAACCTGCGGTGCTCGAACTCGGCGGCAAGTCCGCCAACATCGTGTTCGAGGACGCGGACCTGCAGGCCGCCTGTGGTTTCGGCACGATCATGTCGGTCGGTGCGATGTCGGGACAGGGTTGTGCGTTTCCCACCCGGATGCTCGTCCAGGACTCGATCTACGACCAGGTTGTGGCCACGGTCAAAGCCATCGCCGAGCAAATCGTCGTCGGCGACCCCTTCGCCGAGGGCACCTTCGCCGGACCGGTGGTCAATCAGGCTGCGTTCGAGCGGATCCAGGGTGTGATCGCCAAGGCGAAGGAAGACGGCGCACGTCTGGTGACAGGTGGCGCACCGGCACGACTCGACGGTGACCTTGCCGGCGGGTTCTTCCTCCAGCCGACGGTCTTCGCCGACGTCGATCCGCAGTCGGATCTGGCGCAGAACGAGGTGTTCGGACCGGTGCTCGCTATCATTCCGTTCCGCGACGAGGCCCACGCGATCGAGATTGCCAACAGCACCCGCTACGGCCTGTCCGGTTATGTGCACACCAAGGATCTCAAGCGTGGTCTGCGGATCGCCGAAGAATTGGTCACCGGTGAGGTATTGATCAACGGTGCTGCCAACTTGGCCGTCAACCGCCCGTTCGGCGGTCTCGGTCTCAGTGGTCTGGGTAAGGAGGGCGGCAAGGCCGGCATCGAGGAGTTCCTCTTCACCAAGGGCGTCGGAATCGCCTGACGCGGCGACCCCGAGTCCCGTCCCGTACCTACCTATGCCCGGTTCCTCCATGGCGGGAGCCGGGCATAGGTGCGTTCATTCGCGAAACGATCCGGGAGTCGGTTCGCATTCCGAAATCGAAGGGGCTGGCCGGGGTTCGCCGTGACGCTCGGCAAACGCTCTACATCCGGGCGTGGGCCGGAGATCGTCGCGGCATCGGTGTCGTTGTTCCCGGACGCGGTTCGGACCGCACTCGAGCACGATGCGTGAGAACTCCATCATGGACGCGACCGGGGAATCCGGCGTGGTAACACACATAACGTCGGACGCCGCGGGGTGAACTGTCAACCGATAGGGCGGGTGAGACGCGGAAGTGCATGCGCCGCGTTGTATTCCGCTGCGAGTGCGTCGAGGGCCCTTTGCTTACGTTTCGAGGACAGCAGACGTTTCGACGCTATGACCGACGCCGGAGCATATCCGGCAATTGTCCGGACGTACCCGCGGACCACGTCGTCGAAGTCGTCCGGAGGGATTTCCACGGCGGCCAGACCCAGGCGTACCGCCTCGGTGGAAGTGATCCACCGGGAGCTCAGGACGATATCCATCGCTGCTTGCCGACCGATCAGGGCGGGCAGGAGGTAGCTGCTACCGGCCTCGGGGACGGTCCCCAGTGCCGTGAACGGTGCCCGGAGCCTGCATCCTTCAGCAACGAGGACGACGTCGCACAGTAACAGCAGCGTCATTCCGAATCCCACTGCGACACCATGTGGGGCTGCGACAACCGGTTTCGTCATCCCGGCCAACGTTCCGACAAGTGCGGCGAATCGTGTTCTCAGTTCTTCCGGATCAGCGGTCGCAAGCGAGTCCAGGTCGACTCCGCTGGAGAATGCCTTCCCTGCGCCGCGAATGAGCACGACTCGAACGGCGTCATCCAGATCGGCCTTCGCGAGAGCCTGGGAGAGTTGCAGATAACCTGTAGAAGTAAATGCGTTGAGGCGTGCTGGGCGGTCGAGCGTCACCACGCAGACTCCATCGGTCACTTCGACACCGACCTCGGCGGGGGACAGGGTGTCGGTCAATCGTTCGTCTCCTCGGTGTCGGGATCGAGTGATAGTTGCTCGGCGATCAGACCGTCGCGGTCTCGGGCATCTCCGGAATGGCGGACAGCAGTGTGCGTGTGTAGTCCTGCTCCGGAGCGGAGAACAGAGTCCCGGTCGTGGCGTGTTCGACGATCTTGCCGCCTCGCATCACGGCAACGGAGTGTGCGACTTTCTCGACCAGGGCAAGATCGTGGGTGACGAACAAGTAGGCCACGCCTCGTTGCTCTTGGATGTCCAAGAGCAGGTTGATTACCTGTGCCTGCACGGACACATCCAGGGCCGCGACGGGTTCGTCGCACACGATCAACGACGGATCTGTGCTCAACGCGCGGGCGATTGCAGCTCGCTGCAGTTGCCCACCGGACAAACCGGTGGGATACCGATCGAGTAGATGCGTGCCGAGCCCGACACTGTCGAGCAATGCGGCAGCGCGGTCCTTCAATTCGCCCCTCGGGCACACACGGTGCACGAGGAGGGGTTCGGCGACCGCCTTCCAGATCCGCATCCGTGGATTCAAGGATGAGAACGGATCCTGGAAGATCATCTGCGCGTCTCGCCGGAAATTCCGCAGATCGGCGCCACGTAAGCCGCGAACGTCTCTCCCTCGAATCGAGATCTCTCCGGAATCTGCGTCGATCAGCCGCAGGACGAGGCGACCCGTGGTGGATTTGCCCGCCCCGGATTCGCCTACCAGTGCAAGGGTTTCGCCTTCGCGCAGAGTGAACGATACGTCGTCGACTGCCGGTCGTAGGGTCGATCCGTGCGGGAAGGATTTCGACAGTGAGCGAACGTCGAGAAGGGACATGGTGCTCCATCGGGTCAGCGGATGCCACGACTTGTGTGATGCGTGCAACATAGTATACAAAGTCTCCTAAGTGAAGTATTTCTTTTGGTCTCCTGAGTGAAATTTCTCGTTTCGGCGCCCGTCTGCGGGCGCCCCACCTGGAGGGATTGCCGTGACGGCGATGAATCTGACGGATCTGGCAGCCACCTACGAGGACAAGCCGGCCATCGTGATGGCCGGAAGCGGTGCGACGCTGAGTTATCGGGAGCTCGAGGTGGCGTCCAACCGGATTGCTCACCTGTTCCGACAGCGTGGACTGCGGGCCGGTGACCACATCGCGATCCTCATGGAGAACTGCCTGGAGATGTTTCCGGTGGTCTGGGCTGCGCAGCGGGCCGGGCTGCTCTACACGCCGGTCAACTGGCATCTGGCCGATGACGAGGCCGCCTACGTGGTGGAGAATTGTGGTGCCCGTCTGCTCGTCCATTCCGGGCAGCTCGACCGGCTCGCCTCGGTCATCGCATCCGGAAACCTGTGTGTCGAAGCGAGGTTGACGGTGGGGTCCACGTCGCCGAGCGGGGGCGAGCGGCTCGCCGATGCGGTGGCCGGTCTTCCCTCGATCCCGATCGACGACGAGGTCGAGGGTTACTACATGTTCTACTCGTCCGGTACCACCGGGCGACCCAAGGGGATCTTGCCGGAGCTGACCGGCGCGCCGTTCGGATCGGGTCTGAACATCGATTCGACGATGCGCACTGCGTTCGGATTCGGGCCGGACACCGTGTATCTCAGTCCCGGCCCGTTGTATCACGCGGCGCCGCTCGGATGGTCCCTGGGCACCGTCCGCAACGGGGGCACCGCGATCGTGATGGAGCGGTTCGACGCCGAAGCCGCGTTGTCCGCGATCGAACGGTATCGGGTCACTCACTCCCAGTTCGTGCCGACGATGTTCGTGCGCATGCTCAAACTTCCCGATGAGACGAGGGCCCGGTACGACGTGTCGGGTCTGCGGGTGGTGATCCATGCGGCCGCGCCGTGTCCGGTCGAGGTCAAAGAGCGCATGATCGACTGGTTCGGGCCGAAGATCCTGGAGTTCTACGGGGCCACCGAGGGCAACGGGTTCTTCATGATCACCACCCCGGAGTGGCTCGAGCATCGCGGTTCGGTGGGCCGGCCGACACTCGGCGAGCTGCACATCTGTGACGACAACGGGCGCGAACTCGGTCCGGGCGAGGTGGGCACGATCTGGATGAGCGGGACGGCCAAGTTCGAGTATCACGGCGACGCCGGCAAGACGTCGGGGGCGTACAACGACCGGGGCTGGAGCACGCTGGGCGATCTCGGGCACGTGGACGAGGATGGTTACCTGTACCTGTCGGCGCGGCGTATCGATCTGATCCTGTCGGGTGGGGTGAACATCTACCCGCAGGAGATCGAGGATGCGCTCACGATGCATCCGGCGGTTCTCGATGTGGCGGTGATCGGGTTGCCCGACGAGGAGATGGGGCAGCGGGTGCATGCGGTGGTGAGCCCGGCCGACGGTGTGGTCGCGGACGAGGCACTCGCGGCCGAGTTAATCGGGTACGCCCGGGAGAGGCTCGCGCATTTCAAGGCGCCCCGTACCGTCGAGTTCGGTGAGGTACCGCGGCTGCCGAGCGGCAAGATCCTCAAACGCGCACTGCTTGCACGCTACGAGGGTGCCGACGCTACGCAGTAGCAAGACCTGCCGCGCCGGGGCGGCACATTGGCCACACCGAGAGTTGACAAGGAGCACCATGGCCGTCCACACATCGCGGCGTCTCATCGGGGCGGCAGCCCTTGCCGTGACCATGCTTGCCGCAGGTTGCGGATATGGGCCGGGCAGTGCATCAGAGGCACCGGACCCCGGCACCGCGGTCCTCGACCGCGAGGCAGATCTCATCGCTGCCACCACTGCGGTACCGACCGGCTTCGACCCGCATCGTGAGCGCACATCGGGTGAACGTGTGTACTACTACCCGGTTTTCGACCGCCTGACCAGGGCCGAGACCGGCGGTGACATCGTACCGATGCTCGCCGACTCGTGGGAAACCGCTCCCGACGCGATGTCTATGCGGATGTCGCTCCGCAAGGGAGTCGAGTTTCATGACGGCTCCCCGTTCGATGCCTCGGCATTGGTCGCCTCGATCACGCGTGCACAACAGTTGCCGGACTCGGTGGTGGCACCCTTCTTGACCACCCTCGAGCGCATCGAGATCGTCGGAGATCACGAGGTGGTGCTCCACTACTCGGCCCCCACCCCGGATATGCCTACCGTCCTGGCCGGACCTGCAGGTGCGATGATCAGTCCTGCCGCACTCGCGGACCCGACCCGCGACCTGCGGGTCGATCCGGGTACCGCGGGTACCGGTCCGTATCTCGTCGACAAGTTCGTCCCCAGCCAATCGGTGCGTTACGTGCGTGCCGCAGAAGAGAACTGGGATCCGGACGCCGGACAGCCCGCACGGTTGGAGATTCGGTTCATCGCAGACGACCGCACCCGCGACTCCGCGATCCGCGCCGGCGAGATCGATGTCTCCTACGTCAACTCCGTGGTCGCGCAATCAGTGCGGCAGGCGCAGCTTGCCGCGCAAGGCAGCACCCTGCGGCTCGTCGACG
>CALALQ010000424.1 GCA_937925595.1 uncultured Demequina sp. | reverse complement strand
CGATCAGGGCGTACGACGTCATCGCGGTCACGACCCAGCCGGTGAAGTCGCTGGACGCGGTCAAGCTTCGCCAGTTCCTGGAGCCTCCCCGGTCGCGGCACGTGGCACGGCCCACGGGGCTTCCTCCGAACGGTTGCCGCCCAGAGGCGCTGGCCAGAGTGGTCGCGCTGACTCCGGAAGGCGGTCGCAACCGCGCCCTCTTCTGGGCGTCATGCCGCATGGCCGAGGACGGGCAGAGCCGCGCGAACGCTGTCAGCTACCTGGTGCCCGCCGCCCAGTACGCCGGCCTTCCCGATCGGGAGATCGAGTCGACCATCGACTCCGCCTTCCGGATCGCGTCCCGGCTCCGCCCCGGGAGCCGCCTGGGCCCTACCCAGAGGAATGAGGCGATCCAGCTGTGAACACCCACGCCGAGTACCGCCGTCACAGCTACCGTCCGCCGGAGCCGCTGGCGTCAGCGCCGGCGCCGGCGCCGAACACCGAAGCGGCCGCTAGCGCTCTCGCTCGCCACCGTGATCCGTCGCTCTCCGCGGAAGGCAAACCGCCGACACCGACGGCGAGGGGAATCGCCTGGGTCCGGCCCACCGAACTCGCGACGTACGTCGCGCCCACGGTTGGGCGTGGGGTCGACCTTCATGCCGAACTGCTCCGACGCGCACGCCGGTCTCCGGTTACGACCACGCGCTCCCTCAAGCGAAGCCTCCCCCACTCGCCAGCGCCGACCCGAGCGGCGAACCGAACAGAGGGGTTGTCGCTGTGAGCCATTCGTTCGAGACCGCGACGGGGCTGCGCCGGCTTCTCGTCCGTCTACGGGTGTCCGGACCGAACGCGTGGGAGCACGACGCCGAGGCCCACGACCTCATGCTTTACGCCGCGCGGAAGTACGAGGCGCTCGCGATCAAGCACCGCTGCGACCCGACCGCCGGAGCTGCAGCGGCGTTCGAGGCGATGCGGACCTACGCGGTCCGCACGGCCGATGACCCGTGGGCCGTCGTCACCATGGCGGTCAAGGTCACGCTCATCGCCGAGGAGCGTGCCGACGGGCTCCTGTGCTCCGTCGACCAGGCCAGGCGGCCGGAGATCTCCAGGCACCACGACGTACGCCGGTTCTGCGACACGGAAGCCGACCTGCCCAACTTCCTTCCCACGCTCGCCGTCGAACCGTTCAACCCGGACGAGACTCCGCCGACTGGCGCGTACGAAGCGGTCGACGCGACGATCGACCTCTTCACCGCGCTCGGCTGGCCGCGGGACACAGCCACCTGCACGCTCGACTACATCTCCGCACGCCTGGTCGAGTCCGGATCCCGCCCGAAGGCCCATGCAGCTCTGCGGCGCGACCACACGGCGCGGGCGCTCCTCGACATTGATCAGGAGGCGTGGTCGACCGTGCTGCGCATCGTGCTGGGGAATCCGAACCCCGACGAAACCTGTACGTCCGACGGGCACGGCGTACTCCTGCGGCTGCTCATCGGGCACCCGGTAGCCGAACTCCTCGACGACGACCTGCTCGTCTTCGAGATCAGCGAGTCCGCTCCGCGGCCGAAAGTCCAGATCCATGCCTGACACCCGCGGCCACATCGAACTCGACCGAGCGCTCGACTCGATCACCGTCGGCGTCCGCCACCGCAAGGACCCTGGCGACCTCAGGCCACTCATGGAGTCGATCGAACGGCTCGGCCTGCTACAGCCGATCACCCTCACCCCCGAGGGCGTCCTGGTGTGCGGGTGGCGGCGGCTCGAGGCCGTACGCCGGCTCAGCTGGCGCACGATGAAGGTCTGGGTCCGGTCCGGCATCTCCGACAAGCTCTCGCTGCTGCTCGCTGAGCAGGACGAGAACCAACTGCACAAGCCACTGAACGAGCTCGAGAAGGCGGCGCTGTACCGGGAGCTGAAGGCTCTTCGAGCCGAGGACGCCGAGCGGCGGATGCAGGCGACCCAGTTCGGGAGCTCCGGCTCCGCACCCGGTGCGGAGCCGGGCGAGAACGGCGATGCGCGGTCGCAAGCGGCCATGGCGATCACCGGAAAGGCGTCGTACAACACCCATGAGCGGGTCTGTGCGCTCATGGACTGGGCCTCCCGAAAGGCCACGCCACCAGAGATCCGCGCGCTGGCGAACGACGCGCTGCAGAGGATCGAGCGGGGCGAGCCGGTGAAGCCGCTCTACCTCAAGGTCAAGGAAGCCTTCGACGATGCGCAACAGCCGCAGCCGGAGGAAGAGACCGATCTCGCTCGGCTGGCGCGTGAGGCACGGGCGCGTGCCGAGCGCGAGGTGCGCGAGAAGGGCCGCAGCGGCCTCAAGCGCAACCACGGACCGAGCAGCCACTTCCGCAGCGTTCGCTCGTTCAACCTGACCTGGACCGAGCTCGATGGCTGGACGGAGCTGTACGACGTCGATGCCCTCGCCGCTCAGCTCAGCCGCAGTGACTGGAACGGTTCGACCGGGTGGTCACCGCCACGATCGCCTTCCGCGACCAACTCGTTGCCGCCCGACGTCACGCAACGACATCGGCGTAGGTGGTGCACCTATCGAACGTCCCTGAACCCGTCACTCGGAGCTCCGATGTCCAACCTGACCGGCCGCCAGATCATGCTTCTCCTTGGATGCGCGCTCGCGATCCTCACCGCCGCCGTCGGCATCTACGGCCTGATTCGCGGACCTGGGGGCACATCCTCCGGAGACGGGCCACCGGCGGCTACCGAGGTCGTGGCGGATCCGACCAACCCGGTCGACACCCTGCGGGATCGCTCTCTCCCAAAGACCACCGACCCGGTGGCCTACGCGCGCGCAGTGGCGGTCTCGCTCTTCGAATGGGACACAAGTGCAGGCTTCCTGCCCACTGACTACACCGCGGCGGTGCTGGCCGACGCCGATCCGTCCGGCGAGGAGACTCCCGGACTGATCAATGACGTCGCGACCTACGTGCCGACGGTCGAACAGTGGCTCGACCTAGGAGCGATGGAGGTCGTCCAGACGATCGAGATCGACGACGCCTATGTACCGGACTCGTGGGCAGCCGCCGTCGATCAGGCTCACGGGCACCTGCGGCCCGGAACCACGGCAGTGACGATCACGGGGACCCGCCATCGCAGCGGAGTCTGGAACGGTGAGAAGGCCGAGTCGTCGTATCCGCTCTCCTTCACCGTCTTCGTCGCGTGCCCGCCCTCCTTCGAGCGCTGCCACGTTCTGCGCCTCTCGCAGCTCGACAACCCAATGAGGTGAGCGGCCGATGGGCATGAAGGTCCTAGCCGCCGGCGCCGCCACGGCGATCCTGTTCGCGCCCGGGGCCGCGGTCCTTGGCGTAGCAACGCTGGTCAGCCCCGCGGCCGCCGGGTCCGGCAGTTGCATGTGGGAGGGCCAGTCCACCGCCAGCCTCGGTGTCGCCGGCCCGGTGCCCGCGACCCTCACTGCGACCAACACGAACGGCGAGACCGTCACCCTCAGCAAGCAGCAGCTCACGCGGGCCGCGACGATCGTCGCCGTCGGTAACGACGAGGGCATCCCGGCGCGAGGCCAGCTGATCGCCGTCATGACCGCCCTGACGGAATCGTCCCTGCGAGTCCTGTCGAACACGAGGGCCTACCCCCACTCGGCCAACATCCCGAACGACGGTGACGGGAGCGACCACGACTCGGTGGGGCTGTTTCAACAGCGACCCGCCGCAGGCTGGGGCACGATCGAGAACCTGATGGACCCGGTCTGGTCGTCCCGTGCCTTCTACGGCGGACCCA
>CALALQ010000423.1 GCA_937925595.1 uncultured Demequina sp. | reverse complement strand
CCAGCGCGCTGGCACAGCCAAGCCCACCGGCACCGGGCCGCTGGCGCCTTCGCGCAGCGGCGGCGGCGAGTCGGTGCCGCAGCGTTCGGCGACGACCGCGACGACCGCGACGACCGCGACGACTTCGACGGCTGCGGCCATCGGGCTGGGCGACGCGGCCAAGAGCGGACGGTCGCGGTGGTGGCCGCTGGCGCGCGTGAAGCCGCGTCAGAACCCGACGGAGAAAGGGGATCGGCGGTGAGCGAGCCTGGGGAGCTGCGTCCGGCATACCGGACGCTCAATGAGCCGACTCGGCTGCTGGGCCTGTCGATCGGCGCGTGGCTGGCGCTCGTGCTCGCCGCTGGCGTGGCATACGGGTGGCTGCTGGTGTCGCCGCTGGGGTGGCGCGTGAACGTCTCGATGGCGGTCATCGGCCTCGGCGCGCCGCTGGCGCTGCTGGTGCTGCGCGAGCAGACCACCATCAGCCCCGGCCGGCTGCTGCTCGCGGTCGCCGCCTGGCGGCTACGCCCCGCCACGATTACCAACGCTGACGACGATCCCCGCACGATGCGGCGCAGTGCGGTCCGGCTCGACGTCCCCGCGGCGACGCCGGACGAGCCGCCGATCGAGAAGGACTGGCTGTGAGCGGGCGATCCCGGGCGCTGGCGGACGTGGTGCCGATCGCGGCACTTGAGCCCGACGGGCTTCTGATCACCAGCGACCTGAGCTACGTGCGCCTGCTGGCGTGCCGCGGGGTGCTTAAGCCGCGCGCCGGCGGCAGCGCCCATCGCGAGCTGCTGCGCGAGCGCCTCGGCGCGCTGGCCGCGCACCTGCCCGCCAGGCAAGGCCTGCAGGTGCTTGTTGAGGCCGAACCGCTGGACCCCAGCCGCGCCCTCGCGGGCGACTGGGAGCAGATTCAGACAGCCTCGCTCGCGGCCGACGAGAACGGCGATACCGCGCGCGGGGAGGCGACGCGCCGGCTGGGGTTTGGGCTCGAGCAGACGGTGCGGCGCAGCGCCCCGGCCGTCGGTGCGGTCGCGTTGCGCTGGACGATCGCGGTGCGCTGGACGCCGACCGGTCTGCCCCGGCGCTCCGGCCGGGGCGGCGCGCGGGTGATCGCCCGCCACGCGCACGAACGCGCCGCTGCCGAAAGCGCCCGCCTCACCGAGCTCGTCGCCGGCGACCTGGTCGCCGCCGGCTGCCAGGTCGACCCGCTCGACGGCGAGCAGGCGCTCGCCGCGCTCGCGCGCGTGATCGATCCGGCCGGCGAGCACGTTCCGCCTGCGGGTGTGCCGCGGACGCTGGAGACCTCGGACCGAGACCAGGCGCTTGCGCACCGCGCCGAGCTGCTCGCCGCGCTCGGTCCAGCCGAACTGCACGTCGGGCGCGACTGGATCGCCCGGCCAGAGGTCGGGGAGGTGGAAGCGGTCGCTCATCTGGCGGCAGCGCCGGGGGACACGAGCGTGTGGTGGCTGCTCGCGCTGATGGAGGTCCCGCCGCCGTGGCGCCTTGTCGTCCATGTGACGGCGACCGACCGGGTCCGGCAGCGCCGCCGCTTTCGGCTGCGGCACCGGCGGTTGTGGGCGGATCTGCGCCGTCGCGAGCGCGACGGCAAGTTGATCAGCGAAGAGGCCTACCAGCAAGAATGCGAAGCGGCCGAGATCGACGCCGAACTCCGGCTCACTGGCGCCGCCGGCATCTACGAGGTCTCCCTCTATCAGGCCATCCGCCGACCCGCCCACGAGGCCGAGCAGCTCGCGGAGCTGCTGGACGCGCTGGCCCGGGACTTTGAGAGCTACACCGACGCGCGCCTGTACACCGGACGGTTCCTTGCCGAGCCCTCCTGGGTGTCGACTCTTCCGTTGGCGACTGACCGGCTCGGCGCCACGCGCCGGTTCGCGCAGCGCAACGTCGGCGATTGCCTGCCGCTGCACAGCCTCAGCGCGAGCTCCCCGGGCGGGGTGCCGCTCGGGTACGCGCTGCCGGGCAGCACGCTCGAGCGCGTGGACCCGTTCGATCCCGCCTACCGCACGCACGTGGCGCTGATCACCGGCGCCTCGGGCTCCGGGAAGACGGTCGCGACCAACGCGCTGCTGGCCCGCAATCTCGCGCGTGGTGCGACGGGGTACATCATCGACCGCTCGTCCACCGAGCACGCTGCGGCCGGCGGGACCCGGCACGCGGGGCACTACGAGCAGCTCGCCGCCCTCATTCCCGGGGCGCGGGTGATCCATTACGGCGCCGGCCAGCAGCGCGCGATCATCAACCCGTGGGACACCCCCGACCCCGCGCACGTGAGCGCGGGCAAGGTCGAGTTCCTGGTCGCGCTGCACGCGCTGCTGATCGGCGACCCCACCCCCGAAGGGCACGCGCTCACCGGGCTGGAGCGCTCCCTGCTGTCCCGGGCGATCCACCAGGTGTACGCACACTGCGCCCACACCGGCGAGCCGGCGCGCGAACGCGTCCTGCGCGACCAGCTGCGCTGCATGGCGCGCGAGCAGGCCGACGACCCCCGTGACGGCGACCCCACCGTGGCCGGCGAGCTGCGCCGGCTGGCCGAGCGCCTGTACCCGTACGTCGACGACGGGCCGCTGGCCTGGCTGTGCGACAGCCCGACCACGATCCCCGAGGGGGCGCCGCTGATCGTGTTCGACCTTGCCGGGCTGCCGGACGCGCTGGCCGCCCCGGTGATCCTCGCGCTGGTCGATCACATTGACCGCGACATCGCCCGTCGCCGCGCCCACCACCTCACCCGCGGCGGCGCCGCCGCCGGGGCTTGGGCGGGCCGCACGTTCCTGGCCATCGATGAGGCGTGGAAGCCGCTGATGACGCCGGCCGCGGGGGCGTGGCTGAACGAGTGGGCGCGCCGCACCCGCCACATCGCATGCGCGCTGCTGGTCATCAGCCAGCACCTGTCCGACTTCGCCAACGCTCAGGGCCGCGCCCTCTTGCGGAACTCGGTGCTGCGGTTGTTGTTTCACACCAGCCACGACGAGCTCTCAGAGATCGCCGAGGTGCTGGATCTGCAGCCCGAGGACTTGGCGGAGATCAGCGCGCTGCAGACGCGCAAGGGCGAGCACTCCACCTGCCTGTTGGATTCCGAAGCGCACGGGCGCGCGACCGTTCGGATCTTCCTGTCGGACATCGAGTACTGGGCTTGCAGCGCCGACCCGGAGCGCGACCAGCCGCTGCGCGAGCTCGCGCTCCGCGAGACCGGTGGGGACGCGTGGGCGGCGATGCGGCTGCTCGTGGACCCCGCCTGGCACCAGGCACAAGCCCAACGCCTCAGCGACCCCGAGACGGCTCGGTCGTGAGCGCCTTCGTTGCCGCCGGACGAGTGCTCGCCGCAGCTCGCTCGCTCGCCAGTCCTCCCGAGGACAACGGGACCTCAGGCGGTGGTGGCGGGTCGTGGTGGCTGTGGCTGCTGGCTGCGCCGCTCGCGGTGCTGCTGGCGCTGGTGCTCGGCCTGATGCTGCTGCTCGCGGGCGCGGTGCAGCAGTGCGAGCCCGGCGCCGACACCCAATCGGCGGCCGAGTTCAGCGGCCCCGGCTCGCTCGGCGGCGTCGCCGGCACCGGTCTGACCCGCACGCAGATCGATGGCGTGCGCATCGGCAGCCCGTACGCCGGCGCGCGGATCGCGGTGGGCGAGTACGTGGCGACCAGTTACGGCCCGCCGTGGGGCGGCATCCAGGGGCAGGGGATCGCGACCAGCGGCGGGCTGCGGATCGGAGGGGGTTCGCCGCGCTGGTACATGATCGCCGTCGACCCCGCTCTGATCGGGCACGGCACGCTCGTGTACCTGTGGCCGAACCCGTTCGGCTGGCAGGGCCCGTTCCTGTCTGCCGACACCGGCGGCGCCATCCAAGGTCGCCGGATCGACTTCTACGACTGGCGCGGCCGCCTCGCCCAACTCAGGTGGGGACACCGGCAGACCACCGCCAGCCCCACCCCGCGATACGCCGGCGCGCCCGAGCTCGTCGACCTCGAGCCCGTCGCCGCAAACGCCTGCGCCACCACAACCGACGCTGACGCTGACGCGGGCGCGGGTCCGGAAGCGCTCGCGCTACCCGGCGTTTCCGGCAGCATCGCCGTCGCGGCGCTGGCCAACGCACCCGGCCGCCCCATCCGCCCGGAGCTGCTCCGGTTCCTGGAGGGCGTCGCCGGTGTGGCGGGCCGCGAGCTGGTGCTCACCACCGGCACCAACCACAGCCTGCACACCAGCTCCGGCCGCGTCTCCGACCACGTCCTCGGCTTAGCCGGCGACTTCGGCTCGGTCGCCAACCGCTTCCCGCTCGGCGGCGGCTTCGGGACCCGCCTGGCGGCCGCCGCCCTGCGCGCCGCCGGCGTCCCCGAACGCGAAGCCTGGCGGCTCGCCCAGGCAGGAGGCGGTCACAACGTCTGCCATCAGGGCTGGCGGGTGCAGGTGATCTGGCGCACCGGCGGGCACTTCGACCACGTCCACATCGGCCTCAAGCCTGGGTGCCAGCTCACGGGCGTCCAGAGCTTCCAGATCTGACCGATGCGCCGGCTCCGAGTTCACCTGCTTGTGCTCGGCTGCATTGCCGCGGGCGTAGCCGCGACCAACGTCACGCATCCGCTTGACACGCCGGGCAACCCATCACCCGCCCAGCAGCCCGCGGTAGCCCGAGGCTCGTCGCCTACCCCGGCCAGTGCGAGCGATCAAGCCGTGCTGCGCGTCGCGACCCTGTACGCGCTGGCGGCGACCAACTGGACGGCCGAGGACCGGCTGGCGGCGTGGCGGCGCGAACTCGCGCTCGCCGCGCCGGCCTACCGACGCCAGCTCGGGCGCGCGCGGCCCACCAGCCGCCAGCGGCACGCCCTGCGCCAGGACGGGGCACGCAACCATGCCACCGTGACCCGCGTCCAGCTGCAGCGGCGCGCAGGCGCGCAGGCGCGCGTCACGGTCTGGGTGACCGAGCGCACCAGCAGCGGGACCGGCACGCTTGTCGGTGAGACCCGCAACCGGGTCCGGCTCCAGCGGCGCCCCGATGGACGCTGGCGGGTCAGTGGCTGGACCGCGGCCACGGACGGGAGCCAGGGATGAAGGCCTCGCTGCAGATCGCGTCGCTCGGGTTGGTGGTGGCCACCGCGGCCGGCGCCGTTTTAGCGATCGCAGGGGTCGAGCTGGTTGACGTCGGCGAGCCACATGACGCGCTCACCAACACTGCCGGGACGGTCGCGGCGCTGGTCGGCCACAACGCGGTTGTGGTGCTGTGGCCGCTGGCGCTGGTCGCGCTTGGTTGGCCGGCGATCCCGGTCGCCCGCGCGGTCGGGGACGCGCTCGTCGCCGGGCAGCTGCTGGCCCACGGCGCACTGCTCGGCAGCGCGCTCGCTCAGCACCACGGCTTGTGGCGGTACCTCACGCACCTGCCGGTCGAGCTCGCCGCGCTGACGCTTCCGGCTGCGGTATGGGTCGCCGCGCGCCGCGGCGCCAGCGTCACCTCACGAGGGCTTGCCGGCACCGCGGCGATCGTGCTCACGCTCGTGGTGGCCGCGGCCGCGCTCGAGACCTACCTGGTGCCGCTGGCATGAGCCGCACAGACCAGGCGCAATGGTGGCCGAGACGACGCGAGCACAGGACGCAGCTCCGACGCGGCACCTCATGGCAAGACGCACTGGTTGGGGCTCGGTCCGGGTGTGTCGGGTCCCCCTTGCTCCGCCTTCAAGGATGGCCGCTGGCGGTCCGGCTGCAACCCGCACACGTGGGTTCCCCTCCCCAAGGGGTCGGTTCCGCCGGCCGCCCTGGGCGGCCCGAACTCGGCTTACAGCAAGGGGGACCGGCACCAGGCCGGGAGCCCCACAAACCCACTCGCCAGGAGGCGAACGTCGTGTCGGCCATCAACATCAACCGCGTCACCTTGACCGGCAACCTCACGCGCGACCCCGAGCTGCGCGCCACCCCCGGCGGCACCAGCGTGTGCTCGATGCGGATCGCCGCCAACACGCGCCGCAAGCAGGACGGCGAGTGGGTCGACAAGCCCAACTACTTCAACGTCACCGTCTGGGGCGCCCAGGCCGAGAACTGCAACCGGTTCCTGTCCAAGGGCCGCCCGGTCGCCATCGACGGCCGGCTCGAGTGGCGCGAGTGGACCAAGGACGACGAGCACCGCGAGGCAATCGAGATCGTCGCCGACACGGTCCAGTTCCTCACCGCCCCCACCCACGAGCAGGACACCAACGGCCGCCACGACGCGGTCCCCGCGGGCGCCACCGACGAGGACCCGGACGACATCGCCTTCTGACCATGCCCCGGCGCGGCGGCCCCAAC
>CALALQ010000422.1 GCA_937925595.1 uncultured Demequina sp. | reverse complement strand
GGCAAGGGCGGCGATCACGACGCCGACGACAAGGACCGCGACGGAAACAGCGAACCCGGCAGCAAGGACGACGACGACGACGACGAGCGGCCGGCCACCCCGTCCCCGAAGCCGACCGCCTCCCCGTCGCCCAAGCCCACGGCCGTCCCGACCGCGGGCCCGAAGCCGACCCCGACCGCAACGGCGACCGCAGCTCCGTCGCCGACCATCGCCCCCGGCATCCAGCTCGGCGGCGCGTCCGCGTCGGCCGCGAAGTCCCTCCCCGTCGCATGGCAGGACTTCGGCTACCGGACCCTCATGCACGTCACCGGCGACTTCGACCTGACAGGCGCAACCTGGTCCATCGCCGACGGCGCCCTCCCCAACGGCATCACCATCAACCCGGCCACCGGCACCGTCGAAGGCGTCGCAGCGGACAGCATCGGCGAGTACCGGTTCCAGATCCAGGTGACCGGAGCATCCGGCACCGTCACCGGTTGGTTCGCGCTCCGCGTCATCACCGAGCAGGAAGGCCGAGACAGCGGAGACGACGACCACGGCTCGTTCCCGACGCCAGGCGCCACCCCGACGCCGACAGCGACTCCTGCACCGACGGCAACGCCGACTGCGACACCCACGCCTACGCCTACCGCCACGCCCACACCGACTCCCACGGTGACGCCGACGCCCACACCGACTCCCACGGTGACGCCGACGCCCACGCCGACGCCTACCGTCACGCCGACTCCGACCCCCACTCCGACGCCTTCGGCTACTGCCGAGCCTTCGCCAGCACCGTCAGCGACCCCCACACCATCGCCCGAGCCGAGCGAAGGTACGGACCCCGGGGCAGGTACTGGCGACCCGGACGACGACGGCGCAGGCTCGACCCCCGGCGCAGGTGACGGCGACACCGAAGACCCAGAAATCACCCCCGGCGACGGTGGCTCACAGAGGGACACGCTCACCTTCTCGCTCGACTCCATCAAGGTGCAGGTCGGAGGGTCTGTCACCGTCCTGCTCGATGCACACTCAAACCTGGACCGCGAGATCGACTTCACCGCGACCGGGCTCCCGAGTTGGCTCACCATCGACGGGGACACACTCTCAGGAACCGCCCCGAGCGCGTCCGGAACGTTCAACATCACCGTCACTGCCTCGACCTCTGAGGACTCCGTGGTGCGGCAGACGACCGTGACTGTCGTTCCTCGCAAGACGGTCATCGACGTGTCCATCACCACGGTCCCGAACGTGGACGGTACGGCAGAACTCACAGCCGACAACGGCGCAACCAACGCTGTGTTCCTGTACGAGCTCGGGTCCGCGCCCGGCAGCAGCGCCGCGACGATCGACAGCACCACCCTCACCGTCCGATACCCGGCGGCGGGCACCTACACCGTGAGGATCTACATCACCGACACAGCCTCACCGGAAGGTGGGCGCTCCACCCACGATGTGACCGTCACGGTCGAAGCTGACAGCATCGTGTTCGCAGACCAGGCCTTCGAGTTCGAGCAGTACCGGAACGCGTCCGGCAGCCTTTCAGCCTCGGCCGGCTGGGGCGGCTTCAGGTACGCCGTCGTCTCGGGAAGCCTGCCTGCCGGGGTCAGCCTTACCCCAACCGGAACCCTCTCGGGCATCCCGACCACCCCCGGCACCTCCAACGTGACCATCCGTGCGACCGACTCCAAGGGGTTCACAGCTGACGCGACGGTCACCTTCACCGTGGCGACAAGCCCGGCCGTCATCGAGTCTCACACCATCGCGACGATTGCGCCGGTGCACGACATGGTGCTGTCCGCCGACGGGACGAAGGGGTACGCCGTCCACGGCAATAAAAAGCACTTCTCCTTCTTCGACCTGGTCGCAGAAACCCGCGTTGACGTGACCCTCCCCAGCTACGCGTATCACGTCGCGCTCTCACCGGATGAGCGGTACGTTGCTGCCGTCGGCGGTTACGGCCTGTACGTCTTCGACGCCGAGACGCACACCCTCCTGCTCAACCGAAGCCACGCGGAGTCCGCGACAGGAATGACTCCGGACATCACCTGGACACAGGACGGCAGTGAGCTGTGGATGCTCAGGCGCAGTGGCTTCGAGGTCATCGAGGCCGGAACCTGGACGGTCTCCACGACAGTCAGCTCCGGCTCTTCGTACACCTCCAACTTCGCTGTGACGACACTCCCCGATGGGAACATCCTCGGAGGAATGAAGACCGGGTCGGGTGCCATCGCAGTTATCGTCGACTCCGCCAGCTACCAGGTCATCTCGACCGCTTCCGCCAGCACCGCCTCGATATGGGTTGAGGGCCTGCAGCCGCTCCCGGACGGCACGTCCTGGTCGGCCCGGTCAGGAGTCCTCCGCGTCATCGACACTGCGCAGGGCACGGTCCTGGAGCAGTACCCGATGCCTTTCGATGGTGCCAGCGGGGTATCCCAGACCGCTGACGGCCGGTGGCTTTACCTCGTCGGCGCTACGAACCTGGTGGTGTTCGATACGCGCAATCGCACCGTGTACGCCACGATCCCCCTGACGGGGACTCTCGTGGAGAAGCTGCCGGTCGCCCCCGACGGGACGGTGTACCTCCCACAGCAGGGCGCAAATCTCATCACCGTCCTCAAACCCGCGTTCGAGTAAGGAAGGCCCCGCGACGGCGGGGCCTTCCTTACGCCTGGGCTGAGGCTGCCGATAGTCACAGAGCCTGGGCGACGCATAGGGGAACCTCACCCGCGGCTCGCGTGTCGCAGGGTATCCAGAGCACCACCCCGACAGACCGTGACCGCTCAACCCGAATGTGAGCCGATGAGCCTCGACACCTCGAAGAACGCGAC
>CALALQ010000421.1 GCA_937925595.1 uncultured Demequina sp. | reverse complement strand
CGAACATCCGCGCGAGCGCGGCGTTCACGCAGAGGATGCGGGCGTTCTCGTGGAGGAGTTCGACGATCCGGCGGTCGATGTCGTCGAGCGGGATCGATCGCCCCGTGGACGTGCCGTCGGTGCCCGGCGCCGATGCGCTGATCTGCGGTGTGCCGGTCATGACCAGGGCCCTCTCTCGAACAAATGGCTTGGCAAAGGCCATCGTATCGAATTCTGTTCGGTCGCTATTTCGTTCGAGCGAACAAGCAGTCACGATTAAGGGATCCGCACCATCAACTATTCGGAGCACACCATGCGTATCGGCGTCCCTGCTGAGATCAAGAACAACGAATTCCGCGTCGCGATGACGCCCGCAGGCGCGCACGCGCTCACACAGCGTGGTCACTCCGTCGAGATCCAGGCCGGCGCCGGGACGGGCGCGGGCTACACCGATGAGGAGTATCGCGAGGCGGGCGCCACCATCGTCGGCACCGCCGACGAGGCCTGGGCGAACGAGCTCGTGCTGAAGGTGAAGGAGCCGATCGAGAGCGAGTACGGCTTCCTGCGCGAGGACCTCACGCTCTTCACCTACCTGCACCTCGCGGCCGACCTGCCGCTCACGCGGGCGATCCTCGACTCCGGTGTCACGGCCATCGCCTACGAGACCGTGCAGCTCGCCGATCGATCGCTGCCGCTGCTGACCCCGATGAGCGAGGTCGCCGGGCGGCTCGCCCCGCAGGTCGGCGCGGCCTCGCTGCACGCGTCGAAGGGCGGTCGAGGCGTGCTGCTCGCCGGCGTGCCCGGGACCGCCCCCGCCAAGGTCGTCGTCATCGGCGGCGGCGTGGCCGGTGAGCAGGCGGCGGCGACCGCGCTCGGCCTCGGTGCCGACGTCACGGTGTTCGACATCTCGCTGCCGAAGCTCCGCGAGATCGACGCGCGGTACGACCACCGGATCAAGACCCTGGCGTCGAGCCCGTACGAGATCGCACGCCAGCTCAAGGACGCCGACCTTGTCGTCGGCGCCGTGCTCGTGCCGGGTGCGGCGGCGCCCAAGGTCGTCACCGACGAGATGGTCGCGGGGATGAAGCCGGGTGCGGTCCTCGTCGACATCGCGATCGACCAGGGCGGATGCTTCGAGGGCAGCCACGCCACGACGCACGCCGACCCGACCTACCAGGTGCACGACGCGATCTACTACTGCGTCGCGAACATGCCCGGCGCGGTGCCCGCCACGTCGACGCCCGCGCTCACCAACGCGACCCTGCCGTACGTGACGAAGATCGCCGACCTCGGCTGGCAGGCCGCGCTCGCCGAGGACGCCGCGCTCGCCAAGGGCCTCAACGCGACGGCCGGACGTCTCACCAACGAAGGCGTCGCCAAGGCCCACGGCCTGGAGCTCGCGAGCGCCTGACCCACCCCCGCGGACCCATTCCCGCGGACCCACCGTGCGGCGGATGTTCCGTTCGCGCTCGATGTCGCCGTTCAGGCGGACGCATCGGGTGCGAACGGAAACATCCGTTGTTCGCGTTAAGCGTCGCCCATGGTAACCGGCAGCCCGGCGCGGTACCAGGCGACGATGCCGCCGTCGATGTTCAGCGCGTTCACGCCCTGCTCGGTGAGGAACCGCGTCGCCTGCGCGCTGCGACCGCCGACGTGGCAGAGCACGTACACCTCGCGGTCCCGCGGAAGCTCGGCGACCCGATCGGCGAGCTCGCCGAGCGGGATGTGCGTCGCCTCGTCCAGGCGCGCCTGTTCGAGCTCGGACGCCTCACGCACGTCGAGCACATAGGCGCCCTCGATCGCGTGGACCTCCTCGGGCGTGACGGACGGCAGATCGGACTGGGGTGCGTGCATCCTTCGAGGCTACGCCGGGCGCGTGCCCGGCGAAACCCGCGCATCGCCGCGCGCATTGCGCGAATCTGGCGGCGATGGCGCATATCCTCTCCGTGTGCCGTGGCTGAATCGGAATCCTGACGGGGAGGAACTCCTCCCGCGCGAAGCCGACGTCTCCGCCGACCGACTCACGCCAGGACCGAGCGCTGCGCACCACACGAGCCCCGAAGGACTCAGCCTCGGGGACCCGGCTCTGGTCGCCGGCAACGTCGCCGATCCGGCGCGCCGCCGCTGGCTCGCCGAACTCGCCGAGCTCGGCGGGCGTTCCCCGCTGGTGCGGTTCGTCGACACGCCGCGCACTCGCATCGAGCTCTCGACGACGCACCCGGGTGGTCTGCCCCAGTTCATCACCGGCAAGTCGACGCTGCTGTCCAGTCTGATCCGCGACGAGCTCGCACTCCGCAACGCGAAGATGGCTGCGGCGGAGATCACGCAGAAGGGTATCGAGCTCCGTTCGGTGCGCGGCATCGAATCCGTGCATCTCGCGATCGGGCTCGCATCGTGGCGCAACGAAGGCCAGGAGTTCCTCGCGCCCGTGCTGCTCCGTCCGCTCGCGATCCGCCGGTACGGCCGCGACTTCGAGCTGAAGCTCAAGGGCCAGCCCTTCCTGAACCCCGCGCTCGCACGGGAGCTCCAGCGGCAGTTCCAGATCACGCTCGACGCCGAGGCGTTCGTCGCGCTCGCGATCACGAACGGCGTGTTCAAACCGCAACCGGTCATCGATCGGCTGCGCGGGCTCACCACCCATCTGCCCTGGTTCCGCGTGGCGCCCCGGCTCGTGGTGTCGAGCTTCGCCGAGGTCGGCCCGGCCATGGCGCTCGACGCCGCCGACCTCACCCATCCGGTCATCGACGCGGTCGCGGGACATCCCGCCGCGAAGGCCGCGCTCGCCGGCCAGCGCGAGCCGGCGACCATCGTGCCGCAGGACCAGCGGCCGCCCCAGGGCGACCGGTTGCTGCTCGACGCCGACCCCGAGCAGGAGCGCGTCGTGGCCGAGGTCGAGGCCGGGGCCTCCGTCGTCGTGAAGACCCTGCCTGGCACCGGCGGCACCCAGACCATCGTGAACGCCGTCGGCGCGCTCGTCGCGCGCGACCGGCGTGTGCTCGTCGTGGGCTCGCGGCGCGCGAGCCTGGACGGCATCGCCCACCGGCTCGGGCAGATCGGCCTGAGCGGGGCGGCCGTGACCACGGCGGGGCTGCGTCGCGAGCTGATCCAGTCGATCTCGCGCAACGAGAAGGCCGAACGCCCGCGCGTCGCGGATGTCGACGATGCGCTCGTCCGGCTGCGCAAGGTGCTCCTCGACTATCGCGGTGCGCTGACCCGGCCCGACGCCGAGCTGGGCGCGTCCGTGCTCGACGCGCTCGGCGAGCTGTCCCGCCTCGCCCGGAAGCGTCCGGCACCGCAGACC
>CALALQ010000420.1 GCA_937925595.1 uncultured Demequina sp. | reverse complement strand
CGGTACGCCGTACGCACCCGTTCGGGCGTCGCGTACGACGCGGTCGGCCTCTCGCGCGACGACGAGGGCGTCATCGCCAGCCACTCCGTCTTTGGAGGCACCTACACGGTCGATTCTGCAGCCACTTTCGGGGCTCCCGTGATCACGCTGCGCCACGGCGCTGCCACTGCGCCAGACGCCGACCGTGCCGAGGACGTCGCAGGGGATGTGCGCACGATCCACGTCGTTGCCAGCGGGAAGCCCGTCGCTTCGGTGGGATCGCGCCAGGTCGCGACTGCCGCGACGGGACGGCCCGAACTCCGTGACGCAGCGCGGGTCGTCGCAGGGGGCCGGGGGATCGGTGCCGCCGAGCAGTTCGCCCTTGTCGAGGAGCTGGCGGACGTCCTCGGTGCTGCGGTCGGTGCCTCCCGTGCCGCCGTGGACGCGGGTTTCGTGCCGTACGCGAGCCAGGTCGGCCAGACGGGGGTCTCGGTGTCCCCGGACCTCTATGTCGCGCTCGGGATCTCTGGGGCGATTCAGCACAGGGCCGGAATGCAGACGGCGAAGACCATCGTCGCCGTCAACACCGACCCCGACGCGCCGATCTTCGACATCGCCGATTTCGGAGTCGTCGGCGACGTGTTCTCGGTGGTGCCTGCGGCCATAGCGGCCCTGCGTCGCGAGAAGGAGCGCCTGTGATGCGCACACCGCCCGCCGGCGTGCGACGCGGACTTCCCCGCGTCGCAGGCGGCCGCCCGTGGCCGGAATCCGGCCCCGCTCCCGACGGAACTCTCGCGAGCGCGGGGACCCACCGGGCGGCACTCGACGCGCCTGCGCGTCCCGCACCGGTACGAGCCCTGCCTGCCGATGACCTGCGGAAGGCGAGCACTCCGGATGCCCCGGCGTCGGGGTCCCCCGCGATTCGTCCCGTGCGACGCGGGCTCGCGCGACCGAGCGACAACCGCACGGTGTCGAACCGCTCGCGACCTGCGCGGGAGGACACTGCGGCATCCCTCGAACCCCGCCTGGGGGCGGGTGGCGTCCGCCCACCGCTCGCCGCCGTTCGTACCGCCTGGCCGGGCCGTGCGGCGCTCGAGTACGCGCAGCGTCGAAGCCTCCCGGTGGCGAGCGATCCCGCGCGCCGGGAGGGGCAGCGACCGCGGGCACCCCTCTCCACACGCGCTCAGCGCGTGGCTGCCGGTCTGGCAGGAGCCGTCGTGCTCGCGACGCTGGCGGCAATGACCGTCGCCGCCGCGCGCTGGCTCCTCAGTCTCCCTGCGCTGCAGGACTTCCTCATCGCGTACCCCGGCCACTACCCGTTGCCCGCTCACGCGCCGACCGGCATCCCCGCATGGATGGGCTGGCAGCACTTCTTCAACGTCTTCATGATGGTGCTCGTCGTGCGCTCGGGGTTGCAGCTGAGGTTCGACGCGAGACCGACGCTGTTCTGGTCGCGCCGAGGCCGCGAGAACGACCGGATCAGCCTGGCCCTGTGGCTTCACCTGAGCCTGGATCTGCTCTGGCTCATCAACGGAGCGGTCTTCGTCGCGGTGCTCTTCGTCACCGGGCAGTGGATGCGGATCGTCCCGACGAGTTGGAGCGTCTTCCCCAACGCGCTGTCGACGTTCGCCCAGTACGTGTCGTTGGACTGGCCGACCGAGAACGGATGGGTGAACTACAACTCCCTGCAGCAGCTCGCATACTTCGTCACCGTTTTCGTCGCGGCACCCCTCGCGGTGGCAACCGGCATCCGAATGACGAGGCTGTGGCCGACGCGGTCGGCCCGACTCAATCGCCTCTATCCCATCGAGTGGGCGCGCCGAGTGCACTTTCTCGTCATGCTCTACTTCGTGGTGTTCACGGTGGTCCACGTGGGGCTGGTGCTCGCGACGGGTGCTCTGCGAAACCTCAACCACATGTATGCCGCCCTCGGTGACGAGGGAGGAGCCCGGTACGCGAGCGACGGGACCGGGTTGGCCGTCTTTGCGCTCTCCGTGCTCGTCATCGCCGGCGGGTGGGCGGCGATCCGCTCGCTCACCGTCGCACCTGTTGCTCGCCTGTTCGGCGTGGTCTGCGGGCGTTGAACGGGTTCGTCGCACGCCTGGATGCATACAACGATCGCCATCAGGCGATGGAGGACCCGATGACGGCACGCATCTCGATGAGCGTCTCGCCGTGCGCGTCGGATGCCAGGAGGAGCTCCACGGCGCGCCGGCCCATCGCCTCGTGCGGGAGGGTGACGGTGGTGAGGCCCGGACGCAGGGACTTGTTGCGCCACTCGCCGAAGTCTTCTGGGTACCCGTCTTTGGCGTCGGTGATCTACTGGTCAATGAGCTCGACTGCGCGCGCAAGTTCCACTCCCGAAGAATAGTGGATGCGTCCGACGTCAATCTGCGACGATCATTAGCCACTTGAATGCTCACGACGGGGCAGCACTTCCGTTGGAAGCCGGTCGGCTGCCGTGCATGACTGACGTCGGTAACGCATCCTCAAACGGGCGATGCGCGATAGAGATAGCCAGATGGGAGGCCCCTGGTAACTACTAGGGGGTGGAGGACTCCGGGTCGGACAACGCGCCGTTCTCGACGAGGGCCTCGATGGCGAGACGCGGGATCGGGTCTACCTCGGGTAGCTCCTCCAGGGGGAGCATTTCGAGCGGGGTTTGACCGTTGTCATCCTCATACCTCAGGAACTCCGCAATGCCTTCGCGAACGTCGTCGGGCACATCGACGACGAGCGGGATGGTCGTCACGAGCAGATCGGCCATACGCACCTTGCTCTGCGTCTTGCCTGTTCCCGACCGCTCGGGCAGGTCAACCGTCACGCGCCCCGTACGGGACCCCACGATCACCTGTGCGACCTCGGTGGAGCCGCCAAACGTTGCCGATACGCCGCGCAGTCTCTCCGTGCTGATCGCGCCTTCGTCGTTCTTGACGCTGATGTGGTCGGGGCCAGAGTGGATGCTGACCTCCACCAGATCGGTATCCCTCGCGCGGTCGATGAACGCGTCCACGGACACCGCCGCTGCCGCTTCCTCGTCCACGTCGTTGAGATCCGTCTTCGCGCTCCCGACCACCGCGAACAGCTTCGGGGCCTCGAACGTGATGTGACCACCTCGCTTGCTCCAGCGGAATCGCGCACCGGTTACGGCCTCGTCGAGCCCGAGCGGGTCCGGCTTGACGATGGTGGCTCGCGCGGAAATGACATCGAGGTTCGCTTGAATGAGGCTCGCGATGTTGTCCTCTGCATCCGCAAAGTCGAGGCTCTCCAAGTCCGCCAAGGTGAGCCCGCGACCGACTCGTCGCCAGAAGTCGCCGTCATCGGTCCGCATGTACTTGACGAGGTAGCTCAGCGACTCGGTGTTCAGCCGACCGGACACGTCCGCCTCGCCGGGGAAGGTCGTGAGAGACCCCTGGCTCCCCTCCCACACGGCCTGGAGAACCCGGTTCATGCGCCATGCCTGCTGTCCCTGCAGCCGATCGCTGATGGTCTCGACGGCCTCGGCGGTGCCCTCGGCATCAATATGTGCAGCCGACGTGAACCCCCGCTGGACCACATCAGCCAACTCGACTGCGTCATCGCCAACGAATGAGCCTCGGCCACCCTGCGCGAGCGCGTTGCTCAGCATGTTGGCGGTCGAATCGGCCTTCTTCCGATCGATCAGCTTCTCCAGCGCGGCAGGCTCGGTGAACATCGCGTCACTGTCTGCGATCGCCTTCTCCACATGGGGCTTTGCCTCGATGGACTCCGATTCCGTGAGGCCGAAGATCAACGGGTCTGTCGAGTCGATGAGAGCCACGTCGTCCACGAGCGCTTCGAGGTCGTAGGCCATCCGGAGATACACCCGGCGGCTTCTCGCGTCCGGCCAGGTCATGATGAAGTCGGGCGCGAACGTGTGGTTGAAGTAGTCGGTCCGCTTCACGCGAGCCGTCGAGTCGAGTGCCGCCAGTTCCTTGGCCACCGCGTCCTTGACGCGGAGGATGGACTCGCTGGGCGAGGGGTCGAACAGCCCGTCGTAGATGAGGGCTGCGAAAGCGGACACGTCAGCCATCACTCCCCCTTCCTGGTCTCGTAAGCCTCGATGACGCTCCGGTGCTCCTTCGAGATGACCAGGGTCTCCTGCTTGGTCGAGAGCACGACCAGCCACAGTCTGCTCGCCACTGCCGACACCACGTCCTCGTTCACCAGGGCGGCTGCTTTGGCCTCGTCGTCGGTCCCGAACACTCGCTCGCGGTGCTTGAGGACGTGAGTTCGAACGTAGTCTGCGGTAGTCAGCTTCGGCCAGTCCGTGATGGAGTGGGGGCTCCATGCGATCCACATGAAGTGGTCCGCGCGAGAAGGCATCTTGTCGTAGGCCACGTAGCACTGCGCGAGGAACTTTGAATAGTGCTTCGGCAGGTCGCTCGGTTCGGCATAATTCTTCGACTCGGCAAAAAACTCTTGGCCGTCGTAATCGCCGTATTTGAGCGTGCCACCGAGGTCAAACGAGAATTTCTGTCCGCCGTGCGGCCAGGCGAAGGTCAGCTTGGCGACGGCGGGAGGGTTGGGGTTCACCCACTGCGCGTTGACGCGCGTAGTGGACTCGAGCCACCGCTTGGCGCGTTGGGCACCGTCAGCGCCTTTGGCCTGAGCCGACTCCCCTTCGATTCGGGTCATGCTCCGTACACTAGCGATTCTCGTCGGGCGTCCGGGTAGTGCGACGCTGCATCCACGGCCAGGAGGTGAGTCCCGGCTGCAAGCCGATCCACTGGGGATGTCGTCGTCGACTGGGACACCGAACCCCGCCCCCTCCCCGGAGACAAATGCGAGTTATGGGGAAGCCTAGTTGTTCTTCCCCGTGAGGTTGTGAACGCGTTCGGCAGGC
Source organism: uncultured Demequina sp. (assembly GCA_937925595.1). The sequence continues at coordinate 10 of CALALQ010000420.1, read as the reverse complement.
GTGAGGCCTC
>CALALQ010000419.1 GCA_937925595.1 uncultured Demequina sp. | reverse complement strand
TGTTCATCGAGTTCCATCCTTGCTTGAAGAACGGAACGAAAGTCAGGCCGATTCACCGAGCTCCTGCTCACCGCCTGACCCACCCATCAGGAACAACCGCAGTTACACCACCAGACGAGACTTGACCGTTTCGCCAATCCATTCCGGCACGGCCTTACCTTCTCCTTCTATAAGATCCGCACGCCGCGCGGACGCCGCCGCTTGCGATGCGATGCTGGGCGTCGGGCGACGCAAGCGCAATCAATCGATGCGCGCACGTCAGTACGCAAGCAACGAACTCTGGTCATTGGTGACAAGCGCCGGGCCGACGACTTCCCCTTCGCCGGCCCGGCGCTCGCGGGTTTCTAGCCCTTGATGTTGCGTGGGTCGTGCGCTGGAGCGATCGTGTTCTTGTCACGAATCCGTCCATCGCGGCCGTGAATCAAGACCTCTCCACCGCCGCGGCCGGCGGAGTAGTCGCGCGCCGCGGCATAGGCATCCGCCTGAGTGCGGTGGAGCGATGACGCACGGGAGTTACCGTGGCCAACAGCCGCCCACCCGTCTCCGCGCGGGACGACCGAATAGTCGCCGTTCTTGCTCATGTCTCACCTCCTCTCGCACCGGGCGAAGCCGACGAGGGGCTGGTGGACCGGACGCCGAGCTATCGCATCATGCTTGGTATTCTCCCCTACGCATCGAACACATGTTCGACCGACACGCCGGTTGCCGGTTCGACGTCGAAGCGATCAGGGGCGGCACGCCACGAGTGCTCGGTGGGCGGAAGTGGCGCGGCGGTGTTAGGTCCTCAGTACCAGTGGGAGGACGACGAGCCTCTTGTGCGCACCCGCGTCCGCGCACGCTGCACGGGCCGGAGGGCTCCAAATCGTGTACGGATTGAGTCGTACACGTCGGTTGTTCCCGATTCGTCAACGACCGAGACGAGGAGCGCGAAGGGAATCTTGGTGGGCGAGTTGTCGAGGGCTCCACTTCGGCGCGCGACGTAGGACAGCTCAAGTCTTGGCAGCTCGACCTCGCTGGACTTCAAAGCCACTCGGTAGTGGCGGACAGTCTCCCACTTCCCACTGTCTCGCAGTTGCGCTTCCGAGGCGCCTCTCTTCGCAGCACCGAGCGTCTTGGTGACGGGTTCCTGACTGGGCGTCCATCCCCTAGCGAGAAGCGCGCGTGCGGTGGCGCCACCGATGTCCAGAGTTTGCTTCTTGTCAGGTAGTCCCTTCGGCGGGGTGAACGTGTGGATTCGGTGATGCGGTCGCAGAACGAGTTCGAGAGAAGCGCTGGTGTACTCGGTCGGCTGCGTCGGATCGACGGGTGATGCGTAGGCAAGCGTGATTTGGAGTTGCACGTCGGTGGTGGCCGGATCGGCTACAGGAACTTGATATCCAAGAAGGTCACCGCGCTCGATTTCATCGACGTACAGGACGTGTGCCTCGTTGGGCGCGCAATCCAGTACCTCATCGAAGCTGAGTGGCTGGCGTCCGTAGCCCACCTCGTCGCGGAGCTTCACATGGTTTCTCGGGCGTTCGGCGAAGTGGGTAGTGAAGGCTCGGAGGACGCTGCTGTTGACCCGAGGAAGTCGTGTGACGAGGTCAGCGAGAGCGTGCGTTGTCACTGGCGCAGCGAAACTTGTTCCGGCTGCTTCAAGGAAGCTGCCGTCTGCTCGGACAACGTTGAACATCCGATTGTCGCTGCCGCCGAACTGGACGCCGAGGGGCTGGACGCGTGCTCCGTGGCGGCCCGGCCCCATCGACGAATACGGAGCCCGCGCCCAGGGCTTCTCCGGAGCGGGGGCATCGCATGCGCCGACAGCCACCCCGTTGGCCATATCAGCTGGCACCTGGACGCGATGCAGGCCGGTCATCTGGTCCTGATCGCCGTCGTTACCGGCAGCGACGACGAACAGCACGTCCTTCTCCCAGGCCAGCTGATCGAGTTCGCTCGTCCATCGGTTTGGCTCCATGTCGTCCTCCACAGCGAGAGTTGGACCAAGGCTCAGGTTGACGAGGCGATGACCCTTGGCCTCGACTTCCTCCTTGATTCGGTCGAGAACCCAATAGCCTTCAAGGTCTCCGGGAATGTTCGGAGCAGGGAGGACTCTGTAGCTTTCAACGGGAAGTGGGGGCGTTGACGCTTGCTGGCCAGGTGCGACGAGACCGTAGAGAACGGCTCCCGTGACCCCTGTGCCGTGATCGAGTTCGTCCTGATCCGGCGCCTCTGGTGTGAGGTCGTGCGTTGGGATGACGAACAGGGAGCCGTTCCTGCGGGTCGTATCCACGCCCCCGTCGAATACCGCGACCGACACGCTGGAGAGGACAGGTTGGTTCGTCGGCGGCGCGGCCAGTCGCTGGACGCTGCGAGTGCCGAAACGCGGTCGGGGTCGGATCGCTGGCATGGGACGGAGTACGCGTAGCGGATTGAATCTGGCAAGAGAGGATGCCCGCTCGACGTCGAGGCTTACTGGAGTGAAGGTCAACCCGCCGACACGACGGACGTAGTCACGGTGAACCTCACCGCCTTCGTCCAGGATAAGCGCAAACCAGCGTTCGAGTGTTTCTTCATCGAGCGGTATCGGCTCACCAAGTCTCGAAGTTCGTGGGTGCAGGACCGCTTCCCAGACTCGCCGCGCAGTGGACTCGACCTGCTTCTCGGACGCTTCCGGCGCTCGCAAGACATCGGATTGACGCGGCAGCGCTATTTCGCTTAGCTCGCGTATCTGTGCGAAGGCTTGGTTTTCGGTCCGGTTTCGTCCGCCTTCCGTGATGAGCCGTCGGAGCTCAATCAGGCCGCCGTCCGAGACAGTGAAGATGAGTCGTCGCGTCTGGGCTTCGACGCTCTTCGCTTTCGTGACGTATAAGCCGACATCTGCCCGTGAACCGACCGGAGATGCGCCGACATGTGCCAGGAGCTCGGTCGGAAAGTACGACGCTGCGAGATAGTTCGGGAGCAGCTTGGCCTCGACGTAGACACGATCACTTGCCCGAAGTGTCTGTGGCAACGTCGCAACGGCTTCGGTCGCAGCGGCCACCTGGGGAGCGAGAATGCTCTGCGCCTGCTCGACGGTCTGTGGTTCGTGCTTCTCGCCACCACCGGAGCGAGGCGCTTGAACATCAAGTTTCAGTGCTTCCCCGTTGACGAGAAGCGGTCGCGATACAGCTTCATTGCTTCGCACGTCCGCCACGCTGGACTCCTTCTGCTCGTTTGATACCGGCGGCGACGGTCGGATGACTCACACCCATAAGCGCGGCGATTTGCCTGTTCGACATCCCCAACTTGTCCCGCATGATCAAGAAGAGCCTGTCACGGTGGGGGCCGGCCTCCCCGATGTGACGCGCCAGCTGGCTAAGAAGTTCGTCTGTGACCGCGGAGCCGTTGAGGATCGAACGTCTGTGCGCGAGTGCCCAGAGTCGTGTGAGGTCGGAACTCGTCGTCCCGGATGTGAGCTCGGTCGCGAGAACGAGAGCGTCCGTGTCGACGCCCTCGAAGCCCGTGGCGAGGTTGTCCAGGATGGCGCGACGTTCCTCGTCAGCTGGAAGAGACAGAACCAGAGAGCGGTCGAAGCGCCGCTCAACTGCCGTGTCGAGGAGTTGCGGGTGATTGGTCGCTGCGATCAGCAAACTGGTGTCGGGCCACCGGTCGAGTTCGACCAAGATCACATTGACAATGCGCTTGAGTTCACCGATGTCAGAATCGTCGTCCCGACGCTTAGCGATGGCGTCGAACTCGTCCAGGAGCAACACACAAGGACCGCTCTTCGCGTAGTCGAGAACGGACTTGATATTCCGTCCGGAGCTCCCGAGGTAGCTGGAGACAACGGACGACAGGTCAAGGGACAGCAGTGGCAGTTGGAGCGACTGAGCCAGCCACCGGGCCGTCATCGTCTTTCCGACACCGGGGGGTCCGCTCAGGAGGAGCGTACGAGTCAGGCCCGCGCCCGCCCGTCGCAACTCGTCGGCACGGCGACGCTCCAGCAGCACTTCACGGAGCTCGGCCATCACGTCATCGCTGAGGACGAGTCCCTCACCATCTGGCAGGAGGTCGATGTCCACCAGCGGTTGCGCGCTGTCCCCCTCTGTCGGGACGGCACCCGAAACGTAACGCAACTCGGTCGCATCGGAACCAGCCGCGATAGCCTGATGCACGGCGTCACGGAATGACTCGATATCCTGAACGCCGGTCGGGACCGACCGCATCAGCCGTGACGCGAGTTGCCGCACGCCCGCACCATGACCACGCGTACCGACGCGAACGAGGTCGACCACAGCACGCTCAAGTCCATCGGGAGCGTGGTAACTCTTGTTCCCTGCAGTCGCCATGCTTACCATCCTATCGTAGCACCCGATCTCTGAGTGTCAGGTGCGCCCGGTAAGACAGTGACATGAGGCACCGATACTTACCAGTCGGCGTCTTGCGCCTACCTCGCTCACGGCAGGACGAGGAGCTCGCGAACCTCAGTGCAACGCCCGGGAAGAGACCGACACGCGACCAGCCCGAACGGCGTCTCGACACGTGACTGCCTCTCGGATGCGGGCACGGATGAGTAGGATCACGGTCATCGGCCCGTTGAGGGTCAGCTTGATCGAGTTCCACGCGCACAGCAGCAGCACCAGGTTGAGCCAACCGGGGCCGCCGGTCTCGATGGTGGTCGCGCACCAGTGGGCAGCGAGGAGGTATGGGCTCGCGGCGAGCATCGCCGGGATCCCCCAGCGCAGTCCGCGGCGGGTCCGGGTCGCGGCGATCAGAAGGTTGGTGGGCGCGTAGCTGAGGATGTTGTGGGTGTGGACGCTGGCCGCCCAGATGAGCCGGAACATGGGCACAGTCCTTCCAGGGGTTCGGCGACAAGAACCTGAAAGAACCGCCCAGCGTGCGGGGTGGTCATACCGTCGCGGGGAGCGACAGCGCCAATATAGAGGCCGCCTCGTCCTCCACTGTAGGACGGTGGCTTGACATCGGGAAGGGCACCGGGCTCACAGCGAGCGACGGACCGGCTCTCGTTGTGGCCTACGCGGCGGCTCCTCCCCCGCTCCCCGCGCGAGGCTGCGTACCCGATCGAGCGCGGCCTTGGCTCGGGCGGCGTCGACCTTCTGCGCGTCATCCTCGGCCGGGGCGCCGAGCGGGGTTGGGTCGGCGATGCCGTAGCGGTCGCGGTAGGCGGCGACGGTACGAGCCAGTCGCCGCCAGGTCGCCTTGGTCTTGACATCCTTCGGCGTTGTGCCGAGCGCCTTCGTCCAGGTCTGTCTCTCGGTGAGGGCGGTATCGAGGAGCGCGGTGGCGCGGCTCTCGATGAGGTCACGGCGTTCGGCGAGCGCCTGCCGGAACTCGTCGCTCATCGTGCCGACGGCTTCGGGCATGAGGCCGGCGATCAGTCGGGGTGTCTTTCGGGCGCGGCCAGTGCCGGCGGGGCGGGCGGCGGCTCGCCCGACACGATATTGGAGGACCGCGGCGATGTCATCGGCGTCCGTGAAGCCGCGTGCTCGCACGAGGCGCAGCAGCAGCGTCTCGACGTCGTGGTGGTTCGCTTCGGCGCGGCGGAGCTCGGCGGTCAGCGCCCCGAACGCCGGGGAAGCGATCGCGTCCTCGGCCTCCTCATCGGTGAGACCGGACGCGCGGACGAGGCTTGCCCACCTCTCATGTTGCGCTGCGGCCGCGATCGTCTCGTACTCGGCGGCGAGCTGGCCGATGCTCGCCCATGCCTCCTGCTCGGAGGTGATCGTCTCGTGTGCGGAAAGCTCGGCGCCGACGTGCTGGAGCACTCCGAACAGCACCGAGCGTGCGGTGACCTCCGTATTGTCTCCGGGGTGCGGGCCGTGGTGAGTGTCGTCGGGCTTGTCCACGGCGACGAAGGCGCGGTTCGTCTCCCGACCACGGGTGAGCGCGACGTACAGGTTCTCTCGCGTCATGCTCGCGTCGACCAGCACGTGCGAGGTGTCGGTGGTGATGCCCTGTGCCCGGTAGGAGGTCACGGCGTAGCCGAGGTCCAGGTGCTCGGCCACATAGCCAGCGGGGAGCACGACCGACGCGCCCCACTTCCGCCCCGCGCGGCGCAGAGTGAGAGAGCCGTCGTCTCGGACCTCGGTGACCGTCCACCTGTCGCCGTTGCGGACCCACCCTCGCCCGGCACGGAGCCGGCGGTCGTTGTGGCGGGTGATGACGGTATCGCCTACCGCGGC
>CALALQ010000418.1 GCA_937925595.1 uncultured Demequina sp. | reverse complement strand
ACCAACGAAACATCGAAAAAGCATCAAAACAGATGTAAACTAGAGGCATGAACAAGGAAGAGATCACCGCGAAGCTCCACAACCTCGGCCGCGACATCGATGCCCTGCTCGAGAACATCTCGACGGGCAAGGACATCTCCGTAGTCCTGGCCGAGTCCCGCGACACCAAGGCCGCCGCCCGTGCCGCAGGCATGACCGAGGACGAAATCAGCGCCGCAATCGAATCCGGCCTCAGCTGACCGACCGCCCCGGAAGGAAAGACGCGATGACCACTCCCGCCCCCGTCCAGACACTTGAGCTTCCCGACCAGTGGTGCGACTACAACGGCTGCACCACCGAAGCCACCCACACCGACGGCGAGTGGGTCATGTGCCCCCACCACGAGGAACGCGCCTACCGGACCACCACCTACTGGCGGCCGATCCTCCGCTGGACCACCCGCCCCGGCCCCCACTGGCCGGTCTTCATCGCCGAGTACTGATCCACACTCCGCGCCGGTGGGGAGTCACCGCGACTCCCCACCGGCGCGCACTACCAACCCGAACAGGAAACGCGCACATGCTCACCATCACGCACACCCCCACAGAGGGCACGATCATCGACGGCACCAGCAAAGGCGACGGCACCGCCCCGATCCTCAAAACCGCAGGTTGGAAATGGGGACGCAGCATCACCGCCTGGTACATCCCGCACAGCCGCGACCGCGCCCCCCACCTCGCCCGCATCGAACACACCGCCGCCGCCCTGCGCGCCGCCGGATACGACGTCGAAACCGACATCGACACCACCCTCCGCGACGGCACCGACGCCCACCACGACCGCAACGAGCGTCTGACCGACCGCGCCGCCGCCCTCGCAGCCAAGGCCGAACGCAAGGCCACCGCCGCCGACGCCGCCCACGCACGCCACGACCACGCCTGTGCCGCACTGCCCGAAGGCGGAGAACCCATCAAAGTGGGACATCACAGCGAACGACGCCACCGCCGCGCCCTCGACCGCGCCCACACCACCGCCCGCGCCGCGATCGAAGCCGACGCCGCCGCCCGCTCAGCCGCCGAATCCGCCCGCATCGCCGCCCGCAGCACCGATCACCGCTACACCCCCGCAGTGATCCACCGCCGCATCGAACGACAGAGCGCCGAACTACGCAGCATCGAACGCCACCTCACCAAGTACCGCGCTGCCGGACACACCGCCGAGACCAGCAACCACATGCACCAGCTCGAACTCAACAAAGCCGAACTCGAGCGCGACATCGAATACTGGACCGCAGTACGCGCCGAACAGGACGCCACCGACGGCCCCAAGCTCTACAGCCGCGCCGACCTACGCCCCGGATGCTTCGTCAACTGCTCCGGCACCTGGCACAAGGTGATCCGAGTCAACGCAAAGTCGGTCACCGTCGCCACCGCCTACAGCTGGACCGACCGACTGCCCTACGACAAGATCACCGACGCCCGCGCCGAGGACGCCCACACCCCCATCCGCCCAGGTCAGTAACCCGCATCCGGCGGCCGCGACCCCCTCGCGGCCGCCGGTCCCCACTCGCCGCGAGGACGCCATGACCGCCGGATCCCTGTTCGCCGAGTGCATCATCCCCGGATGCACTCAGCCCGTCACCGACGAACTCACCCCCTGCCAGACCTGCCGCACGATCTTCGGACCCATGCTGCACGAAGCCGACCGACCCCCGAGCTACACCGCCGCCGACCTCGCAGAACGAGACGCAGGCACCGCCGCCGCCTACCGCATGATGCGCGCACTACCCACCGCGGCCCAGCACAACGACCTGGACACCGAGCGAGAACGCCGCACAGCCGAACACGAAAAAGCCGCAGCGCACGAACGTGGCGAAGCCGAAAAAGCCAACCAGACCTGCTGGCTCTGCGAAGAACGACGAACCTGCCTTCTCCGCTCCCAAGGGTGGGAATGCCGACAGTGCCGCGAGATCCGCTGACACACGGCCCGAGCCGGACGCCCCTCACGGCCCCGGCTCGGGCCGCCGCCATATCCGCCACACCCCTACGGTCTGCCACCACCGCGAGGCCGGCCGAGAACCGAACCCGAAGGAGCGGCTGCGCCGCACAGACCCCACCGCCGACCACGAGCCCGACGCGAATCCCAGCGGCCACCTGTGCACGAGCCCCACCGATAGTGTTGGATGTTGGCTAGCGTCACGCACCAGCCGACAGGACTGGAAACCCCGCGAACGCAACCAGATTCAACCCACCACCCCCACCCCAGTGGCAGCGGTGGCCGACGGCCAGGGCATCGAGCCCTGGCCTTCGCCGTTCCATCCACCACTGACATGAAAACCGCACCTGAACAGATGCAACACCACCCAGTCCGCAACAGTCACGAAACCACCATCCGATAAGAACCAGAAAAGCACGCTTTATGAATCAGAAGTGATGTATTATTGCATCAGGAAAGGGAGGTCATGAGTTCGAAAATCATTCTGATCGGCAACGAGAAGGGCGGGGTGGGCAAGACCACCACCGTGCTCAACGTCGGTGAAGCCCTCGCCCGTGCCGGCGAAAAGGTGCTCCTGGTCGACCTTGATCCCTCCGGCAACCTCACCCACACCCTCACCAAGTTGCAGCCCGACCTCCGCGCCGCAGCGAAGGTGACCGCCGATCACATCGTCGATATAGACCCGGAGACCCGAAAGCCCGCTGCCGAGGCGATCCTCGATGCAATACGCCCCGGCGTCGATCTCATCGCCGCCCCTGCGAACGCGGCCCACCTCATCGCCGCCGAGAAGAACATCACCAACGATCCCATCGAAGGCCCCCACGTCCTGCGGGAATCACTCGAGCCGATCCGTGACCGCTACGACTACATCCTCATCGACTGCTCCCCCACGCGAAATGCCCTCGAGATGTGCGCGCTCGTGGCCGCTGACCAGCTCATCGTCCTCAACGAAGCGCATGACTTCAGCATCGCGGCCATGCAGGGCGTGACCTCGTACGCCCAGAGCATCAAGAAGCGGCACAACAGCACTCTGTGGGTCCGCGGCACCATCCTCAACAAGGTGCAGTCCGGAACGGTCCTCGCTCGCGCCTGGACCACCCAGTTCGCCGAGGCCGGCATCCCCGTCCTCGGCAGCGTCCGATCCGCCGAGCCGATCAAGAGGGCTGTCAACGACGGGGTATCCCTCGCCGACACGAAGGACGGTTGGCGCCACGTCTGGGTCTATGACGACCTGGCGGCCACCATTACCCAAAGGAAGAAGTCATGAGCGACATCCGCAGCATGTTCGACGCCGAAGCTCCCGACGAGAACGTCCCGGCACGGTCCGCAGCACCGAAGAAGATCGTGCAGCAACCCACCTTGACCCGGCGCACGTTCACGCTCGCCGAATCCGTCATCGACGCTGCGACCAACGCTCAAAAGGGTCTGCGCGGTGTCTACCCCGGCGCACACGGCAGTCTCAACAGCTTCATCGAGGCCGCCATCGCCGAGTACACCCACAAGCTCGAAGAGGAATACAACGGCGGCGAGCCCTTCCCCGAGGTGGAGAAGGTGCGCCGGCGCAAAGCCCGAGGCAGCAAGAACGACAGCACCGACGAGGACTGACCGCACCACAGTCCAGCCGTTGAAGGCCCCGACCTCCTGGTCGGGGCCTTCGGTCTATACGGGGCCCGCCTACGGGCACAGAAACTCCCGGCCCGACCCGCATCGCTCTACCGATCCCCGGGGGCTCCGCCCCCGGACCCCTGTCCCTCCCTCCCAAGGTTCCCGCTGCTCCGCGGGCACCGCGCCCGGTCGCCACACCACGGCCCTACCGGACCCGCCGACCACCGAGCAAGGGAAAACCCGCCCTTGCCCGG
>CALALQ010000417.1 GCA_937925595.1 uncultured Demequina sp. | reverse complement strand
CCGACGTCGAAGGCGCGCTCGGAATGCTCGCTCTCGACGGCAGGGCGGAGCGAAACGGAGCCGGATGGAAAGCGTGTCCTCGGTGAGCCTTTCCATTCTTCTGGCCACGGTGAGCGACAACGCGGCGGGCGAAGCACCCGAACTGGCGGATGTCCTCGGCCAGCGTGGGGCGGTCGATGCTCTCATCGTCGCGGCCGCCGGCGGCGCGTTAGCCACCGTGTCATGTGGGCGCTACGGTCTGGATGTGGTGACAACTTTCGGTGAGTCGATTCCCTTCTGGACGGCCATTGCCCAGGTCGCTCCTGTACTCGCCTTGGCGCTGGGGCTTGAAGCTCGCACGCTCGCCCGGCGGATGAGCAAGCGACGTTCGGGCATCGGACCGCAGTGGAGGACGGCGTGGATCGTCTGGCTCGCGATCACCGCGACATTGCTGGTTGTCACACTGCCCTTAGCACTTGCATCGCTAATGGCGCTCCCGACGCGCTCGCTGTCTGAGAACGCGTACGAGAACGTTGTGTTCGCGCTTGCGGGGGTGATCAACGCGATGTTGTTCCTCGTGTTCACCCCGGTGCTCAGAGTCACCATGGCCGCCAGTTGGTCGCCACCCGCAGCGCTGCTTGCCCGGCTTCCATGGACACGCACCGCTCGGCTTCGCAAGCTCATGAGAACGGCGGATGCCGATCTCGTGAGGATTGGAGATGACCTTCGGGCGCTTCGTCATTCCGGCCTGATAAGGAAGGCCGACCTATTGATCCGGATTTCCAAGAGCAGTCGCATGCGTGATAGTTCCCAGGCAGTGCTGGACCGAGGCGCGCTCACGCATAGCCAGACCGTGAGTGCCAGATCACACGTCGGTGAGCAGACGCGCTACATCGCTGAATGCGAGGAGTTGCTCGCGGAGGTGAACTCAGTTCTGGATGATATTCGCTTGCGTGCGCGACACGTCCGAAAGCAGCGGCGGAACCTTGCGAAGTGGTCAACGGAGTTGGATCGGATCATCCGAGACAACGACCAGATCCGAGAGAAGCAGCTAAGAAGAGACCTGGCCAGAGCCGCGAAAGCCTAGTTTGGCTTCCTGGCACTCGATACGTCATTGCCTTTTCGCGTGCGCCTTGCCTGGAGGCGCGCTGTCACGGCCGGCCTCTGGAACACCTCGTTCAGGGCCTCGTCCATAAGGGCCAGGACGTCGCTCACATCATCCGCATCCGGCAAATCAGCGATATCGCCATGCGCCATGTCGTTTCCAAAATGACGAATCCCATGAGCCGGGTCCTTCGTGCCCTCTCGCGGATGAATGTCTGCGCGGCGAGATCATCGACAGGGTCCCCTTGGTTATGCCCTTGCCCTTCACGGCCGCCTCGACGACCGTACGGGCCCTGAGAATCGCCGCCATGAATGCATTGATGCTGAAAGCCCACCCGTCTTTGCCCTGAAATCGCGTGACATGCGCGCAGAATGCCTCTGCGGGCGCGCCAACAGGCCGAATCGATCGATCTGCGGCCGCGACCGATATCCTCAGGGACGTGCAGTGGTGGACGGGCCTATGGACTTGGGTGAATGCGAACCCACTCCCCGCGTCTGCTGGGGGCACCATCATTGCCTCGATGGTTGTGGGCGCATGGGCTCGCCTGCCGAGGCTCGGTGCCCCCATTCGGAAGTCTGTCACGTGGCTGTGGTCGTTCATGCGGAAGGGCGGAGTTGCAATGTGGCGGGGTTTCGCGTGGTTGTGGTCGTGGCGCCCCGTAAGCGTGCGTCGTTACGAACGCGAAAAGGCGGCCCGGAACCTGGCTGAGGCCAAAGACGAGCTGGATGCCCGTGGTGCAGTCGTTGCTAGCGCTGCCGAGAGTGGTCTCAAGACGTTGGGGGAGTTGAAGAAGACCGTTGCCGAGCTATCGGAAGCGGTAGCTAAGAAGGGCGCGGCGCAGCCCGAGGCTGCAGACGCCCCGATCGAGTACCCTCCGCCTGCACCGCGTTGGAGAATTATTCCTCCCAGTCGACGGACTGACGACAATCAGGACGACGGTAAGTTCCTACTCGAGAACCTCATTAGTGGGAGCGTCGCTAGGAACGTGCGGCTCGACAACGATGACGTCGGTCAATTCGACTTTGAAGACGGAGCATTTTGGCCCGACCTTTCGGGCGTGCAGGCTGTGACCTTCGCTGGCAGCTTTGCCCATGTTGATAGAGACGGTGACCTGAAGATACGCCTCTCCTACTACGACCACCTTGGGCGAGTGAGTCACAAGTACTTTTGGCTCAACGTCGACGGCACCGTGAAGGCTATTCCGGACGGCAATGAAACAGTATGGGTCTAGCTGAACGTGTGAGCGGCACAGTAACGGCTTGCACCGTCTGATGGGCTCACTGTTCGGCACCTTGAGCGGTCAGCGTTCCGCGCTTGTCCGGCTAGTTGCGCGGTACCCGGGCACGTGCACCTGCCCGTCTCTCGCGATCCGTCGGTATCTGGGAGATTGAGCGGCCCGCTTCTCGGCCGTGTCGACATAGAGCTTGCGATGCGCCGTGTGTCGCTCGCAGACGACTGACGAGCGCACGACGCCCTCAGTCTTCGCGTGTACGACAGGTCCTGTGTGCTCATAACACACGTGGTGCAGCTGTCTCGCGGTGTCCGACAGCGAGCACTATTGTCCGGTGCATGACCGTAATCGTGACAGGTGGTCTTACCCGACTCGCGGAGTCGTTGGACCTGGATCCCGACCTTCGTGCTGTGCTTAGCGCTTCGATTCACTACCTGGACGAACTGGCCGAAGTGATCGACGCGCAGCGCTTCGGCGCCGGTGCGACTTCGCTCATCGCAACCATTGAGCACGAGATCACACGCGTTGCGCAATTGCTGCCACTGGGGCGCTTGGAGGCTGCGAACGCTCTAGCCGAAGCAATGCGCAATATCGAGCAGGGGATACTGGTCGCCCAGGGAGACCTGGACTCTGTTACCCGCGCTAGCCTGATGGGACGAGCCAGCCACCTGCACGACGACGCGGTGATTGTTCGCGCGGACGTCGCAAGGCGACTGGGGGCGCAGGGCGGGAGGGATCTATCCAGACACTTCGCACGGTTCTCGATTCGCGAACTAATTCAGGCGGAAGTGTTTCGTTTCCTAAGCATTCTGCTGATCGGTGGTGCCATCTTCCTAGCCTGGCAGTCTGCCTACGACGGGACCCCGCCCGACCTCACTACCTTCAAGAAGCTGGCATTGTTGATCGCGATTGGTGCGCTGGCCGCCTACTTTGCACGCCAGGCAGGGGGGCACCGGCGGGCGGCAAACTGGGCTCGAACGCTCAAGGTGCAACTCGAATCGTTCGGCCTGCTTATCGAGCCGTTACCGGATGAGATCAAGCACGACATCTATCGGGACTTCGCGAGGCGCGTCCTCGGTGCCCCGCCGGAAGGCAAGGAGAAATCCGAGTCGGTCCCCCTCCCCACTGCACAACTCATCGACCTCCTCGCGGCGACCGTCAAGCGGACAGCAATGTGAGGAAGGTGACGCGAAGCGGGTTCCGTGCCCGCCTGACGCTGGTGATCTGGTACACCGTAGCTATCACCACCTTCGTCGCCGTTCTGGTCGGGATAATAGGCCAGCAACTCATCGGCCTGGCGATTGCCGCCCTCGCCGGTCTACTTACGATGTGGGCGGCGGGGCGACAGCACCGTGATACGAGCAGAGTGATACTTGAGACGATCACCCGTGAGGATCTCGTCTACGTTCACGACGGCCTATTGAGCGTTATGGCTAAGAGGTCGCCGAAGCACCCACTTCCGAGCATGACCGGGAAGTGGGTGCGCGCTGGCCGATCGTTCGCGTTTGGTCTAACGAACGGGCGGTGGGCGGTGTGGACGCTAGGTCGGTGGGGCGTACAGGGGTGGCTGCAGCACGACCAAGAGAAGCCAGGCCGCTGGCACGCTAAGCACCCAGTAGACGGTTGGATCGGCGCGGCGGACACTGCAGAGGATGCGATCCGACTACTTGCGAACCATTAACTCAGCACCTTATCTACGACGTATGAGACCCCGGAAACTCCGATCGCTGCCATGCCCGACACGCGCCACATCCGCCGCTCCATCGCGCGCAGCCGTGTCTCATGTCCTTCTGACCTCCGTCGCCGATGCGCGGGAGCTAATAGGACTCGACCTTCGGGCGCCGCTCTTCGAGGACGTAGCACCGGCAGGCGGCGCCAGCCGGATGGAAAGTGTCCTCGGTGAGCCTTTCCATCCGGCCGCACGCCGGGCGGGCATCCTGGAGGCATGTCCTTCCTGCACGACGTCGACGACTACGTC
>CALALQ010000416.1 GCA_937925595.1 uncultured Demequina sp. | reverse complement strand
TGTGACGCCCGGTTGACATCCCGTCGTCATCCCACGTCGGCGGGGAATGGAACACCCTCGGGTACGCGTAGCGGAAAACGGTGACCTCCGCGACAAACGCGTCCGGTGGGTCCGGTTGCGCCGCCTTACCGCGGCGCAAGCGGAGCACACCGTCGACGTCTACCGCGACCACCGGCCGGTAGCGATCACTCAGCTGCACGCGCCCTCTCTCTCCGCCACCCCTCCGAAGCGTCTAGGAGCCGCATGCCCACGGTAGGCGACACTCGCGATTCGTTTTCCATCACCTGCGAGCACCGGCAGGGCGTCGTAGCGTCCGCCCATGAGAAGGTCGGCCAAGCTCGAGTGCTCTGTCGCCTGGGTGCGAATAGCGGCCCCTGATAGGCCATCTCACCGGCCGGCCTATCCGGGCACCTGTGCCCGCGATCAGGCCGGCATCGGCGATGTCCGAGTCGAAGCGATATCCGCACGACCAGCGACCGGTTGCGAGCGCTGAGCGACGACTCGCCGGCCGTCCCGGATGTCGGAGGTGCTCGATAGCATCCGCGTGTCGGCGACCCGCGTCGACGTAGCGAATGTGAGGAGTCGTCATGGCCAAGAACAGCAAGCAGACCTCAAGTAAGGCCGCGACAGCCGCGAGCAAAGTACTTCGCGACGGTCGGACCTCGAAGGCGTCCAAAACCGCGGCGGCCAGCGCCCTGTCGCAGAAGGCCAAGGGCAAGTAGGCCGCCGCAGTGCACGGTCGCCGTCGCCCGCGAGCCCCCGCCTCGAAGATCAATAGCGCCGCGCATCTGCGCGACGATTTGCGCGCTCCACGACCCAGTTTCGCGCCGACGCGCTAGGCGATCACCATTGCGCCGCATACAGGGGTGCTTCACGATTTCCCCGATCCCATACGGGACAAGGGATCGCGGAGAGGCGTTCCAGACGTCTTCCACGTTAGGCGGCCCCATTTTCCACGACTCCCCGGAAACCCTTGAGTTTCCGCGGATTCTGAACTTACCTGCACACGCCCGTGAAGGACGTGCTTCCGCCTGCGAAGGCCAAGAGTGTGGCCCTCGGATCGGTGGCCTCCTGCTTCATCCGGGCCTGCTCCAGCAAGCTAAAGTCTTCTGTCCCGTCCACAGGCATAGACCGCCGGCCCCGCGGTAAGAAGGTTCACGGCCGCGTCGTAGTCGCGGTCGAGTAGCGCCCCACAGGCGGGGCACTTCCACTCGCGGACGCCCACCGGCTTATCGCCGCTGTTCGTGCCGCACACCGCTCCAGAACGCTCACCCAGGCGAAGCCATCCGCGTATCCGACCTCACCTGGCTGCTACCCCGACCCGGCCGCCTCCGAATTGCTGGTCGCGAGATCCTCTCCCTCGGCGGCGCCGCATCCGTCGACCGCGAATGGCAAACCGAAGGAGTCGGATGGTGGACCGACGAGAACATCACCAACACCCACGTCGCCGCCGCCATCGACGGTGGGCGGGCCGACGTAATGCTCACCCACGAGTCACCCGCCGCCACACCGGTCCGCAAGGCCCGTGAGGTCGCCCGCACCAACCCCCTCGGGTTCCCCGAAACAGCCCGCATCGAATCCGCCGCGTCCCGCAAACGAGGTAGCCGTGTCTGGAGTGCCATCCGATCCGAACTCCTCATACACGGACACATGCGCATCCCCGACAAAGGCATCACCGGCGACGGCCGCCGTGTCGTGAGCATGGGCTGCGACGCGCAACAAGGCAACCTCGCCCTCCTCGATGTGGAGACCCTCGAACTCGACGTAGCCACCCTCCGTCAGATTCGTGCCGCGGGAGCCAGACCTTCCCAAGCCAGCCTGGCGCTCCGGCGCTCAGGCCCAAGCCGGCCGACGAACTTGGGCGAGCTGCGCGTCGGCTGGGAAGAGCGGGACGAGGTTGATCCCCGGCACAGGGAGATGAGCTAGGCGGCCACACCGACAAGGCGGTTCGCGAGGACAGTACTATTGCCTACGAGAGCGCGTACGCTCGAGCGCTCGACGGGGAGAACGGTGGCAGCGACGAAGGACAGCGATGCGCCGATCGCCAATCCGCGCGCCGTCACCGACCTCGGCAATGCGATCCTCGCGATCCTCGCCACCTCCGCCTTCCCTGTCGGCGCCCGCGTCATCTACCAGCGACTCCACGAGTCGGGTCACCAGCTGAGCGAGGCGAGCATCTCGCGGATGCTGGCGAGGTTCGACGCAGAGGGCTGGACCGTGAAGGCGGGAGCGAAGGGTCGCGTGCTGACCACGGCCGGCCGACGCTTCGTCACGACACAGGAAGAAAGCCGTCGCCGCGACATCGCGTATGCTCAGGCCCTCGAGATCAGCGATGTGGATCAGGTGCATGATCTGCTCTGTGCCCGCCGTGCGGTCGAGAGCGAGAGCTGCCGGGCAGCCGCCGCGAAGGTCACCCCAGACGACCTGCGGGAGCTCGAACTGCTTCTAGACCGCCAGCGCAAACTGGTTTCCAGCGGCGACACCCGAGAACCGGCAATGACCTTCCATCGCCTGATCTCACGCCTCTCCGACAATGACCTCCTGATCGCGATGAGCGAGACCATCCTGCACGAGAACCTCGACTACCTTGAGCACGTCCTCGATCTCATCACGGTCGGACTTCCGAGTTTTCCCTCCTCGATCACCGAGCATCAGCTCATCATCGACGCTCTGCGTGCGGGCGACGGCGACTCGGCCGCGGCTGCCATGGAGGCCCACCTCTCACGCCTCATTGACGAGGTCGCCACCTACCGGACGACGGAACGGGCTCCGGCATTCAACGGGCTGCTGGAACTGGTCTCACAGCGCACGCACGCCAGCGACCGCTGATCGGCGCACCGCCTTCACCGCACTGCCCTGGAGCGCGTCATGCGGAAGGACGGCATGCACGCCCTTCACCCCGTTGACGAGCTGGGTCACCCGCAGGTCCACCACTGCGCCCGCCAGGTTCATCGCCTCCTTGCGCCCGAAGCCGTAGAGCTCCGACATGAGTGTGCCCATGCCGCGGAGAGCGGCGAACGCCGCCTCGTCGAGGGTGGGTGCGAAGCCGAACACGACCCAGCCCTCCTCGGTTCGCGCTCGCGGACCAGGGATGGACAGTTCCGGGAGGAGCTCCACTGTCACGCGGACACGATCCATCGGGCATTCGATCGCGGTGCCGCCGACCTCGCCGTCGCCCTGGGCGGCGTGACCGTCTCCAAGGAAGAGGAACGCTCCCTCCACTTCTACCGGGAGATACAACTCGGATCCTGCCACGAGCTCCCTGCAGTCGATGTTGCCACCCGTTCGACGCGGAGGATGCGTGGAGTGTCGCCCAGGCTCACCGGGCGCCAGGCCGATCAGCCCGAGGAAGGGACGCATGCGTACCCTGTGACCCTCGTTGCTCGTTGCCGCGCCGTCGGCTGACACCAGATCCCACCGCAGATAGTGGACGCCGTCGTCATCGATCCCGAGTTCCCGATCATGCTCGACTGGGCGCCCACCGGAGCGGCTCCACCCCCAGTCAGCAGGGACGACCTCATCGATGCCGATACGCAGGGTCATCCCGGGCCTCGCGCCGCGCACGGCGATAGGCCCGACCATCGCGTGGCCGTCGTCGAGCAGCGGTCGGCGCCACGGCACCCCGACTCCGTGCCGTGCGGGCGGGCCGGTGATCGACTCGGTCAGCCAGTCTCCGTCGAGAAGCCGGCAGGTCACCGAATCGCCGGAGTCCACCGTGAGCACCGGCTCGAGCTCGCGATCGAACGAGCCGCGAGTCGTGCCGGGGCCGAGTTCCAGGTGGTGGACCGCCACCGCGGTCACCCTTCGAGCAGCGCGAAGGCGCGGACCGGCGAGCCTGTCCCTTCGTCCAGGAGCAGCGGCACACCGAAGAACGTGAACTCTCCCGCTCCGACCAGCTCCTCCAGGTTCACCAGCCATTCGTAATGGGTGATGCCGCGGTCCCGGCACACCCGGTGACTCGGAAAGAGGTTCGTGCTCATGGTGTCGGTCGAGGGGCCCTCGATGCCGTGCACGATCGAGCCGTGGTCGGCCAGCCAGTGCGTGGCCTCCGCGGTCAGGCCGGGATTCAGGTCGAACAGCTCCTGTTTCGGGTAGTGGCGGTTGTGGAACCCCGTGTGCAGCAGCACGATGTGACCGTCGATCGAGACGCCTGACGCCCGCTCCGCGGCCTCCAGATCACTCACGGTGATCTCGCCCAGATCGGGGACATGGGTGAGATCCAGACAGACAGCCTTGCCGAAGAACATGTCTATCGGCATCCGGTCGATCGTCGCACCGTTCGGGTTCATGTGGAAGAACGCGTCGACGTGAGTGCCGGTGTGCTCCACGATCCCCAGATACTTCCAGGAGGAGGTGTGGGGATCCTCCTCCGTGCCGGCGCCGAATGCGCGGCTGCTTTCGTGGGTCTGCAGCGTGACATAGACCGGACGCTGGAAGGCGTCCTGCACGGGCATGTTGTCGCGGATGGTCAGGGTCAGGTCGACGATGCGCTGACTCATGTGGGTTTCCTTTCGTTCTTCAGCCGGCTGTGTAGCCGCCGTCGATGACCAGGCTGCTACCGGTGACGTATCCGGAGTCCGGCCCCAATAGATAGAGGCACGCGGCGGCGATCTCGTCTGCCACGGCCAGGCGTCCTAGGGGGACGCGGGCGCTTACCGCGTCCCTGGAGATCCCCAGTCGTGCCAGATTGCGCTGGGTCATCGGCGTCTCCACAGGCCCCGGGCACACGGCGTTCGCGCGGATGCCGTCGCCGGCGTGATCGAGCGCGAGGCATCGCATCAGGTTGATCACACCCGCCTTCGCCGCGCAGTAGGCGGCGTTCGCCGGATCCCCTACCAGGCCGTGCTGGGAGGCGACGGCGACGAACGAGCCGCCTCCCGCGGCACGGAGGCGCGGGATCGTCTCCTGGGCCAGGAGGAAGACCGCGGTGAGGTTCACCGCGAGCGAGCGATGCCAGTCGGCCGCCGAGATGGACTCGATGGTGCCGGGCATGGCGACCCCCGCCGAGGCGAGCACTCCCGTGAGCGGACCGAATCGCTCCGCCTGCGTAGCCGCGGCTGCGACGGCGGCGGGGTCAGTCACATCACCCGAGACGAAGGAGATCCGGTCGTGATCGCGCCACTCGGCCGGCGCCTCCGCGCGGTCGAGCACGCACACGTCGTGGCCCGACCCGACCAGTCCGCGCACGGCCGCGAGACCGATGCCAGAGGCGCCGCCGGTGACGAGAACGGTCCCGGTCATCTCCGCGACCCGACGAGGGCGACCGCCTCGATCTCGAACAGCAGCGGGCCGGCGAGCTGCACCCCGACGGTGCTTCGTGCGGGCCGATGGTCTCCGAATCGCTCGGCGTACACGGCGTCGAACTCTTCGAAGCGGGCGACGTCGACGAGGTAGCAGGTCGTCTTCAGCACATTGCCGAGGTCGGAGCCGGCAGCCGCCAGGGTCCGCTCCAGGTTGTCGATGGCGAGATGGATCTGGGCGACGAGATCGGCCGAGACGGCTCCGGTGGAGGGGTCAGTCCCCGTATGACCGGCCGTCATGACGACGCCTTCGTGCAGGACAGCCGGCGAGTAGGCGCCGCCGGGGGGCGGGCCGGCGGGGACGTGGGTGAGGAGTTCCATGGGACGTCCTTTCTTGGGGAAGGGGCGGCCGGAACGAGCCGGCCGCCCCGGGGTGGGATCAGAAGTCGATGCCGAGAGCCTCGCACGCGTCGGCGAAGTCGGCGGTGCACACGTCCGTCGCCGAGACGAACCCCGTCGTGAAGAGCTCGTCGTTGATGTTGTCCTGCGTGATCGCACTGATCCGGTACAGGTATGTGGGCACGTCGACCTTGCCGTTGTTGACCGTCGTGGCGGCGTATTCGGCGCCGGGCTCCTCCCCCGAGGCCAAGATCACGGCGATCTCCGCCGCCTTGAAGGCCATGTCGTGGATGTCCTGGAACACCGTCATGTACTGATCGCCCGCGATGATGCGCTGGAGCGCCGCGACGTCGGCGTCGAGCCCGGTGATCGGTCGCGTCGACGGATCGATACCGGCGGACTTCATGGCCGCGATCGCTCCGCCGGCCATGCCGTCGTTGCTCGAGTACACGCCCGTGAACCCGTCACGACCGAGGCTCGTGATCGCCTGGTCCATCTGCTCCTGGGCTTTGCTCGGGTCCCAGTCCGGGGTGTCGTACTCCATCGCGATCTCGACACCGGCGCCCTCGAAGACCTCCTTGGCAGCCGCCTTCATCTGAGCGTCGTCGGTATCGCCCGGCGCGCCGTTGATCATCACGATGGGACCGGTGGGCGTGCCGTTCGCCTCCAGCGCGTCGACGAGCGCCTGCGCCTTCAGCCGTCCCGCCTCGGCGACGTCCATGGTCACCGACCACGCGATGTCGGCGTTCTGGACGAGTCGCCCGATCGAGATCAGCGGGACCGATGCGTCCGCCGCGGTCTGGGCGATGGCTGCGGCGGCGTCACTGTCGACGGGGTTGATCACGATCGCGCCCGCCCCGTTGGTGACCACGTCTTCGGCCTGCTGGCGCTGGACGGCGGCATCGCTGTCGGCGTTGTTGTAGAGGAAGACGCAGTCGGCGCAGGTCGCCTTCAGCCCCTCCTCGAAGTAGGGCCGGTCATAGTTCTCGTAGCGCGGCGTGATCGTGTCCGGCAGGAGCAGCGCGACTTTGACGGCTTCGTCGTCACCCGTCGATGCGCAGCCGGTGAGGGTGAGAGCGAGAGCAGCGACGGACGCCGCGGCCAATCGCACTCGCGAGGTGCTTGCTGTGAGCTTCATAACGTTCTCCTTCTTTTCGGTAGGCACTGCACTCGGCGTACCGGGCGTACGCCGCTATCCCTTGAGGACAGCTCTCTTGCGCGCGAGCGCGTCGATCGCGACCGCGATCACGAGCACCGCGCCGGTGACGATGAAGCGGATGGAGGCGGGGATCGACAGGAGGTTCATGCCGTTCGCGATCGATCCGACCAGCACCGCCCCTAGCAGCGCGTACCAGACGGAGCCCACGCCGCCGAACAGGCTCACCCCGCCGATGACAGCACTCGCGATCGCCAGAAGCAGTAGGTCACTCCCGCCCGATGAGGAGTTGACCGCGAACAGACGCGATGCAGCAAGCACCCCGCCGAAGGCGGCGAGGCTCGCCGACAGCGTGAATGCGAGCACGCGGATGCCGGTGACGTTGATCCCGACCCGCCGCGCGGCCTCTGCGTTGGACCCCACTGCGTAGACGTGACGGCCCGTGCGGGTGCGACGAAGGAAGAGGTCGAGCACGGCACAGATGACGAGCACGACCAGGACGACCGTCGGCACGCCCCTGCTGGACAGCAGCACGGCGAGCGCGCCGATCACCGCGACGGCGATGAGGGCGGGCTGGACCATGCTCGCGGCGAACGACGTGTGCTGCAGACCGCCGGCGATGCGCCGCTGGCGCCGTCGCACGGCGCCGACGAAGACGGCCACGCACAGGACCGCGGCGAGCACGAGGGACACGGGCGTCGGCAGGTACGTGCCGGTGATGCCGATGATCGTGGAGTCGGTGATGTTGATGTTGCCGCTCTGCCCGAGGACGGACAGGTGGGCGCCCTGCCACGCGAGCAGTCCGCCGAGCGTGACCACGAACGACGGGACTCCGAGTCTCGTGAAGATCAGTCCCTGCAATGCGCCGACCACGGCCCCGGCGAGGACGGCGACGGCGATCGCGGCGAGAGCCGGCATCCCGGCGTTCACGTTCAGGGTCGCCATGATGGCCGCCGTGAATCCGCTGACCGAACCGAGCGACAGGTCGATCTCTCCGAGCAGCAGCACCATGACGGCGCCCATCGCGATCGTGGCCACCGCCGCGATCTGCAGCAGGAGGTTCACGAGGTTGTCCGGTGTGAGGAACCGAGGGTTCAGGATCGTGAGGATGATCCAGAGGACGGCGATGCCGATCAGGACGGTCTTCACGCCGGGGTCACTGCCCGACGGACGCTTGAACGCGGTCAGCACAGCGGTCGTCGTCGGCACGGACGGCGTCGTAGTTGTCATCGCAGGATCTCCCTATCGCTGGTTCTCGTGGATCGACGCACCGGTGATGGCGGCGATCAGCTGATCCGGAGTGGTGTGACGCGCGTCGAACTCCCCGTTGCCCCGGCCCAGGCGCAGGACGTGCACCCGATCGGCGACCGAGAGCACGTCCTGCATGTTGTGGGAGATGAGCACGACGCCGATGTTCTTGCCGCGCAGACGATCGACCAGCGCGAGCACCTCCGCGGTCTGCGCGACGCCGAGAGCCGCGGTCGGCTCGTCCAGCAGCACCACGTGAGGGTCTCCGATGAGGGAGCGTGCCACGGCGATGGACTGGCGCTGGCCCCCCGACAGACGCGACACCTTCGCCCGCAGGCTCTTGAGAGTCGTGACGTTCAGCGAGGAGAGCAGCTCGGCGGCCCGAGCCTCCATCCGCTCCTCGGCGAGCGCACCGGTCCCCGACCGCAGCTCCCTTCCGAGGAAGAGATTGCCGACCACGTCGATGTCGTCGCACAGAGCCAGATCCTGGAAGACGGTGGCGACACCGCGACGAGCGGCATCCTTCGGCGATGCGAATGAGACCTCCTCGCCGTTCACGAGGATCGCACCCTCCTCCGGGCGCCGCAGTCCCGACATGACCTTGACCAGCGTCGATTTCCCGGCGCCGTTGTCTCCCACGAGCGCGACCACCTCCCCGGCGTCGACGTGGAAGTCGACCGACGTGAGAGCCGATATCGCTCCGTACTTGACCGTGATGTTGCGAAGCTCCAGCGCGGGTGCCACCGTCTTCCTCCTTCTCGTTCCGGTCAGTCGACCGCCGGGAGGGCGTGCAGGTGCTGCAGCGCGTCTTCCAGAGGCACGACATCCCCATACCGGTTGTCGATGTCGAAGAGAGCCGCCCAGTGCGCACTCTCCGAACGGTCGCCGACGGCCTCCTGCGGGACGATGACGTGGAAGTTGAAGTCCACGCCGCTCTCGCTGGTGGCGCGCACGCATCCGCTCGTGGAGCAGCCCGTGACGACGATCGTGTCCACGCCCTCCGAGATGAGCAGCGAGACCAGGTTGGTGTTGAAGAACGACGACGCGCGGGGCTTCTCGATGAGGGGCTCGTCCGCCCGTCGCTCCAGTTCCGGGATGAGCTGGACGCGCTCGGAGCCCCGTGTCATCTCGAGCAGGTGCGGGGTCTTCTTCGCCGCCACCGCGCCGACGTCAGTCATCGTCTCGTCGTACGCCATCGTCGTGAAGTAGCGCGGCAGGTTCTTCTCGCGGAAGACCTCCAGGAGGGACCTGACCGAGTCCGTGACCGAGGAGAGGTCGGAGCCGATCATCTCGTCGCTGCTCGTCCACGCACCGGCCATGTCGATGACGACCAGTGCAGGCTTCTTGCCCCAGCCGACGCGTCCGCCGAACCCGGCCTGACGGTATTGCTCGGTGAGCTCGGGGTCTCCGTACTTGTGCTGCCGCATGGTGTTTCCTTTCATTGCTGCGGACGGGATCAGGGAGTCGCCAGCCCGAGGACGCTGGAGAAGGCGCGCGCGCTGTCACTCTCGGCGAACTCCTCCACCTCTTGGATCAGGCGGGACAGATGCGCGTGCATGACCTCGAAAGCCCGCTCGCTCTCGCCGGACTCGACGGCGTGGAGGATGCTCTCGTGGTCGTCCACGGAGTGCTGGAAGGAGTCGTGGCCGGAGGTCACGACGTCCAGCACGCGTTCGAGGTACTCGAGCCGCTCGCTCAGGACTGTGTCGCTCATCGCGATCAGCAGGGGGTTGCCGGACAGACGGCACAGCTCCCGGTGGAACGACATGGCGTGGGCACGGGCGATGCCCTCGCGCGCCAGCTGAGCGCGGTGGTCGCCCACCAGCTGCCTCAGGGGGGCGAGCTGGGCGGAGACGCAGCGTCCCGCGGCGGCGCGGGCCGCCTCGCTCTCGATCGCTCGGCGTGCGCGGAGCAGGTCGAGGACCTGGTCGATCGTCTGGATCTGGAGCGCCTGCTCATGAGCCGAGTTGCGCGCCCGCGCATCGCGGGCGTACTCGCCGAGGCGGCGGCCGGTGGCCGTGACGACCCGGCCCTTTCCGTCGGCCGGCTCGGTCAGTCCGAGGGAGTCCAGCCGCGACAGCAGCCGGGACACGCTCGCCGAGCTGACGTCGTGACCCCGCTCACGGAGGTGGTCGCGAGCGACCCAGGCTCCGACCGGTGCCGAGCTGTCGACCAGGATCTCCAGCAGCTGCTGCTCGAGCGCAGACAGAGCCGTCTTGGCGAGCAGATCGGCGACGTTCGCGGTCGGCGTGGCGGTGGGGCACATCCTCGTTCTCCTTTCGGATGGACACTTTGCCAGACTCAAGGTGGGTTTATCAAGTTTGACGAACATTCGTCGCATTCGAGTAACATGGTCGAAATCTGAGAAGGGATGCGAATGCCGAACCTCGACCTGGTCATACGCAGCGAGCGCGTCGTGCGCGAAGACACGATCGACGCCCTGGACGTCGGAATCGCGGAGGGTCGGATCGCCGTGATCGCGGGACACGGCACGTTGTCCGGACGACGCGTCGTCGATGCCGGCGACCACTTCGTGCTGCCGGGGAGCATCGATACGCATACGCACATCGAGTACCCCGTGGGATCGGACGACCACAGCCTCGACAGCTTCGAGACCGCCACTCGACAGGCGGCGATCTCCGGCACGACGACCGTCCTCGACTTCGTGCCGCCGTCTCACGGCGACCACCTCGCGGCCGCGCTCGCACGTCTGCGGGCCGCCGAAGGCCGGTGCGCCATCGACTACGGCTTCCACCCGATCCTCACGGACGCCGACGAGCACACCCTCGCGGATATCCCCCGGCTCATCGCGCTCGGGCTGAGCTCCTTCAAGATCTATACGACCTTCGAGGAGATGCGACTGACCGACGGTCAGATCTACGACGCGATGAAGACGATCGCAGGCGCCGGCGGGCTTCCTGGCTTCCACGCCGAGGACCACGAGCTCGTCGAGCACGTCACGGACGCCGTGGCGCGCGCCGGCTCCACAGACGCCTCCACCTTCCCGGGCTCCCGACCGCAGCTGGCCGAGGTGTCCGCGATCGGACGCGCCGTCACGTACGCCCACGAGCTGGGCTCCCCCCTCTTCGTGTTCCACGTGTCGGGGGCGCAGGGTGTCGCGGCGATCGCCCACGCCCGTTCCCTCGGAGTCGCCGTGCGCGCCGAGACGTGCACGCACTATCTGCACTTCACCGAAGACATGTACCGCGGTCCGGACGGATGGAAGTACGTCATCACCCCGCCACTTCGGGCCGAGACAGACCGCGACGCTCTCTGGCGGGCGCTCGGTCGAGGTGAGCTCCACGCGGTCGGGTCCGACCACTGCGCCTACTCGCTCGAACAGAAGCGTCCGGGACTGGAAGACTTCCGACTTATGCCGGCGGGGGCTCCCGGCATCGACCGCCGCGTGCCCACCGTCTGGTCGGATGCCGCGGCGAACCACCGCTTGACACCGACGCAGTTCGCGCGGGTCATGGCGACGGAGCCGGCGAAGACGTTCGGCCTCTACCCGCGGAAGGGTCTGATCCGCGTAGGGGCGGACGCAGACCTCATCGTCCTCGACCCCGACCGATCCTGGCGGGCCACCCCGGACCACTGGGGCAGCGACTACGACATCTACGACGGCCAGGAAGGCATCGGGGCGGTCACGCTGACCGTCTCGGGCGGACGGGTCGTCGCCGAGGGGGGCGAGTACACGGGCGGACTCGACGGCCGCCTCGTGAAGCGTCGTATCGACACGGGCTGGTGGTGAACGTGGCCGAGACCGGAACCGACGCAGCGCCACTCGTAGAACTGCTGCCGGACGACGTGCCCGAGTATGCCGCCGCGATCCATGAAGCCGGCGGTGCGCTCACGGACCAGCGCGCCGAAGTGCTCGTCTGGTCTCGTCACGGAGATCCTGACCTGCTCACCGCAGCGATCTCGGAACGTCCATCCCTCCGGTGGGTACAACTCCCGTCCGCCGGCGTGGAGAACTTCGCCCGCGCCGGAGCGTTCGACGAGCGACTGCTCTGGACCTCGGCGAAGGGCGCTTACGGCCGCCCCGTGGCGGAGCACGCGCTGGGCCTCATCCTCGCCATCGCACGGGAGCTCCCCGAGCGCGCCCGCGCGACCTCCTGGGCACCGCAGTCGGGCATCTCCATCCAGGGCGCACGGACTCTCATCGTCGGCGCCGGTGGCATCGCGCGCGATCTCTGCCGACTTCTGCGGCTGTTCGATTCGACCGTGACCGTGTGCCGCGCGGGCGGAGCACCCGCCGACTTCGCCGACCACACGATCCGTCCCCACGAGCTGCGGGATGCCCTCCCGGCGTCCGACATCGTCGTGCTCGCCGCACCAGTGTCACCCGAGACCACAGGACTGATCGACCGCGCGGCACTCGACGCGATGTCGCCCGAGGCGATCCTCGTCAACGTCGGTCGCGGCGAGCTCGTCGTGACCGACGACCTCGTGGAAGCTCTGGATGCCGGACGCATCCGCGGTGCCGGGCTCGACGTCACCGACCCGGAACCGCTACCCCCGGGGCATCCCCTCTGGATGCACCCGCGAGCGCTCATCACTCCGCACACGGCGAACACGCCGGCGATGAGCATCCCCCTGCTCGCCGACCGCATCCGGGAGAACCTCCGTCGCTACCGATCCGGCCAGCCGCTGCTCGGTGTCATCGATCTGGCGAAGGGGTACTGATGGGGGCGTCCACGGTCCTGCTGACCGGTGCGACCGGCACGGTCGGCCTGGCGGTCTCCGAAGCGCTGCTCGCCCGCGGCCACGACGTCATCGGGTACGCACTCGAGCCACCGCCGCCGATCGCCGCCGCCGCGATGGGCGAGCTTCCCGGACGGTACGTCTTCGTCCGCGGGGACGTCCTGGACTCCGAGGCCCTCATGGCCGTGATCCTCGATCACCGCCCGCAGACCGTGATCCACGGCGCCGCACTCACACCGACGGCCGCCGACGAGCGGAGCCGGCCCGAGGCCACCATGCGGATCAACGTCGAGGCGCCGGTCCGCGTCGCGATGGTCACCCAGGCCGCGCGGGCACACGCTCCCGTGCGCCGATTGATCCATCTCGGATCGGTCGCCGCCTATGGAGCCGAGACAGCCGGCGACGACATCCTGGTCGAGGAGACGCACCAGGAGAGGCCCGAGTCGCTGTACGAGATCTCCAAGCTCGCCGGCGAGCAGGCAGCTCTTCGAGTCGCCCGCATCCATGGACTGGAGATGGCGAGCCTGAGGCTCGGCGACGTTTTCGGGCCTTGGGAGCACCCCACGACGCACCGCGGACAGATGAGCGCCCCGTACCAGGTGCTGGCGATGGCGCTCGCGGGGCAGGAGATCGTGCTGCCCCGCGAGGCGCGCAAAGCGTGGATCTACACCCGGGACGTGGGACGGGCCGTCGCCGCGGCGGTGGAAGTTGCGCGACTTCCAGGCGCGGTCATCAACGTCAGCACCCCGTTTGTATGGTCGGTCGCCGACTGGTGCCGCGCCCTCAACAAGCATCTTGAAGTGGACTTCCGCATCGATCCCGATGCGGCGAACGTCGTGTTCTTCGCCGACAACGCTCCTATGTCCCTCACCAGGCTCGGCAAGCTCGGCTTCGCCGGCCGCTACCCGCTCGATCGTGCCGCCGCCGACTACGTCGAGTGGATGCGCACCTTCCCTGCCTTCTTCGGCGGACCCCTCGCGTGACCCCGGTTCGGAAGCACCGCGTGGTGGTCATGGGCGTCTCCGCCGTGGGCAAGACAACCGTCGGCACTTTGCTCGCCTCGGAGTTGGTGCTTCCCTTCATAGACGGCGACGATCTGCACGCGCCCGAGGCCATCGCCAAGATGGCATCCGGCACGCCTCTCGACGACGACGACCGTGCGCCCTGGCTCAGGTCGTGCGGCCGCGCACTCCAGCAGGCGCCGGACGGCGCCGTGATCGCCTGCTCAGCGCTGAGACGCCGGTATCGAGATCTCATCCGTCGAGAGGCACCGGATGCCGTCTTTGTGCATCTGCGGGCCGACCCGGCGCTCGTCCTGCGCAGGGCCGGTGAGCGCGAGGGCCATTTCATGCCTGCCTCGCTTGTGACATCCCAGGAGAACGCGCTCGAGCCCCTCGAGTCTGACGAGGTGGGCTACGCCGCCGACGTGAACGAGGGCGACGCCGCTGCCCTCGTTCACGAAATCCGGATGGCGCTCGAGATCCTGCGAGCGGCACCGTAGGGGCTTCGCCTGGGCGGTCGTCAGCCCGGCAGCGGGTGCGGCCGCTCCAGAAGGCGCACCAGGCGCAGCCATCCGCATATCCGAAGTCACCTGGCTACTACCCCGCCCCCGCACGCCTCCAGATCGCGGTCGCGAGATCCTGTCCCTCGGCGGCGCCGCATCCGTCAACCGCGAATGGCGAACCGAAGGAGTCCGATGGTGGCCCGACGAGAACATCACCAACGCCCACGGCACCGCTCCGGCGAGGAAGAGGTCTATCTCTGCGCCGCCAAGAACGTCTGGTCAAACCGGATCGTCGGCTACTCGATCGACGAACGGATGACGTCGGAGCTCGCTGTCTCGGCCCTGCGGATGGCGATCCAGCGTCGCAGCCCGACCGGGACGACCGTACACAGCTACAGGGGCAGTCAGTTTCGGTCACGGCGCTTCCAAGCCGGAGCTACGGCTGGCGATCGTCGTCTGGATCGAGCGGAAGTATCACCGGCAACGAGCCCAAGACACTCTTGGCGGCTTGACGCCCATCGAGTTCGAAACCAAGCTAGCCGAGCCGCTTACACTGGCGGCCTAAACCGAACCTGTCACCAGTTCGTTCCTCACGCCCGTCTTCGTCGGGCTCTGGAGTGTGCTTTCATCACGTGGTTCAGGTAGCGAGTGGCTGATCGTTCCGGTCGGGACACTGTTGGCTGTACCGGTGACTTGGCTTGCGATGTTCGACTATACGCGGGCACGGCTCACGCAGCTCGCAGTCGCGCGAGTGGCACGAGGGAAGGTGTGGAGGGTCCTAATTGCCCAAGACTCAGCGAAGTCGATGCGCGACGTCGCGCCGGAATCTTGGAGGAGGGTGTTCGGGTGGAAGACCGGCTTCCTTACCCCCGATTCCCACGGTCTGGTGCTGTGGAAACTCCGTGGTTGGGGCGCGGAGCCGGTGTTCAGGGTCTCCGCTGACGACATACTTGCAGTGGAAGCTTGTCAAGAGTGGCTCAGCGACTGGCACTACTTCGAACTACCGGCTGTCGATTTCAAGTTGCGAATCCCGCCCGGGCGCCTCGTGGTGTTCCCATCAGTGGTGCGCAGTTCCGAGATGGCCAGATTCCAGAGGGAGCTGGTCACGTGGGCGACCGAGGCGAGATCCGATCCCCGTCGAGACGGGTAGCGTCCGCCGCGGACTGGCTGCCTACCTGGATGTAGGGGCGTAGCTCGGTGGGTGCTGTTGGTCACCATCCGCGGCGCGCTCCACGCGGAGCCGATCATGTCAGCGTTGACAACCAGTTCGCTGCTGTAGTGGTCCGGAGCCTGATCCGCTCCCGCCGACATGAACGGAGGGATTGCCTGCCATATGGGCAAGGTGGGCGCCAAGCCATTCCATCCTTACTTGAAGTACGGAACCAAAGTCAGGCCGATTCAGTTCCCGATCTGGCGCGCCTCTACGCGTCGTCCCAGCAAGTCTTTCCGGACAGGAGTCAGGTTTTTCGCGCGCTAAGTGCAACAGAATTCGAGCAAGTCCGTGTCGTGTTGCTCGGCCAGGATCCCTACGATGCCGCTGGCTTAGCGGACGGTCTCGCCTTCTCTCAACCTGGCGCTATCAACAAGAGATCCGCTCTCCACCGGATCTTCTTGAACTTGGAGCGAGACGACCGAACGCCCTTCACGCGCCCGCCGATCGGCGACCTGTCGCCGTGGGCTGATCGCGGCGTACTCCTTCTGAATGTGGCCCTCACCGTCGTGGAGAACACTCCCAAGTCGCACCTGGCGATCTGGAAGCCATTCACGGAGGCTATCCTTCGCAGCCTCGATGACCCAGATCGCGGGATCGCCTTCATCTTGCTGGGAGCCGACGCTGTGGACCTGGCCACGTCCGTCCTTCAGAACGTCTCCGCTGACTCATTTATCCGCGCCGCGCACCCGATGGCAGGATACCCCGGAGATGAGCGACCATTCCATGTCTCCCGCGTCTTCAGTGAGGCGAACGACTTCCTCGGTTCCGGCGATCCAATCGACTGGAACTTGTCGTGAGTATCAGGGCGGTCGGGGCGCGGCGCTGGACCCCAACAACCCCGGCACGCTAGGGAGCCCTCCCCGAGCATGGCCCAAGTAGGATCGCGCGGTCGGGGTATCAGTTGTCTGCGAGTCCGTCGATGAACGCCCGAAGTTCGAAAGTGAGTGCTTCCGCCGATTCGCCTGTGTCGCGAGCCGCCATCTCGGAGGCGATGCCCCGGTACGCTCCCGTTCCGCGCGTCGCCCGACTGAGGATCGCTGGGGCGATCGCCTTGGCCCGGCACATTACGCATGCGCCAGGCCCGTGGGAATGAGATCGTCAACCTCGAAAACACCCTGGACCTGGCCTATTCTGTGCGCAGAGTCTGGAGTAG
>CALALQ010000415.1 GCA_937925595.1 uncultured Demequina sp. | reverse complement strand
CGTGCGTGACGTGCTGCTGAAGGCCCTGGCCGAGGGCGGGACGAGTTTCGACGCGCAGTACGTGAACGTGAACGGCGCGTCGGGGTACTTCGCGCACTCGCTGAACGCCTACGGCCAGACCGGCAGGCCGTGTCCGCGCTGCGGAACGCCGATCGTGCGCGAGCCCTTCATGAATCGGTCATCGCACCGCTGCCCGCGGTGCCAGCGCCTGCGTGTGGCGCGCGGCGACTGATCCGGTTCTTGAGAATCCGGGCGTACGTTTCATCATGTCCAGCCGGATGAAACTGAATGGCCTATAGAGTTTCATCATGGATCTCGCGATGTTCGTAAACGGTGACATGGGTTCGCTCGTTCCCATCTCGGGTCGAGACGCCTATCTGGGCGAATGGACGCATCAGGCGTTCGTTCCCGGACCGCTGCCGCGAGAGGCGCCGATGCTGTCGGGCACGACCTATATGGCGGTGGCCGAGGCGCGCGCGTCGCTCGCGGCCCTGTACACCACCGCGCGTCAACTTCCGAACCCTCAGCTGCTGCGGCACCCCGCTCTTCAGCGCGAAGCCCAGAGCACTTCAGCGCTCGAGGGAACGTACGCACCCCTGGAGGCGGTGCTGACCGCCGATGAGGACAGCCCTCGAACGCCTGAACTCGTCGAGGTGTTGAACTACGTACGAATGGCCAACGCCGGCTTTGCGCATGTCTCACGGGGCCGCCCGATGTCGGTCTCGTTTCTCAGCTCGATGCAGGGGATGCTGATGCGGGGTACACCCCTGGAGAGTGAGTCGGGCCATGTGCGGGAGACGCAGGTGGTGATCGGCCGCAGGGCGGACGCTCCCATCGGCGGGTTCCCCGTGCATTCGGCGCGGTTCATTCCGTCGCCTCCAGGCTTGGATCTGGAGGTGAACCTTCGCGACCTCGCCGACTGGATGCAGGCCGATCATTCCGGGCGAATCGATCCGGTGGTGGTCGCGGCGATGGCCCACTATCAGTTCGAGACGCTGCACCCGTTCCGTGACGGCAACGGCCGGCTCGGCCGATTCCTCATCGTGTCGCAGCTGCTGCACGACCGCGTGCTCTCTGAGCCCACGCTCACGGTTTCGCCGTGGTTCGAGGAGCGTCGCAGCGAGTACTACGACCGGCTGTTGGCGGTGAGCACTCACGGCGATTGGAATGGGTTCGTCACCTTCTTCGCACGCGGCCTGCATGCAGCCGCTGACCAGACGCATCGCCAGATGAAGACCCTGGTCGGGGTGCAGGCAGAACTGAAAGAGCAGATCCGCCAGTCGAGCCTGCGTGCCGACTCAGCCCACGCGATCGTCGACTTCGCCGTGGCGAACCCGACGTTCTCGATCACCAAGGCGCAGGCGGCACTCGGGCTTTCGTATCAACGCGTGAATCGTCTGGTCCACCAGCTCGAGGAGCTTGGCATCCTGACCCAATCAGAGCAGCCCGGAGGGCGGCGCTTCTACGCTCCCCTCGTCATGAACGCACTCACAGAATCGATGTGATACGACTCGGTCGTCTGGGAAGTGTAGCCTGACAAGAGTTAATGTATACTAGAGCACCATCATGCCCCCCTTCCGCGCCGATTCAGCGCGCGAGACCAGCGACAACGAGGATCCATGCTCGCCACACTTCCTGCCGCCGCGCTGCTCGCGCTCGCCGCGGCCGCGCCCGGAGCACCGGTGACCGATCAGTCGGCGCCGACCACGCTCGTGACGGTTCCCGTCACCGTGCCAGCGTGGCAGGACGGCGGCTACATCTATCTGCCCGACGTCCTCTGTCCGGCCGAGACGGCGCCGTACTTGCTGAACGCCTCCTTCACGGATCCGGAGCATCGCGAGTCCGATCTGGCCAACGGGGTGTCGTTCAGCGCGGATACGGCGAACGGCGGCGTCTACCTCGAGGTGACGTCGCGCGACGTCCACGGGTACGCCACGGGACTCGCGCAGGGCGAGGGGATGTACAAGAACTACCTCACGAATTACTCGGACGTCCCGTGGACGGTCGAGGTCAGGCTGCACTGCACGCGGTCGAGCGCCGACGGCTATCAGCCGGCGTCCTCCGCGAGCGCGGATCGTGTCGACGACGTGGTCGCTGTCGCGCGGACCGTGCTCGGTGTGCCGTACGTGTCCGGCGGCGCTTCGCCCACCGGTTTCGAGGGTGCGGGGCTGGTGAAGTTCACCTTCGCGCACGTCGGCCTCGCGCTGCCCCACTCGATCGCGGGCCAGGACGAGCAGGGGCATCGGGTGCCTGCCACCGAGGCGCGATCCGGCGACCTCGTGGTCGCCGACTCGCTGCGGGAGATCGGCATCTTCATCGGCGACGGTCGGATGATCGCGGTGGCCGACGAGCCGGGTGCGGCGGTCTCGATCCTCCCCGTCTTCACCGGCGCGCACCATTTCACGCGGCTCATCGACGCACCGTGAGTTCGGCGAGTCAGGGTCGCGGGCGTTGCCAGGCTGACTCGATCGCGACGGGCTCGAAGCCGAGCGCGATGTTGATCGCGAGCATGTGCGCGTTCTCGTCCGCGTTCCAGGTGTAGACCCGACGGCGCTCGGGAGCCGCATCCGCCAGGGCCACGAGGTTCGCGAGCTTCATCCGCAGACCGAGTCCGTGTCCGCGGTGTGGACCGAGGACGAGGGTGTCGTCCTGGTAGACGGCGGTCTTCCCCGGCGGGAGCGAGAGCCGGGTATAGCCCGCGACCTCACCGGTCGGGGTGACGGCCGCCGCGGTGAGCATCGTGCGGCCCGCGTCCAGGGCCTGTGCCTCCTCGGCTCGCACCCGGCCGGCGTCCCAGACCTCCTCCTCGTAGGAGATCGCCCCCGCCGGCGCATCGACGGACATGCGTTGATGCGCGTTCGCGAGCGAGTCGACCAGGTCGTCCGGGGCACCGTCCTGCCACAGCGCGATGCGGTACCCGTCGTCCCGCATCGCCGCAGCGTCTCGCGCACGGAACTCGCCTTCTCGCCCGGCGACGTCGAGCGCGCTCATCCGGTCGAGCTGCCCGAGCTCATACCGCTGGCTGCGGGCGAACCGCACCGACGCCGATGCGGCGGCGAGGCTCGCGTCGCCCTGCGGCGCCCGGATGCGTTCACCCGCGCCGTCATCGATCGCGTGCGCGCCCATGAGCACGAGCGAGGGGCGGCCGACCGCCGTGGCTCGGGCCTCGAGCGCCCGGAGCAACGACGTGCCGATGCCTTCGCGTCGCCGATCGGGGACCACTCCGAACGCGACGCTGAACGCGGTCGTCGCCTGCGGATCCTGCTCCCACTCGAGGTCGGCGACGCCGACGAGCCGGTCGCCATCCCAGGCGCCGATCGCCTCGCGCACCGTGTACCGCCGGCCGCGCGCGAACGTGAGCAGCTCCCGTGCGGAGTAGCTCACGTCGGCCGTGCCGAGCTGCTCCACCTCGAGCGCTTCGGCGAGGGCGGCGTAGGCCTCGAACGGGCGTGCCGCGGGCGTGCCGAGCCGGTCGGGCAGGGGGATGGGCGCGATCTCGATCACCACGTCTTCCAGCGTGCACCGAACGACGGGGCGATGGCCACCGTCGTTCGAATCGCGGACCGGCCAGCGGGGATCCGCGTCACGGCGCGCGAGACGGGGGGAGCGGCATCCCCTCGGGTACGCTTTCCGAGGCATCCGCAGGATATTCGTCGACCGGGGGAGCATGTACCTCAAGAGCCTCACGCTCAAGGGCTTCAAGTCCTTCGCTCAGCCGACGACGTTCGCGTTCGAGCCGGGCGTCACGTGCATCGTGGGCCCGAACGGCTCGGGCAAGTCGAACGTGGTGGACGCGCTCGCCTGGGTCATGGGTGAGCAGGGCGCGAAGTCCCTCCGCGGCGGCAAGATGGAGGACGTCATCTTCGCGGGCACCTCGACCCGCGGGCCACTCGGCCGCGCCGAGGTGAGCCTCACGATCGACAACGCCGACGGCGCGCTGCCGATCGAGTACAGCGAGGTCACGATCTCACGCACGCTGTTCCGCAACGGCTCCAGCGAGTACGCCATCAACGGAGAAGGCTGCCGGCTGCTGGACGTCCAAGAGCTGCTCAGCGATTCGGGCCTCGGCCGTGAGATGCACGTCATCGTCGGCCAGGGCCAGCTCGACCAGGTGCTGCACGCGACGCCCGTCGACCGGCGCGGGTTCATCGAGGAAGCGGCGGGCATCCTCAAGCACCGGCGCCGCAAAGAGAAGACGCTCCGCAAACTCGAGGCGATGCAGACGAACCTCACCCGTCTCT